>JACPXK010000006.1 GCA_016196565.1 Candidatus Omnitrophota bacterium | reverse complement strand
AATTTTAAAATAAGCTTTTCCCGCCTTAATATTTACGGCATTGTTTTTTGCAACTGTAATCTCTACCTCACCTTCAGGCAGCTCTCGAATAATTTCATGAAGTTTCTTGGAGGGTACCGTAATACTTCCCTCTTTATTCACGTTTACCGGGATTTGGGTAGAAATTCCTATTTCCAAATCAGTTCCCACCACATTGAGCGTTTTGTCTTTTGTGGTTTCGAGCAAAATATTTCCCAAGATTGGAATTGTGTTGTTTTTAAGCGCCGTCACCCCCCCCACCAAACTGATCTCTTTGAAGAATTCGCTCTTTTGTACGGTTATTTCCATATCAAACTCCTTACGGCTGTTGTTCTGCTTTATTAAAAAATAAAACAGTAGTCATAAAAGTAAGCACTGTGGGTTTGTGGATAAATAGCCTAACTTATTAATTTGAAACAACTTAAAGTGGTTGAAACCTGTTTATAACTACTCCGCTCTTTTCAACAATTCAGTGATTTCGGTTACGAGCTGCCGGATTTTAGCATTTTCTTCGAATTCTTTCCCCACCTTATTAAAGGCATGAAGCACCGTCGTGTGATCCCGGCCGCCGAAATATTCCCCAATTTCCGGAAGGGAATGAGAAGTTAACTGCCGGATCAAATACATGGCGATTTGCCGGGGATGCGCAATCGAACGGGACCGGCGTTTAGCACGAAGGTCCGATACCCTTAAATTAAAAAAAGCCGCCACAATGCGCTGGATTTTTTCCATACTGATTTTATGTTCTTCTTCTTTTAAAGAAGCGCTTAAAATTTGCTGCGCAAGTTTTAAATCGATTTTTGTGCGCGTAAGTTCTCCGTAAGCAACCACGCGGATGAGCGCCCCTTCCAGTTCGCGGATATTGGATTTTATTTTGCTCGCGATGAAATATGCCACATCATCGGGAACCACCACCGTTTCTTTTTCCATTTTCTTTTTTAAAATAGCAACGCGCGTTTCGAAATCAGGAGGTTGAATATCCGTGATCAGTCCCCACGCAAAACGCGACACCAAACGCTCTTCAAGTCCCGGGATATCACGCGGGGGGCGATCGCTGGAAACCACAATTTGTTTATGCGCGTCATAAAGCGTATTGAAGGTGTGAAAGAATTCTTCCTGAGTCGCTTCTTTTTCGGCGATGAAGTGAATATCGTCAATCAAAAGAAGATCGCAATGCCGGTAACGGGCCCGGAATTGCTGGGTGGTGCGGGTTTGAATCGCGGTGATAAGTTGATTGGTAAATTTTTCGCTCGAAATATAAAGCACGCGAAAATCCGGGGATTTTTTAATAATGGCATGAGCTATGGCTTGCATCAAATGCGTTTTTCCGAGACCAACCGGGCCGTAAATAAAAAGAGGATTATATTGTTTGGCCGGAGCATCCACAACCGCCAGCGCCGCCGCATGAGCGAAACGATTACCGGGTCCCGCCACAAAATCATCGAAGGTATATTTATGATTCAAACCGCTATCCCCGGAAGCGGAGGGATATTTTGGGCGCGGCGAGGATTCGACCGGCGCATTGACAGGCACCGGTTTTGCCGGCACGCTGACGACCTCATATTTAATTTCGACCTGTTTACCGAAGGCCTCTTTGACCGCGCTTGTGATTAAATCCTGATAATGATCTTTCAGCCACTGGCCGTAGTAACTATCCGGCACGGCAAGAATTAATAAAGAATCCGTAAGTTCAAGGCTTCTGAGGGGCTCAAACCATGTTTTGAAAGATTGTTCGCTCAGCTCGCGCGCCAAAATAGGGCGAATTTTTTCCCAGGCCGAAGCGCCCCAATTCCCATTTTTTTTGGGGGCCGGGACTTTGTTTGCAGAGGGAGCGGAAGGAAGATCTATCAAGGTTTTATCCACAGGAAATAAACAAAGATTAATTAGTTAGATAAGTTTATACTGGTCTAGAAACATTTACTGTTTTATTATAAGTCTTTTAATTACAAATACTTACAAATACAAAAAATCGAATTTTTGCTTCAGCGGGCTGGTTTAAACAAAAATCTTGACCAAGGACCGCAGTTTTTATATACAGTTTATCAACATGGGCTCTGTACTTCGAAGCCGTGCAGGAAGTTTCGGAATCAATCCTCGAATAAAACGTGAGACATTTTACTCTCGAGCCGCAAAATGTCTATGATTTTTATTTCTATTTTTAGTATAATCGCGCGCCGCGATCAACCGGCAGTTCAAACTAAGTTTTTTTAGATCAAGATTCGATCAAGAAAGGTAACCCTGTGAAAAGAACGTATCAGCCCTCCAAAAGAAAACGCCGTACAAAACACGGCTTTTTGGCCCGCACTAAAACACGGGGCGGAAAAGATGTCCTTCGCCGCCGCCGCAAAAAAGGCAGAAAGCGCTTAATCCCGATTTATTCTTAAAGCATGAATGAACGCCTGCTTTCCTCGCAGAGAATCGCAAAGCCCAAGGCGTTTGAGATGATTTTCAAAAAAGGGAATCGTATTCAAGGCCGTTTATTGAATGTCTGGGTTTACCGGAGCCGCGAGTCTCAAAGTCTTGTGCAGGGCCGGCCCAAGCTGGCGATTATGGTCAGCCGGAAGGCATTTGCGAAAGCGGTTCAAAGAAATTTATGGAAACGGCGATTTCGGGAAATTTTTAGAACGCATCAAAACCGGCTTTTGCGGGGAGTATCGCTTATCGTTCAAGCCAAACGCCAAAACGGCGTGCCCGGCTATGAGGCATTGCACGAGGAAGTCGAAAGTCTTTTTGAAAAGGCAAAAATTTTAGCATGACTAAGATTGCGATTTTATTGATACGGTTCTACCGGAATGCTATTTCCCCCTATTGGGGCGAGCATTGCCGGTTTTCTCCCAGTTGTTCCGCCTATTCCGAAGACGCATTCAAACAAAGAGGATTTTGGGGCGGGCTAGGACTTACTGTCCGGCGGATTTTAAATTGCCACCCCTTTCATCCTGGAGGCTATGATCCCGTTGAATCAAGAACCTAATCTCGATAAAAATTATTGGCTGGCCCTGATTTTTTTAATGCTCGTTTTTATGGGCTATCCCTATTTTCTTAAATGGATTAATCCCCCGGCGCCTCAACCCGAAGCGATTCAAGTCCAAGAACCGGTCGTCAAGCCTAATCCGCAAATCGCTTCGGAACAAAAACCCATCAGCGCCCCCGAAGGGCCCTTTTTGGAGAAACCGATTGCCCCTTCTGTCCTTCGATTCGAAAATGATCTTTACGAAACGGAGTTTTCTACCCTCGGAGGTACCGTCACGCGCCTTTGGTATAAAGGCGAAGGAGGAAAGGAAGCCATTACCCACAAACTTTTTTATGAGAGCGTGGGAGGAAATGAGCCCGGTCTTTTCGGCATCCGGTTAGTGAATGAAGACGCGGATTTGACCCGGACCGTTTTCAAGCTCAACCGGTCGGATAAAATGAACGGGCTGTTTGAATTTGTTTTTGAAAAACAGGGAGAATACCGCATCACCAAAGAATATGAAGTGGACCCCGAAAAGCCGGTCATTCATCTCCGGGTTTTGGTGGAAAATCTTTCTGTCCGGGAGAAACATTTTCCTTTGGAGATTCATTACGGGATGCTGTACGGCCAAGTCGAGAATCTTCAGCATGAAATGTTCGAAGGGGTTGTTTCGACTTCCGAAAAAATCGAAACGCGGAATCAGCATGATATCGCCAAAAAAGGATTTTCTGTTTCCAAAGAAATTCTTTGGGCGGGATACATACGGAAATATTTCGCGCTGTTGATCAAGCCCGATTATAAAGCGATCGCCAATGAAGCCCATGCGGATCAGGAAAAAATGGAAGCCGATCTCAGGCTTGAGCCCATTTCTCTCGGACCGGGTTCGCGCGCCGAACAATCTTTTCTTATTTATGCCGGTCCCCAGCGCTATGAAACCTTGAAAAGTTTTAACGTGGGTTTTGAAGACGTGCTCTCCCGCGGATTTTTCGGCTTATTCAAAATCTGGTTTTTGAGGGCCTTAAAGTACAGCCATCAGTACACGCGTAATTTTGGATGGGATATCATCATCCTCACTTTGATTTTGAAGTTGCTTTTCACGCCTTTGACCCATATCAGTTTTGAATCCATGAAAAGAATGCAGGCCCTGCAGCCGAAGTTGAAATCCTTGCAGGAAAGATACAAAAAAGATCCGGCGCGCCTTAACAAGGAAATGATGGAGCTTTACCGGCGAAATCGCGTCAATCCCATGGCGGGGTGTCTTCCTATGGTTTTTCAAATCCCCGTCTTTATCGCTTTTTACCAAGTCTTGAATGAAGCCATCGAGCTTAAGGGTGCTCCGTTTATTTTCTGGATTCATGACCTCTCCGAACCAGACCGGCTTTTCCAATTTTCTTTCAACATTCCGTTTTTGGGAGATGCCTTTAATCTTCTTCCTCTTTTAATGATCGGTTCCATGGTCTGGCAGCAAAAATTAACTCCGCAATCCGGGGCTACGCCCGAACAAACCAAAATGTTTGCTTTTATGCCGGTGATTTTCGGATTTATTTTTTACAAAATGCCTTCCGGCCTCGTACTTTATTGGTTTTTGAATAACATGCTTTCAATTATTCATCAGACTTTTGTGAAGCGCATGGTGATTGTGCTGCATCACGAAGACCAATCAGACTGATTACGATGCCGCCACGGTAAAATGAAAACCGCGTACGGCATCGCGCGATAAATCCTTTCGCTACGAACTAACACTATGAACACACAAAAATATGACGCCATCATTGTCGGCGCCGGCCACGCCGGGGTCGAGGCCTCCCTTTCCATCGCAAGGGCGGGCTTTCAAGTTTTACTGCTCACCATGGATTTGGATTCCATCGCGAAAATGTCCTGCAATCCCGCCATCGGAGGAATCGCCAAGGGCCATATGGTGCGCGAAATCGATGCGCTCGGCGGCGAAATGGCGCTTGCGACCGATGCCACCGGAATACAATTTCGAATGCTGAACCGTTCAAAAGGCGCGGCCGTATGGGCACCGCGTGCCCAGGCGGATAAAAAAGAGTATCAAATTTATATGCGTTCGAAAAGCGAACATGAAAAAAATATCGATTTGAAACAAGGCCAAGCGGTTGAAATTCTTATTCGGGACGGAAAGTGTTACGGCATACGCACGCAAGCGGGCGAAGAATTTCACGGCCACACCGTCATTCTTACCACGGGAACATTTCTTCAGGGCTTAATTCATGTGGGGCAAGTTCATTATCCGGGCGGCCGCGGCGGAGAACAGCCGGCTGTGGGGCTTTCCGATTCTCTTCGAAGAGCAGGCATTGAACTTGTCAGATTCAAAACCGGAACACCTCCCCGGCTTCACGCTAAAAGCATTGATTGGCCGCAAACCGAAGAACAAAAAGGAGATGATCCTCCTTCCCCATTTTCATTTCGCACAAAAAAATTAGAAGGCGATCAGCTTTCCTGTTATCTGACTTATACGAATGAAAAAACGCATGAATTAATCCGGAAAAATTTGCATCTGTCCCCTCTTTATGCGGGGCGCATTACCGGAATTGGGCCGAGATATTGTCCTTCGATTGAAGATAAAGTGGTCAAATTTGCGGATAAAACGCGGCATCAAATTTATCTCGAACCCGAAGGCCGTCAAACCGAAGAAATTTATGTCAACGGCCTTTCCACCAGCCTGCCTCAAGAAGTTCAATATGAAGTGGTTCATTCGATACGCGGGCTAGAAAATGCGCAGTTTATGAGACTGGCGTATGCCATCGAATATGACTGCGCCCCGCCCACGCAACTTTACCACACGCTTGAAACCAAAAAAATTCAAAATCTATATCTTGCCGGACAAATTAATTGCACTTCAGGTTATGAAGAAGCCGCAGCCCAGGGCCTGATGGCCGGACTAAATGTAATTAGAAAATTACGCCGGGAACCCCCTTTCATCTTAGACCGCTCCGAAGCCTATATCGGGGTATTGATTGATGATTTAGTGACGCGAGGCACCAACGAACCCTACCGTATGTTTACTTCGCGGGCTGAATTCCGTCTTTTGCTCCGTCAGGACAATGCAGATGAGCGTTTGATGAAATACGGCTTTGAGTTTGGATTAATTTCAAAAGATGTCTATGCTAGAAATCAAGAAAAGTGTGAACGCATACGCAAAGAAGTTCAAAAATTAAAGACTATATCTCACGGAAACGGCTCGTTGGAATCTTATTTAAGACGTCCAGAAATAACATATAAATACATATTAGAAAATAACTTATACTCACATGATATAAATGACGACGAGCTGGTTTTGAGAATTGAAACGGAAATAAAATATGAAGGCTATATTTCCCGTCAACTTGCCGATATCAAGCGATTCAAACGGATGGAAAAAAGAATGATTCCCGGTTCTTTCGACTATAGTCAAATTAATGGGATAAGCCGCGAAGCCCAAGAAAAGCTTTCAAAAATTAAACCTCAATCTATAG
Source organism: Candidatus Omnitrophota bacterium (assembly GCA_016196565.1). The sequence continues at coordinate 133,653 of JACPXK010000006.1, read as the reverse complement.
GCCAGGCATCCCGTATTCCGGGACTCTCAACTTGTGATTTGTCCCTTTTGGCAGTATTCCTCGAAAAGACCGCTCACCAGGGACACTAGTTCAAAATTGACCCCACACCGCAGGAATGTTTCACGTGAAACATTCATCTTGCTTTTATTATTTTGTTCGTTAAAATAGCCCCGAAGAATTAAAGAAAAAGTACTCTTTGGTCGAATTTTCTAAAGCACGTTTCACGTGAAACATTGAAAAAGGAGTATTTTGTGAGCCAAATTTTTTCATTCTGTAATCAAAAAGGCGGAGTGGGTAAAACCACATCAGCTGTCAATTTATCTACGCTATTAGCCAAAGAAGGATATAGAGTTCTGCTTGTTGATATGGATGCTCAGGCAAATGCGACCAGCGGCATAGGAGAGGAAAAGCCCTCCATAGAATTAACAACTTATCAACTGCTTGTGGAAAAGTCTGATCCCAAAACGTTGATCAAAAAAACAAAAATTGAAAATCTCGATTTGATCGCTTCCAATACCGATCTTTCCGGAGCGGAATTAGAATTAATACAGCATCAGAATCGTGAGTTCATTCTCAAGAATCAACTGCAGCGACTTGATAATGATTATGATTTTATTTTCATGGACTGCCCGCCGTCTCTCGGACTAATAACTATAAACTGTTTAACAGCAAGTAATTACATAATCATACCTTTGCAATGCGAATATTATGCCTTAGAAGGGTTGGGGCAATTGCTTCATGCTTACGAGTTGGTGCGAAAAAATTTAAATGCCGGCCTCGAGATCGGCGGCGTGATTTTAACCATGGCGGATTTTAGAACCAATTTGACCCAGCAGGTCATCGAAGAAGTTAAAAATTATTTCAAAGATAAAGTGTTCGGCGCCATCATCCCGCGTTCCGTAAAACTTTCAGAAGCCCCAAGCTTCGGAGAACCCGCGGTGATTTATGATCCGCACAACCGGGGATCCATCAGCTATCGGGAAGTCAGCAAAGAATTTATCCGGCGATTTTCGCCTAAAATAAAAACGGCTCCAGAAAATTCCATCAAATCTGAATTGCCGGCAGAACAGACAGAAGCACAAACCACACATTCTCAATCTTCGGGAGGAAATGCATCATGAAAAAGGCATTAGGGAAAGGTTTAAGCGCACTTATTCCGGATACTTATCTGGACCGTTCAAAGCCCGTGATATCGAGTCAAGCTCCCGGGCAAGAAAGCGTGATTCATGTTTCTGAAAGCGCTTTTCAGCTTATTCCGATTACCGACATACGGCCCAATCATGATCAGCCGCGCCATGAATTCTCTCCGGAAGCCATTGAAGAGCTTGCCGCTTCGATACGGGAAAAGGGGGTATTGCAGCCCGTCATTGTCAAAAGGGTTGGCAAGGAAAATGGGAGAAATCTTTATGAACTGATATGCGGTGAAAGACGTTTACGCGCTTCGCTTCTTTGCGGATTGATCGAAATTCCCGCTATCATTAAAGATATCGCCCAAGAAGATTTTCTCGAATGGGCCTTGATCGAAAACATACAGCGCCAAGATCTGAATGCGATTGAAGAAGCGCAAGCCTATCAGAGACTCATCGAAGAACGCATGCTTTCCCAAGATGAAATCGCCAAAAGGGTCGGTAAGAACCGGGTGACGGTTACGAATTTTTTAAGGCTTTTGCGGCTTCCCGAAGAGGTGATTGCGTGGATACAAAACGCTCAACTAACAGCCGGGCATGCCCGTGCGATTCTGGGATTGCCGAGTCCGGAACATCAAAGGCAAATGGCGCGCCGCATTGTGCAGGACAATCTTTCGGTCCGGCAAGTTGAAGCCATCGTGACGCGGAGCAATGCCCACCGGAGAAAGCCCAAAAGCGCCAGGAATTTAAAGCCGGAAATTATTGATTTGGAGCATCGTTTGGCGGAACATTTCGGCACACAGGTCAAAATTTATCCCCGAAAAAACCTGAAACAAGGAAGAATGGAAATCCATTATTTTTCTTTGGATGATTTAGACCGCATTCTCGAAAAAATCCAACTTCCCAAGAGTTAAGCCGGGCCTCGCTAAGTTCAAACCACACCACGGGATAAGCTATTCCAAATTTCCCTTGTCTTGTGTTGACACGCAAACTTGCTGTGATATAATCTGCGGACTTTTGCAAAGATTAAATTTATCCTGCTAATCTTGACCAGCATTTAACCGGGTAAAAAAGCGAAAAAAATAAAAATGTTTAAAAATTCCGCCCAAAATATTGCGGTTCTATTAATCCTTTTGTTTGGATTTTCCAGCTGCGGCCCCATGAAACCCAGCGATGGGAAAACGGCCATCAAGGTCGCTTTTTGGGGAAGCCCCGATGAAATCACGATCATCACCAATTCCATCAGCGATTGGCAGGCGGCCCATCCCGATATCAAAATTATTTTCGAACACACGCCTTATACCGGATACGACAGTAAAATCCTGACGCGTATTGCCGGAGGAGCCGCTCCCGATATTATTGCCACGGAAGTCGATTATTTTGTGACCTTCGCCAGCAAGGGGGTTTTAGAAGATTTAACGCCTTACACGCAGGCGGACAAAGAATTTTCCACCGCTGATTTTTTTCCTTCCATACTCAAACGTTTTACCGTGAACGAAAAACTCTATGCCATCCCGCGCGATGTGGCGCCCTTTGCCTGTGTTTTTTATAATAAAAAACTTTTTCAGGAAGCCGGCATCCCATTTCCTAAGGACGATTGGAATTGGAATGACCTGCTTCAAACCGCCCGTCAGCTTACCAAAAAAGATGAAAGCGGGCGCATTATTCAATACGGTTTTTACGGCTGGGCTTGGCAGAATTTTATTTATGGTAATGGCGGGGCTTTAGTGGATGATGCAAATCATCCCACCCGTACGCTTTTGGATGATCCCAAAAGTGTGGAAGGGCTTCAATTTTATGCGGATCTTATTAATGTCTATCAAGTCATGCCGACCCCTGTAGCTCTTTCCAATCTTGGAATGGGGATTGATTTGATGTTTGCCAGCGGACGTCTTGCCATGTTTCTTTCCGGAATTTGGGAAACGCCGGGGCTTCGCCGCTATGATTTTGATTGGGATGTCGCTATGTTTCCGAAAAGTCCCTCCGGAACCCGCGCTTTCGGTTCGGGCGGCTCGGGGTATGCGGTTTTGAAATCTTCCAAACATAAAAAAGAAGCATGGGAAGTGATCAAGGCTTTGACGGGCCCGAGCGGTCAAATGCAGCTTGCCAAACGCGGACTGGCTCAGCCCTCGCTCATTTCAGTGGCGGAAGGGGAAACATGGGCCAAAGATCCGGCGCCTCCGGCCAATAAAAAAATGCTCAATGAAGCCGTAAAATATATTGTTTTCAGCCCTTTTGATCCCCGCTGGCGTGAGGTGGAAGAAAAATACCTTCACCCCAAACTGGATCTGGTATTTAACGGCAAAAAAACGGCTTCTGAAGTGATCTCGGAAGTCGCGCCGGAAATCAACAAGGCATTAAGTTCTTAAGGCCTTAATTTAAAATTCTTAAAGATTCGAGAAAGGAAATTTAGAAATGCCGACTATGAAAGAGAAACCCATGAAAAAAATTAAAAAAGCCGAGAAAGCCGAAACGAAACCGTCTTTATCGAAAGGATCTAAAGAATCAAAAGAAAAGAAATTTTTATCCAAATACGGATACTTCACCGCCGACGGCCGTGAATACGTGATCACCCGTCCCGACACACCGCGCCCGTGGGTCAATGTGATTTGTAACGGCGATTACGGCGCCGTCGAAACTCAAACCGGCTCCGGATTTTCATGGCGCGACAATTCCAATCTCTCACGTGTTACGCGCTGGGATCAGGATTTGATCCGCGACAGCTGGGGCAAATACATTTATATCCGCGACAATGACACGAAAAAATTCTGGTCCGCGACGTGGAAGCCGGTCATGCCCAAATTTGATTTCTTCGAGGTACGGCACGGGCAAGGCTATTCTGTGCTTACCAGCCGCCTGAACGACATCACGACCGAAAAAACCATTTTCGTCGATGCCGAAGAGCCGGTGGAAGTCTGGAAAATTGTTTTGAAAAATGAAGGCAGCAAAAAACGTTCCTTAAGCCTTTTCACGTATTTCGACTGGCTGCTTGGCAACTGGGCGGATACGCACCGGGAATTCCACAAAACCTTTATCGAAACTTGGATCGACCGTAAAAACGGAATGATTTATGGCCTCAAGCGCGCACCGCTGGTTCCGGGATTTATTTCGACCGGTATGGTCGAAAAGCCGCTTCAGGGTTTTCACGCGTCTTTCCCGAAGCCGGTTGCTTATGATGGTTATAAAGAATCTTTCCTCGGCATTTACAATGATCCGAACGCGCCTCAAACAGTGGTTGACGGAAAGTTGAAAAACTCCGAAGGGAAATGGGGCGATGCCTGCGGAAGTTTGCAAGTCGATGTCGAGCTTGAACCCAAGGGCGAGAAAACGGTTGTCTTTTTGCTCGGCTCTCCGAATTCAAAAGAAGATGCCGTCCGCATCATTAAGAAATATTCGAATCCGAAAACAGCCGACCAGGAACTTTCCAAAGTAAAAGCGCTTTGGGATACGTTTGTAAACGCAACCTCGGTAGAAACGCCGGACGAATCGCTTAATTTCATGACCAATATCTGGATGAAATATCAGGCGATCTCGGCGCGCCTTTGGGCCCGTTGCGCCTACTATCAATCAAGCGGCGGATTCGGTTACCGCGATCAACTTCAGGATTGTCAGATTTTCTTCTCGACGAAACCGGAGCTCGCCAAAAAACAAATTCTCCTTCACGCCGAACAGCAATTTCCCGACGGCACGGTCTATCACTGGTGGCATCACGGAACGAGCATGGGAGCGATCACGCATTGTTCGGACGACCTTCTCTGGCTTGATTTCATAACACTCAATTACCTTGATGAAACCGCGGATTATGGAATTCTCGACATTAAAGCGAAATTCCTTCCCGATCCGAAAACCAAGGAAGTGGCCGAAGGAACGCTTTACGATCATCTTCTTCGCGCCATCGATAAAGTCTTCACGCGTTTTTCTCCGCGCGGGCTTCCTTTGATGGGAGAATGCGATTGGAACGACGGCCTCTCTCATGTCGGAATTAAATGGAAAGGCGAATCCATTTGGCTCGGTCATTTTCTTTATGGAATTCTTACGCGTATTGCTCCAATTATGGGAGAACGCGGCGACAAGAAAAAAGCGGCGGAATATTTGAAGAAAGCCGAAGCCTTGAAAGCCGCGATCAACACTGCCGGCTGGGACGGAGAATGGTATCAGGGCGCGACGCGCGATGACGGCCGTCCTCTTGGTAGCAAAACACAAGACAAGGGAAAGATTTTCCTCAACTGCCAGACTTGGGCCGTGATCTGCGGCGTTTCATCCCCGGAACGTTCGAAACAAATTATGGATGTGACCCGGAAAATGCTTTACAAAAAATACGGGCCGCTTCTCCTCACCCCGGCCTATGACAAAACCGATCCGACGATTGGTTACATCACACGCTATGCTCCTTCGGTGCGTGAAAACGGCGGCCTTTACACGCACGCGGGAACATGGGCGGTTCAGGCCGAAGCCATGATGCGTGAAGGCGATAAGGCCTATGAAGTTTACAAGAGCTTCAACCCTGTCGAGCGCGGTTTGGATCCGGATCTTTATTTTGCCGAGCCGTATGTGACGCCGGGCAATGTGGATGGACCGGATTCTCCGAATAATGGCCGCGGCAGCTGGACATGGTACACGGGTTCCGGAGCGTGGTACGCCGTCGTGGTTCTTAACTGGATGCTCGGTATCCGTCCGGTGCGCGAAGGGCTTCTGATCGATCCTGTGATTCCGAAAGCATGGCCGGGTTTCAAAGTGAAGCGTCTTTTCCGCGGCACGACTTATCGTATCGAAGTGAAAAATCCGAAAAACACCGGTATGGGCGTCGTTCAAATGATCGTGGACGGCAAAAAGCAAAGCTCCAATATTGTGCCCGCTTTTCGGGATGGCCGCCAGCACCGGGTGGAAGTTACGTTAGGTTAACCTAAAAACTTAAAATCAAAACCAGATGGTGCCAGGCCCCTTTGTTAAATCGTTGCTAAAAAAAGGGGCCTGGCGCTTTTTATTTTTGCCGCTGTTTTTTACCAGTGTTTTTTTTCTTGGTTCCTGTGCCACGACACCTCCGCCAACCGTTTTAGCGCCTTCCCACAAAGCGCTTTCCGTTTATCAAACCATTCCTCTGAGCAAATCTCTTTTGAGCTCTCCTCAATTCAAGGTGATTGACGATTTTAATTCCGGCCAGCGAAAAAATCTTTTAGGAGCCGCTTGGATTCCGGATGCAAAAAATGCCGAAAAAATCCGCTTTATCATCGATAAAGATGACGCGCGCGGCCATCATCGCGGTCTTTCCATGAAAATTACCCATCGGTTGGGCCCCGGCGAAAAAGCCGCCGTTAAGAGCAATCTCAATAAATTGGACGTAAGCCAAGCCCAATATTTGGCGCTCAAATGCCGCCATCAATTGACTCGAGAATCTTTTAGCGGGCGCATGCGTCTTTCTTTGACAGATTGGGAGGGGAAGTCCGTTCTGCATGACTTTACGGAACAATGTTTCGACGTCCAGCATAAATGGAGCGATGTCATTATCCCTATTTCCATCTTTAAGGGGATTGATTTGGACCAATTGTCAGAACTCGGAATTATTCTCGTTGCCAAGCAAGGGCCTCTTTACGGGGACATGTGGATGGATGAAATGGCTTTCTACGGGGACAATGACGTGGAGTTTGAAAGCCATCGGGACAATCTCGCGGGATTTCCTCGCACTATCCTGAATGCAAAACGTCAGGGGCAGTTACGGCTTGTCGGCAAAATAACCAAAAAAGGACTGCTAAAAGAAATCGCGCGGGATACGTGGAAATATTTTGAAAATGCCCGTGATAAAAACACCCACTTGATCGTCGATCATATCCGTCTCGGAGACGCCTCGCTGGCCGCCGATTACACCTCTCCCACCAATATCGCCATGGATTTTTTAGCTACCGTGGCCGCGTATGATTTAGAATTTATTTCACGGCGAGAAGCGATCAGCCGGATTCAAGCGGTTTTTGAGACGATGAAAAAGCTCAAGCGGTGGAACGGATTTTTTTATAATTTCTATGAAACCAAAAAACTTTCCGTGACGCGGAATTATGTCTCCACGGTCGACAGCGGATGGCTGGCGATTTCTCTTGTGGTGGTCCGGCAGGCCTTCGGCCCAGAGCTCGGGAAACAGGCTAGTGATTTTCTTGATTCTTTTAATTTTTCTCATTTTTTGGATCCGGAGAACAATCAGCTTAGCGTGGGCTACGACGGAGACCGGAACAATATTTTATCCTATCATTACGGACTCCTTGCCACCGAAGCCCGAGCGACCAGTTTTTATGCCATAGGCAAAGGAGACGTCCCCCGCGAACATTGGTGGTTTTTATTTCGAACGCCTCCCGAGGCTTGGAGATGGCAAACGCAAACACCCCAAGGCCAAGATACGGAACAAGACGGCGTGTCCTATTTTCAGGGCATTTATCAATATCGAGGTAAAAAATTTGTTCCCAGTTGGGGAGGGTCGCTTTTCGAATTTTTGATGCCAACGCTTGTGATGCGTGAAAGAGAATTAGCAAACCGGGGACTTGGCCTGAATAATCGTGTTGCCACGCAGATACAGCGTGATTACGCGTTGAAGGAAAAAAAATATCCGGTTTGGGGAATTTCGCCGGCCAGCGTCACCAACGGCCGCCAGTGGCGGTATTCCGAATTTGGGGTCAAAGCTTTGGGGTCAAAAGGGTATCCGGATCGTGGGGTAATAACCCCTCATGTTAGTTTTTTGGCCCTAGACTCTTTGCCCCATGATGCCGCGGCCAACATCTTGCGCCTTCTCGATTTTAATATGTATGGGGAATATGGTTTTTATGATTCCTTGAATGTCATCAATCAAAAAGTTAACTATCAATACCTTGCCCTGGATCAAGGCATGACCCTGGTTGCAATTTGCAATTATCTTAAAAACGGCTCTATTCAGAAACGTTTTCATCAGGATTTGGTGGGAAAAAAGGCCGAAGATTTATTAGTGAAAGAAAGTTTTTTCATGACGTAAACTAATGTTTGCAAATAAGTTATTTAGATATACAATACCGAATCTGTAACTTAATACAGACTTTTAACATCGGTCGTTATTGACAGAAGTGGGGAAGGAGAGCTCTTGGCCATGATCAAGCAAATTCTTTTAAAAGATCGCATCCTCACCGATAAAGAGCGGAAGAATTTATCCATCCTTGAGGTCATCCGTAAAAACGGCCCTATTTCCCGCACCGACATTTCCAAAATTACAGAACTCAACATTGTCACGGTCTCTAATTATGTCAATCATTACATCAAAAAAGGACTGGTCATCGAAGGTGAGCTTGACGAATCAACCGGCGGCCGTAAACCTGTTTTGGTCGAGCTTAATCCGAAAGCCGGTTACATCGTTGGGGTCGGCCTCAACATGCTTAATACGGTCGGCGTTCTTGTTGATTTGGAAATCAATGTTATCTCGGAACTCAAACGTGACCGGCTTCCCGAAAATTCGGAACGCGTGATTGAAAACATGGTCGATCTTGCCGCGGAAATTATTGAAAAGGCTCAAATCGATAAAACTAGAATTGTGGGCGTCGGGGTCGGCGTTCCGGGCATTATCGATGAACGCGGAAGAACCATTCGTTGGCCGCAAAGTTTGGGAGAAAAAGATTTATCCGTTTGTCTTTCGATTAAAGACACTTTTGAAAAGCGCCTGAATATTCCGACTTTCGTGGAAAATGACGCCAATGCCGCCGTGCTTGGCGAAAAATGGCTAGGTTTGGACCGGGACGTTCGGCACATGCTTTATATGTTTTCGGGTGTCGGGTGCGGAATTCTTGTCAACGGCGAAATTTACCGGGGTGCTACCGGGGCAGCCGGAGAGCTCGGTATTGTCAGCTATAAATCCGCTTCTAATGAATATGCCCAGCAAATCGCCACGCAGCTCGGCCGTTGGGAAATGGATATCGGCATGATTCGTTATGCCCGTGAATTCCTTGAAAAGGGTGAGAAATCCGTAATGCGTGATCATGTCCAAGGGGATTTGGGAAAACTTAGTTTTAAAGACATCGTTCGCGCCATCAAAGAAAAAGATCCTCTGGCCTTAAAAGTCGTGGAACGTGCCGGCAATGATTTGGGCAAAAAGATCGCCTTCCTCGTGAATTTGCTCAATCCCGAAATTGTTGTGATCGGCGGCGGCATCGAAGATTGCGGCGCCCCTCTGCTTGATTCGATTAAATCTGCCGTGAAAGAATGGGCCGTGGAAGAAGCTGCAAGCCATGTAAAAATCATTCCTTCCGCGTTTGGAGAAAATGCGGTTGCCTTGGGCGTCGTCGGTATTGTCGCGCGAGAAGTTTTCGCGCAAGCGTGATGCGGGTGTGTTTTCCGATTTTGTTACCCATTTTGAAGAATTAAGACGCCGCCTGCTTTTTTCCCTTATTCTTTTTGTTCTTGCCAGCGTTGCCGCTTATTTTTTTTCCGGCCAGCTCATTGATTTTTTTACCCTTCCTTTGAAAGCGCGGGGCGACGTCCAACTTTTTTTTCAGAAGCCTTTTGAAGCCTTCATGACCCATTTGAAAGTAGCGGCGCTTGCAGGGGTGGTCATGACTTCTCCGTTTTTACTCTCCCAAATTTGGTTTTTTATCGTCCCCGGGCTTTATCAAAAGGAAAAAAAAATCCTCCTGCCCATGATTTTAATCTCAGCCGCACTTTTTTTTGCCGGGGTGATTTTTGCTTATGCTTATATCCTGCCTTGGGGGCTCGGATTTCTTTTAAGTTATCAAACGGAAAGCCTTAAACCCCTTTTAGGCATTGGCCCTTATTTTTCCTTTTTGACGGGAACCTTGATTGCCTTCGGCGTTTTGTTTGATTTTCCGGTGTTTATCGTCGGTTTGGTCAGGCTAGGAGTGGTAAAGACAAAGACCCTGGTGAAGGCAAGAAAAGCCTTTATCGTTATTATTTTTGTGTTAAGCGCACTTCTGACCCCATCTCCGGACCCCGTAAGCCAGCTTCTTTTAGCCCTGCCGCTTATGCTTCTCTTCGAAATTTCCCTCTGGATTTCCCGTTTTTTCGAGAAATAGAGTTTTTGACACTCCTAACGAATCGTTGTATATTAACTTTCCATTTCTCGTCCGGCGCTTCAAAATCGTCGTAACTAATTGTTAAATCACGAGATGGGAATAAATTTTAAACCATGAAATCATCTCTTTTTGAGCAATCCAAAGCCAAGGTTTTAAAAGGGGTTACGCTCTGGCTCACCGGGCTTCCGAGCTCGGGAAAGTCCACGATTGCAAGAATTTTGGAACGGCAATTCCGAAAATGGAATTTGAAAGCCGAGCTTTTAGACGGCGATGTAGTCCGCACCCATTTAAGCAAAGGGCTCGGTTTTTCCAAAGAAGACCGTGACATCAATATCAAACGCATTGGTTTTGTTTGCCATCTTTTAACCCGGAATGGAATTATTGCCATCGCTTCTGCCGTTTCGCCTTATCGTGAAGCTCGGGATTCAAACCGTCATCTCATCGGTAATTTCGTGGAAGTTTATGTCAAGGCCTCGGTTGAGGCTTGCCAGAAACGCGATGTCAAAGGACTTTATCAAAAAGCCAAGGCGGGCGAGATAAAAGGGTTTACCGGTGTGGATGATCCTTATGAGGAACCGGTCCGGCCTGAAATTATTTGCGATACAGAACGGGAAAGCCCGGAAGAATCCGCGGAAAAAATTATCCGGCGCCTGGAAGAATTGGGATATTTAAGTCTTAAAACCGGCAGGATGAATCCGTCGCCGTGAAGCGGGTGGATTTTCATATGCATACGACGCATTCAGACGGATCGTATGCGCCGGAAGAACTTATCCGTTACTGCAAACAAAAGGGTTTGGCCTGCGTTTCAGTAACCGATCATGACACCATGTCGAGTTTTGAAAAATGCCGCCAGGAAGCTGAAAAACAGCAAATAGAACTTGTTGCCGGCGTGGAAATCAGCGCGCAGTTTGAGCCCGGCACATTGCATATTTTGGGATTTTTTCTGGATCAAAATCATCCGGAATTAAATCAGGCGTTTGCTAAAATTCAGGAAGCCAGGCGCCAGAGAAATCCTCAGATCATTGAAAAATTGAATTCGCTCGGGTTCGACATCGCCTTGCGGGAAGTGATACGCGAAGCTTACGGTACGGATGAAATTCCGGCGGGAAAACAGTTGGGGCGGCCTCATTTCGCTAAAACCATGATCAAAAAAGGCATAGTCAAAACCGGTCAAGAAGCATTTGATCAATACCTTGCTAAGGGCCGGCCGGCTTACGTGGACAAAAGACGTGTTTCAAGCCGTGAGGCGATAGCGCTCATTCGAAAAGCGGGCGGAATTGCCTCGGTGGCGCATCCCAAACAAATGAGACTCAGTCCTGAAAATTTGGAAAAGGAAATCGGCCGTTTGAAAGAAGAAGGTCTTGAGGCAATCGAGGTTTATAATAGCTGCCAGAATGCGGAAGACAACCGGTTCTTTCAAAAAGTGGCTGAACGTTTTGATTTAGTTCCGACCGGAGGCAGCGATTTTCACGGCGCCAATAAACCGGGTATTGACCTCGGCTGGATGGGCGAAGGCGTCGAGCTTGGCTATGACATGGTGGATGCTTTACGCCGGCGAATTCGCGGCAGAAAATAAAGGATGGCATGTTGACTGACAAATTGGATTTGGAAAAATGGAATGCGGAGTTCGAAACCAAAAAGCCTCAGGAAATTATCGCCTGGGCCTTGGGAGAATTTTCCGGCCGCATTGCCATGACTTCTTCCTTTGGTCCGGAAAGCGGCACGCTGCTTCACATGGTCAGTCAAATCAATCCGAACGTGCCGGTTCTCTTTCTTGAAACCGGATATCATTTTCCGGAAACCTTGGCTTATAAAAATCAACTCGCCAAACTTTTAGGTCTGAAAAATATCGTGGATTTGCGCGCCGATCCCCAGCGCAAAAACAAAGTAGTCAGCGATTACGGCGGAGTTCCTTACGAAAAAAACCCGGATCTTTGCTGCCAAATCAATAAGGTAGAACCTTTGGACGAGGCCCTGAAAAATTACGGAGCCTGGATGAGCGGTATCCGCCGCCAGCAAACCGATTTCCGCAAATCGGTACGCATCATTGAAGAATATGAAGGCGGGATTTATAAAATCAGTCCTCTGGCCAATTTTACTTCGCGCGATTCCTGGTGGTATTTGAAAGAGCATAATATCCCCCAGCACCCGCTTTATGAAAAAGGGTACCTCTCCATCGGCTGCTGGCCGTGCACTAAGCCGGTTCAAACCGGGGATGATGAACGTTCGGGAAGGTGGGCCGGCATGTCCAAAAAGGAATGCGGCATTCATACTTTCAAAGAAATTAAACCCAAAGAGGAAAAGGAAAAAGAACCGCCGAAAGATATTTCGGCCAATATTTAAATAAAAAGGAGACCGTGATGGCTACAGCTCAAATGAAATCTAAAAACAAACCGCTCGCTGCGGAAAATGCCTTGGAACTTATTTGCAATACCCCGCTGGTTAAAATCAATAAACTTGTCCAACCGGGATCGGCGACGGTTTATGGAAAACTCGAATCCTTCAGCCCCGGTTTTAGTGTCAAAGACCGCATTTGCCTCAGCATGATTCGCGACGCCGAAGAAAAAGGGCTGATCAATAAAAACAGCATTATCGTAGAACCGACTTCCGGCAACACCGGAATTGGACTCGCTCTTGTGTGTGCGGTAAAAGGCTATAAACTCATTCTCACCATGCCCGAAACCATGAGTGTGGAAAGACGGCAGCTTTTAAAACGTTTTGGTGCGGAAGTGGTATTAACGCCCGGTGCCGAAGGCATGAAGGGCGCGATCGCCAAAGCCAAAGAAATTGCGGAGCAAAACAAAGGCGGGTTTATTCCGCAGCAATTTGCCAATCCCGCCAATCCTAAAATTCACCGTGAAACTACGGCCGAGGAAATTTGGGAAGCCTTGGACGGAAAATTCGACGCCTTTATCTCCGGTGTCGGAACCGGCGGGACCATTACCGGCTGCGGCGAGGTTTTCAAAAAAAGAAATCCGAAAATAAAAATTATTGCGCTGGAGCCGAAAAATTCCCCGGTTCTTTCCGGCGGGGCCCCGGGCAAACACAAAATTCAGGGAATCGGCGCCGGTTTTGTTCCGGAAGTGTTGAACCGCAATATCATCGATGAAGTGATTCTGGTGGATGATCAAGATGCCTGGCAGACTTCGCTGGCGCTTGCTTCCAAAGAAGGAATTTTGGGCGGAATTTCCACAGGTGCTGCATGCTGGGCGGCTATAAAAGTAGCCAAGGATCTTGGCCCGGGCAAAACCGTGGTGGCTATTTTCCCGGATACCGGCGAAAGATACCTCAGTATGGATGAAGCCTTCAAACAATAAAGGAGATTATTTTTCATCATGTCTTTTGTTAAAAATCTTCGCTGCCGTGAATGTGCCCGCGAATACCCCAAACAGGCGCTTTATGTTTGCGAATATTGTTTTGGATCGCTCGAGGTGGGTTACGATTATGACGGCATCAAAAAAGTTTTAACGCGCGAAAAAATCCAAAAAGGCCCCAAAAGCCTTTGGCGATACCGCGAGTTGCTGCCGATCGACGGCGAACCGACAGCCGGATTTTATTCCGGCTTTACCCCGCTTGTGAAAGCCGAAAGGCTGGGCAAAGAATGGGGCGCCAAAGACCTCTACATTAAAGATGATTCGGTTTGCCATCCGACCTGGTCGTTTAAGGACCGCGTGGTGGCGGTTGCTTTATCGCGCGCGCGCGAACTGGGTTTTGACACGGTGTCCTGCGCTTCCACGGGAAATCTCGCCAATTCGGTGGCGGCCAATGCCGCCTGGGCGGGATTTAAACGCTACATTTTTATCCCCGCCAATTTGGAGCAGGCAAAAATCGTGGGCACCTTGGTTTATTCGCCCAATCTCGTGGCCGTCAACGGCAATTATGACGATGTGAACCGGCTTTGCGCCGAGATCGCCGCCAAATACCGCTGGGGTTTTGTGAATATCAATCTTCGCGCTTATTACGCGGAAGGATCCAAAACGCTTGGCTTTGAAATTGCCGAACAGCTTGGCTGGCGCGCGCCCGATCATATCGTGGTTCCGGCTGCAAGCGGATCGCTTATCACCAAAATTTGGAAGGCCCTGAAAGAATTTGATAAATTGGGACTTCTCGAAAATAAACTGGCCACCAAAATTCATTGTGCCCAGCCGGAAGGATGTTCGCCGATTGCCACGGCTATTTTGTCAGCCGCGGACGTGATCAAACCCGTAAAACCTCAAACCATTGCTAAATCACTTGCGATCGGAAATCCGGCCGACGGTTATTATGCCAAAGACGTTGTTCGTGATTCGGGAGGTTCGGCGGCCATTGTCAGCGATGATGAAATCCGGGAAGGCATCAAGCTTTTGGCGCGTACCGAAGGAATTTTCACCGAAACCGCCGGCGGAGTGACGGTAGCAACCGCTAAACGTTTGATCGAATCCGGCAAAATTTCCAAAAACGGAGTGACGGTTTTGGCCATTACCGGAAACGGCCTCAAAACCCAGGAAGCGATTCAAGACTCCGTGGGTCAGGCCTTTGCCATCGAGCCCAATCTTGCTTCTTTTGAAGAAAAAGTCATGAAAAAATCAAAGGAGACTCATCATGTCGGTTAAAGTCAGAATCCCCACACCGCTGCAAAAACTTACCCAGCAAAAAGCGGAAGTGGAAGTAAGCGCCACAAACATTAAAAGTCTTATTCAAGAACTCGAAAAAAAATTTCCCGGCATCAAAGACCGGCTTTGCGATGAGCAGGGAAAGATCAGGCGTTTTGTGAATGTTTACCTGAATGAAGAAGACATTCGTTTTCTGAATCAAGATGAAACACCCGTCAAAGACGGCGACGAAATTTCCATTGTTCCGGCCATCGCGGGCGGATAAAACAAAAAGGAAAAATTTATGCCTAAGAAAGCCTTTCATTTGTATTTTCCGCAAAAGCTGATCAAAGAGCCCATTATGTTTGTGGTGGCCCGCGATTTGAATTTGCTGCTCAACATCCGCCGCGCCAAAATCACGGCCGAAGAAGGCGAAGCCACGGTGGAGCTTGAAGGCGACGCGAAAAATATCGAAAAAGCCGAAAAAATTTTTCGGGATAAAGGCGTCAAAGTCGATTCTGTGCTTGGGGATATTGTCGAGGGATAATGAAAAAATTCATCGAAGAATTAAAAGTGAAAGTCCTTGCCGGCGGCGAAATCACTTTTGAAGAAGGCATGCGCCTCGTCGAAATCGAAAACCAGGCCGATTTGGACCTCTTGCTCGCGGCCGCGCGCGAAATCACTTTTCATTTTAATTCGGATGAGCCGGGCCTTTGCTCTCTCGTGAACGCCAAAAGCTATCTTTGCGGCGAAGACTGCGGTTTTTGCTCGCAATCCGTGCGCTTTGACACGCGTGTGAACCGTTATCAATTAATGTCGCCAGATGAAGTGGTGAAAGCGGCCAAGGAATTCGAAAAAAAAGGCGCGCAGAATTTTTGCGTGGTCACAAGCGGCGGCGATTTGAACGATAAAGAATTCGATGAGGTGATCGGAATTTACAAACGCCTTAAAGCCGAAACCTCCATGAATCTGGACGGCTCGCTGGGTTTTTTGACGAGTGATCGTGTGGAGCGTTTGAAAGAAGCCGGCCTCAGGCGTTTTAATAATAATTTGCAAAGTTCGCGCGAATTTTATCCTAATATTGTTTCCACTCACACGTATGACAAAAGAATCGAAACGCTTCGCATGCTTCAAGAAGGCGAAGTAGAAATTTGTTCCGGCGGAATTTTGGGCATGGGAGAAACGCGCGAAGACCGCGTGAAACTCGCCTTTGAGCTTAAACCCTATGCGCCTCACTGCCTTCCGATGAATGTTCTCAATCCGCGGCCGGGAACGCCGCTGGAAAATGTCCCGGCCCCGGATCCCGTGGAAATGGTGAAAACCATCGCTGTTTTTCGTTTTATTCACCCTAAGGCCAATATCAAATTAGCCGGCGGCCGCGAAGTGAATCTCGGAAGCCGGTATCAAAAAATGGCCTTAAAAGGCGGGGCCAACGGACTTATTATCGGAGGGTATCTGACGACGGAAGGCAATCCCATTCGCGATGATTTTGAAATGCTGAAAGAAGCCGGTTTCAAGCCTTCAAAAAATCCCAAGACCCAGGAACTTCCCGCAAACGTTTCGGCCGCAAGTTCTGAGCGTACTTCCTGTCATTGAACATTACTCTTTCCAATAAAATTATTTTGATCACGGGCGGGACAAGCCGTTTGGGACGCGCTTTTGCCGCAAAGGCAATGCAGGCTGGAGGCCGGGTGATATTTACCTATTATCAAAATCAAAAAGAAGCGGCAGAACTTGAAAAAAAAGGGGCTGAAGGATATCCGGTTGATTTAGCGGATACAAAGCAAATCGACGAATTGGCGGCGCTTTTAAGAAATAAAATCGAACATTTGGACGTGCTTATTCATAATGCGGCGCTTATCCGGGATCACACCATTCAGAATATGAGCGAAGAAGATTGGGACAGCGTGATGGCCGTGAATCTTAGGGCGCCCTATTATTTGACCAAAAAACTTTTTCCGCTTTTATTTCGGAAAAAAAGCTCTCGTCATTCTGAGCCCCAAAGGGGCGAAGAATCTAAGCGAGATCCTTCGGCTTCGCCTCAGCCCATGACTTTCATTAAATCATTAATGGGAAGTCAGGGCAGTCCTTTAGGGCAGGATGACGTTGCCAGCAAAATTTTTATTCTTACAAGCAGGGCAGCGGTAACCGGAGGATTCGGGATCTCCAATTATGCGGCATCCAAGGCGGGCGTGATCGGCTTGGTGAAGTCTCTGGCTCAGGAGCTCGGCAAAAAAAGAATTTTGGCCAATGCCGTCAATCCCGGATTCATGATGTCGCCCATGACCGAGAATCTTCCGGAAGAGGTGATTCAGAAAAATCGCGATTTAAGTCCTCTTGCCCGTTTTTCCGATCCTGAAGAAGTGGCTGAGTTTTTGATTTATCTTTGCTCTGATTTGATGACCCAGGTAACCGGACAGGTCCTTCATTTTGAATCACGCAAAATTTGATTAAGCCGCATAAGCCACGGCCCATTTCGACCGCCGGCCGGCGTCGAGGGCCTTAAGAAATTCTTCCGCGGGCATAACCGTGCCGTTTATTTCTCTGACTTCCGATCGATTGAGGGCGTCCGTGGCAACCAACCGCGCAAAGGTGACAATCCCGGGCTGATCGCGCAGCAGCACGGCCTTCAGGTTTTTTCGGACTTCCGGTCTTACCGCGCCACTTCTTAGCCCGTTTTCATTCGACACAAACCTTACCGCGATGCCGCTTGGGACTGCATACCGGTTCAAAACCGTTTCTTCGGAATCCGTATGGACTTGGGACACATTAGGCAATTTTAAAAAGGCATTGATTTCTGCGGTACTGGGAATCAATTTTCCATAGACAATAAAACGGACCTCACTTCTCTGAGTATAAGCTTCCGTAAAAAGTTCTTCTGACGAGAGCCGTACCATATCCTTGGCCGGTATGAAAATCATTCCTTTTGTTTTGACTGGCTGTTCCCGCGTCTCGGAACGAGGCGGTGCTTGGCGACCGATACTCGCAGTTTTTTTGCGTGGCCCTAAATTTTGGGTGTTTCCCTGCCAACCCGGCCGCAGACGTAATTCTTTTTCGGTTAATTTCTTTTCAACTTCTGCGGCCCGGTTATTAATTTTAGCTTCGAGCTCGCGGTAACTAAGCAAAAGAATTTGTCCTACCGATAGAAGCCCGGCCTTCTCAAGGGCAATTTCAGTTGCCGGGCGAAACTCGAATAAATCTGTAAGAGAGCTATCCCATAATTTTTGTACCTGGGTGGACTCAAAAAAATCGGACACTTCGTAATCCGAATCACCCGCTAACCTTACGCCGAAGGTAGCCAGTACTTCGCGGATATGCTCAATCTGCGTGTCGTTAAACCCGTGTCCTTTTAAATCGGCAATGGATTTTTGAGACAACGCGCCAATCGTTCTAATCTTTAATTCATCAAGCCTTTTCGTGACCGGTCCTTTAAAGGTGTGGCGCCCTATCAATAATTCTAAAAATCCAAAATTTCCCGTTATTTTTGGGCCCGCTATTTTTGTATCCGCAGGTTTATTCGACTTGGCAGATAAAAATTTCTTGACTGCTTGCGCGGGCGCGGCCGTCACAGGAAGTGGAGCTTTTCTAATGATTTGCGGATGTTTCAAAAGGTCTTCGAGGGCGCCATAAATCCACCCCGAAAAAAGAACATCAAAAATATTCGCGGCTGCCGCTGCCGGATCTTCGTATCGTTCGAAATACTTAATGGCTGCTGCCGCCGCGATCCGCATGAAAGGATGAGTGTCCGCGCTCAGCCGCCAGAGTTCAACCAGCGAATCCCTTCCTTGGCTTTGGACTAAAGCCAATAAAGCGAGCAGCCGCACTTCGATATCCTTTGAACTCAACAGGCCGGTAATTTTTTCACCGTAACCGGTAAAATGAGAGGCCGTTAAAATTTTAAGCGCGGATGTTTGAGTTTCCAAATGAGGCGAACGAAGCCCGCGTTCCGCGATCAAGCCTAAAAGTTTCTGGCCCAAAACTTTTCGTTTCTCCAAGGCTTGAAGAATGGTAGTTTCCATAGAAGCGTCCGAAAAATGATTAAGCATTAAAACCAGCTCCGATTCCAATTTTGTCACTTCATCCGCATTGAGGGCTTTGACGGCCCCGATAATTTCCGGCGTGGTATGCCTTTGATAAGACCGGATGATTTCTTCGGGGCTCGCTGCCGCAAGTTGTGCGGCATTTTCATCGGAAGCTTTCGGCTCGGTCTTGGTTTTTCCGGGAGGACTATACCGGTAAAGCGTATTTTCCGTGATTTCTTTACTGCCCCTTATGATTAAATTTCGTAAAGACATGAGGGGCCTCAGATAATCTTGTAATCTGGCCTTGTGGTCTTTGAATGGTTTTAAGTTTTGACTGGCAAAATCGGCCGCCGCCATGCGAATTAATTCCCCCATAGTTTTAAGAGGAATAAGCCGGTGAATTCTGAGCGATGTTTCCATGTTTGCTAACCTTGAAAAAATCGCACGGGAGAAACTTTCTTCCCGCCCAAGAATGGCATCAATTTCATCGATGATGAGCTGGGCCCGGCCGTCGGTCCATTTTTCCGCGTCTAGGGCCTCGAAGGCGTCTGCTAAATAAGGCCCGCGGGAAATATCGGCCTCGATTGTCCAATCTCTTTTTCGCAGCATAAGCCAAGGCGGGTCTAAACTTAGTAAGGCCTCCAGATAATGATTTTCAAACGCGTCTGATTTCAGGATTTCGCCAAGGTCTCCGGGTGTCTTGATCACGGTTTTCCCCAAAGAAACCGGGCCCTCTTTCTGCGGCTGTTCTATCACAAAGACTTTATCGGTGCGCATCTCGGAAAGCGCCGTGGCGCCAAATACGATTTTCCTGCTAGTGAGACTTATTTCCAGCAAGCGCTCTTGAACCTCTTTCGGCTTGGTGATGAAAACGCCGGCGCTTAAATCGGTAAGTCCCAGCGCTTCATGCCGGTAAATCCCCAAAGATGTTTTAGAAAAATCGATCATATAATCACCGTCTTTTAAGGTTTTAGGATCGCCAATCGGCATCAAATAAAGAATTCCCCGGTCTTGGGCGTTGTCAATGGCGGCATAAAAACTCTTTAAAGATGTGTTCAAGTCAAAAAAGCTTTCTCCGTCGTCGGAATCGTGGGAGCGGTAATGGACGCCCCAAATTTGTTCTAAGGCGGCATCCAAATTCTTACGGCTTTCAACCTTAAAATTTCTAAAAAATTCAGGAGTGTCACTTAAAAGGGAGGGGCTTCGATAATACTTTCTTAAAATCGTCTCCATGTACAAACGAATGGCCTCATCAGTTTCTGCCTCATAGGAATTTTCTATAACGCTCAGCAAGGAAATAGGAAGAGGATAATGGATGTTGGACAAACCTTCCAAAGCAATAATGCGCTGCTGATAATTTTCGCTCCAGATATAACTTTTCAAAGTCTTATACACTAATGAACGATGAATGTCTTTACTTTGATCGAGAACAAAAAGGGTATAATTCACAATACCGGCCGGTTCACTTGGATTTTTAAGGACGGCAAGAGCTTTTTCGAAAAGAGGGGTGTGCTCGGAACCCACAGCCAATCTTAAAGCAAGCCGGCGAGTGGGATGATCCACCCCTTCATAACGATCAATTACAGACGCGATAACAGCATCATCATCTTCTAACAAATCTTTAGTCGTTTCACTCCAGATCGCATTTATGCGTACGGTGATGTCGATGGGAATAGCTTCTTTTTTTGTCATTACCCGGGTCTCGGGTGCTGTGTTTAAAAGGTCGCTGTGCTGACGAATGAATTCCGCATAAGTAATAATTTTGGGTAAGGTTTCGGCTAATATTCGAGAAGAACGTTCTTTGGCTTCCAAAATTAAAGAATCGTTTATTTCTTCACGCATTTCTTCACGGTCCCGCGAAGTAGGGACAAGGTAATAGAGATGATACTGCGACGAAATCGGGTCGAGATTTCCAAGTTGCCGGACTTCCGGACTCAACATAACCCATGCATAGCCGAACGAATTCGCCTGTCGGTAATCAACAAGCGGAACTTCAGAATTAAAAACCCCGTCAAAATTTCCGAAAACAGGCTGGCCGGTTGTGGGATTAAAAAGACGGCCTTCGTTATCCACCCATAGATACGGAAATTCCGCATTTGAAAACGGAAGATGATTGTTTGAAATAGCTTTTGCGAAATAATAATAGGCATCTTCAGCAAAAATTTCTTTAAAATCCGAATAATTTTGATAAGCCGTCCATGTCAGGCCATGAGCCATGAATCCCCGGAGTGCGGCGATTCTCATCACCGTCATCATTTGTTCCGCCAAAGTGCGGGTTTTACCGTCTATTTTTTCCGGCTTAGGATAAAAAGGGTCAACTAAGCCCCAGGCATTTTCAAGTGTTCGCTCGTAATCATCCCCTTCCACCTCCTCCCAAGAAATATCTTGGGTGGGGATTAAATCTTGTCCATTCGTCCATTTTTTTTCATAAGCTTCGCGCCATTTTCGATACTTTTCCCATCGTTGAACGAATTCGCGTAAAGTAGTTGCAGGCATGGCCATAAAATCAGGGAATTTTTCAGACTCCCACGTGCCATTTTTTTGTTGAGTTGCAATAAACCAGGCAGCCATTCCCGCGAGCCGGCCGGCAACGCAAAGAGGGCTTCCGCAAATGCCATGTGCAAACGGCGCTTTTCTTAATTCCAAGAGAGAATGCTTAACTCCTTTTTTTAGGCGGGCGATTCGGCGGGAAATTTTTAATTGTATCTTGTGTTGTATGTTGGATTTTGCCTCTTTCCAATGAACGAAATCCAAATGGAGAGGTTTTCTTTTGAACCGGGATAAAGTGTGAGAAGAAATACGCAAAGGTTTAAGTTTAAAACTCGAACCAAAAGCAGATTTGGGAAAGCTTAAAACGGCAAGATCTTTGACGGCATTAGTTTTTTCTAAGTATTCTAATTTCGCCGGAACAGGCGACGGATCGTCATAAAATGTGCCTAAAATTTCATTTTTGTGGGAATGAAACGCATGCCCTAAGGTCAAGACATAATAATGTTTTTCATCTTCTCCGATGACAGCACCCATAAACCCATAATTATCCTCTGTTTTGGGGAGCCAAATCTGAGCAATGCTATGAGAATAATTTTCTACCAACGTTTTTCCATTTTGACGCGCTTCAGAGCGGGAAGCAGGGTCCTTTAAAAGCTCCGGCAATGGGATTTGGGGATGAAGGGATTGATAATGGTCCCGGAAAAGACGAATTAAAAATGCTTTGTCTTCGGCCGGCACGGAAGTTTGAAGGGCCTTAATAAAATCAAGCATGGCCTCGTCCATTTTTTGAAGGCCGGGTTTTCTTTGCCGGACCTTTTCATAAAATGGCCCGATCCGTGAATCCCAACGCCCCGGCGCTCTTGCCTCATAATCTGGTCCCATATGCCGTTCGTCCTGTTTCCATTCCAGGGCCCACAGGGTATGGTAAAAATAGCTCGAAAACTCTTCCGGAATGGATGTTTCTTCATAGTCACTTAAAACCAGATTTTCTTTCCAGGTTTTCCAGGCTTGGCCCAAAGAGCTTTCTTTAAGGTTCTTCGTCTCCA
This sequence comes from Candidatus Omnitrophota bacterium, assembly GCA_016196565.1. Next base: position 111,368 of record JACPXK010000006.1, on the reverse strand, counting down.
TAAATTTTTCCATTTGTTCCGTAAGATCGATCGAAGCGTCTCTTCCGCTTTTTTGCCGGGCCAAGTCTTGCAGCAAGTGAACAAATTCATGGCTCAAAAAGGAGGGGGAAGCAAAAAAATCAAGCATTCCGATTTCATGAACTCCGTGGCGCATATAAGGCAGATAAAACATGGCTCCGATTTCACTTTGCACATCCCATAACCATTCGCGAAGATCATGAAATACCCGGAATTCTAAATTAGAAGGAAGGATTTTGACAAAAGCTTCGAGGGTTTCGATTTCTTGCGGAATCAAATGGGTTAATGCGGAACGTTTTGCGATTTCGACCAGCGAAGAAAGAGGATGAATTTTCAACGTGCGATAAGCTTGACGAAGCGTTGATTGAAATGTGTGATTGCGGTCTTTGATGAGCGCCCGCCAAACAGAAATCGCAGGAATTAAAGCGGAAAAAGCCACCACCCCGCTTAAAATCAAGAAAGGAGTCCAACTGGCTCCAAGAATTAAAAATTCAATGCCTAAATAAGCGATAGGAGGAATTACGGTTAAAAGATAAACCGTAAGCTGGCGTTTCCAGGAAGAAGCGTTTTTTGCCGTTTGAAGAGTGTCCTCGATAAAATCGGCTATCACTATTGGGAAATACCGCAAATCTAAAGGATGAGCGTTTCTCGATCGGGGGTCTGCCGTTGACTTTTCTGTCCGCATTTCGGAGCGGATTGGAGGCGGCTCTGGAATAAATGCTTTTTGAAACAATCGGATTCGATCGGTGAGATCTTTTAAGTCCCTGTAATCTGATTCCGTAATGGCGTAACTGTTTTGCATAAGCCGGTAAGAATGTTCAAAATCGGAGAATTTTTTTTGCAGGCGGCCAAGATGAGGGCCAAAATATAATTTAAGCAAAGGGTTTTCAGAATGTTTTAAGATGGCGGCGATTTGACTAAAGAGGCGGAGAATATCCTGTGAGATCGGAACTTTTTCTGTTGGTTCAACACGGTTTTCCTTTTTTGAAAATCGCTGCATGGAATCGTAAAGCTCTTCAAAACTTTTCACCACCTGAGGTTGAAATTTAACCAGCCAATCGTTAAGGAAGTTGGAACGGGCCCCATAAATTTGAGTTAAGACATCAATTTGCTGTTCTGCGGGCAGGAATGAGAATTTTCTAAGTTGTCTTTGCACGGCTCGAACATCGTTGATGCCCTCCCATGCCGCTTGAATATTTGTTATGGAGGTCTCCGGATTCTTCCGCAAAAAATTTAACCACCGAATTCTTTTCGCTAGAACTTTTTTAGCAAGAACTTCCCAATAGGCGACAAAATCTTGAGAGTCGCGGCTTGGGTTTCCTCCTAGGAGATTTAAAAATCTCAGACGGCCCGTAAATTGTTTCTGAGGAACAAGACGGACTGAAGAAGGGTTTTTAAAATATCTTTCCTGCTGGCTGGCTTCTGAGAGTCCCGTTGTTACTCCGGAAAGGAAGAGTTTTGCGGCGCGATTTGAAAACCGGGAGCGATCTTGCATCTCGGAGGCTTGGAATCCCAAAGCGTTTTCTTGCATCCAATTTAAAAGGGCAATACGAGGATCCTTTTCAAATTGATCCATTAAATATTCGCTGGGGATCATAGGGACAGCCACAAGATGGCAAAGTGAATCAATCATCCCAGTGGTGACGAAAGTTTGGATTGAGCCGCCTGTTGTGGCCGTGGAAACAGCGGCACCGGCGGTTTTTAAAAAATTCCTTCGGCTCACAGAGTTTTTAAACAAGGGGTCATTTTCTTGCGCTGTCCGCATTTCGGAGCGCCCTTTGTCAGAGTCATTTTCAGATGCCGCCAAAGCCCTTTTCATTTCGTCAAGAATTTGATCGCGTCTTGTGATGGCCGCAATTAATTCATTCAAAGCCTTTTGGGCACCGTCATGATAAAGCTTGTAAGCATTGCGAAAATTTCTTAGAAAAGCCTGCACGTTCTGAGAGGAAACGCTGCGATAACGTTTCAAAAAGTCCTCGACCAGCGCTTTTGTTTTTCTGCGATAAAATCTAAATTTGTCATAAACAGAATTTGTTTCTTCATTGAATGCATAAAGCTGATCCCGTAATGCCTCCCACCTTTCCGTTCCGATTTTGTCCCAGACATAGGCCCGCCGTAATTGGGCCGTGCTGTGAAGCGCCAGCCGGGTATTTTCGTTAAGGCCTGCAAATTTTCTCTCGAGCTCTTCTTCCTTAGCCTTAAGACCTGCCCAAAAAATCTGCATTTGAGGAAGTAAAGGCTGTATGGATTCCCATTCCTGGACATCCGATTCTCCGTCCGCGGGATTCATAAATATTTTGACAACTTTGGGCCATGCCTTGCCCCAGAGAGGTTCGAAAGGATTCTCATCCACCAAAATGAGATAGGCAGGGTATTTTTTCTGAAGTTGTTTTTGATCTGGCCCAATATCCAGCACGGATTGAGTGATATGCATGATTTCTATCATGGTACTTGAGCCGGCAGGAATATAAAGGGTGGCGTTGTAATTTCCTGTTTTTAAGCGGGAATCTATCGAAGAGGGCAAATCATATTGTCTTTTTTTCGTGACACCGCTTTTATTTTCGATAATCAGCATTGCTTTTCCTGCTTTGCCGGGTTTTTGCAGCGTGCTTGGCACCAATACCAAAGCGGTGTTTGACCCATAGGGTGGTTGGGGAAATTGTTCAAGCATTTGAAATATTTCTCGAGGGATTATTTCTGTGCGCGTTTCAGAGCGGGTGAGTTCGAAAAACGAATGAAGTTTCGAAGCAAGTTCGGGAGAGTAGGCTGAAAGTGCGGGCCTTAAATAAAAACGGGGAAAGCGATGATTTTCCAAATAAGCCGCAACGGCCAAAACAGCGCCAATCATTTTTTTAATATGGATTGGGTTTAAACTTACCGCAAGATCACCCACTATTTTTTTTTCGAGAACCGGCAGTTTTTTGGAAGAAACGCCGGATGGGGTTTGCCACCATCTTTTTAGTTCTGACAAAACGGTATCATGAAATTCATCGAAAGCTTCTATGTCATCATCAAGACGTTGAACGGCCCGCAGATAATAGCGATCTGCCACAAAAAAGGTAACCGGTCCGGCAAGCAGCAACGTGACCGCGTAAGCCGTATAAATTTTTTGAAACAAACCGCCCAAACCTCCGGTAAACCCGATAAGAATAAAGACGGAAGCAGCTAAGGGCATGCTCAGAAAAATAAAAAAACCGGCGAGTCTTAGGGCGGCACGGCGGTTTTTTTTAAGCCGTATTTTTTCTTGATCAATCGTTTGTTTGGAATTTTTCCAGAACGAGAAAATTTCCATTGCGGACTTGTTTTGAATGGCCCGTGCTTCAGAAAAAGAAACGCCCGGATTTAACGGCCGCTTGAGCTTTCGCGCGATAAGCTCCGGCGACAAATCGGGGTTTCGAAAAACAATGCCAGAAACATCTTGAATAAGAGGACCGGCAAATCGTTCCATTAGGATTGAAGGGGCCCTGTCCGCCGCAGCGGGAAGAAATGGTTTTTCAAAGGCGTGATGGCCCACGGCCATGAGTTGTTTGTAATAGGCTTGATGGACCGGATCTTCGCCGGAAATTTTTGGCGTTATCAGATAATGGGAATATCCGAGTCCGGTCAATGTCCGCTGAATATTTTCTTTGTGAAAGCCTCCGAAGACAAGAACGGCGGTATTTTCAGCCGGCTGATTCAAAAATTGTCGAAGCCGTTTTTCGATCATTTCGTCGCGCCGGCCGGCAATTTCATAAAATTTCATGGCGTGATGAATGCCCGGCTCCCACTGTTTTGAAAGCGCCAGAGATTTTTTACCTTCACGGGCGATGAAACCGGCAATTTCCTGAGTGCGGGTGTTTTTTAAAATAGGAGAAGCGGAGGCGTATTCGATGGAGGTCAATCGCAGCAAGGCCAAACGTCTCAAAAGACCAAGATTTTTATAATATTCGAATATTTTTAGGTCGCGCGAAGTGGTCAAATAGGCTGTCGCGATGTTATTTTCAAGAAGAACCATTTCCTCGAAGAATGTTTTGGGGGCGATGGATTTAATCTCGGAGGAGATCAGATGCCTTTTTAAATAATCCCCAAGTTCGAGATCGCCTTTTTCATATTTTTCCTTGTCTTTCATCCATTCTTTGAATTTGGCGGGAAAATATTGATCGGAAAGATTTTTGATTTCGGAAAGCATAACATCAATATCTTCGACCAAACTTTTTTGATGTTTCGCGGCTTTACGATAGGCGGCAATATTTTCGCGGTGGAGTTTGAGGTTGTCCGCGCCTATCAATTTAAAATCCCGCTTTCGGTTGATGTGCGCGTATTCGGCGGCGCCAAGGCGGAGTTTATCCAGAAAAAAATAAGACACTTTTTCCCGGATTTTCAGATTTTTAATAAATCTGAAGTAACGGTCCGTGGGGACAGGCCCTTCATAACCTTCTTCAAAAACGGTTTGGATCTTTTCGCGTCCGGCCAGAAGATGAATCATCTTGGCAATATTTTTCTGGGCTTCGAGTGAGTCGTGGGCGTCTTGGATGTAGAGCACGGTTTTGCCCGAAGGGCCGCGGTGAAATTCTTCTACCGTCCCTAAGCGTGAAGGGATGGAAATGGCCCGTGAGGGCGTTATTTCGCCGTAGCCGGCTGGAATTAGTTGTGTGCCCACAAAACAAAGCAGGATCCACAACCCTACACATTTAGCGAATGGGAAAGATTTCATTTATTTTTATGACCACAGAAGGTTCGAAAGGATAGCTTAGATTGCCGCCAAGCTCAAATGTCAGCCAACGGGAAGAACCGCATGTTATGAATTGATCGAAATTGCTAGCGGTTAGACAGGCTCCAGTTCAACCAAACAAGCCACCTGAAAAATATGCTATAATCCACATCTTTTTACGGAGAAATTTATGAATCAATTAGACAAACTCGAAGCCCAATCGGTTTATATTCTGCGCGAGGCCTATGCCAATTTCAAAAATTTGGCCATGCTTTGGTCGATCGGAAAAGACAGCACGGTCCTTCTTTGGCTGGCCCGGAAGGCTTTTTTGGGACATGTGCCTTTCCCTCTCGTCCATATTGATACGGCTTACAAAATTCCGGAAATGATTGCATATCGCGACAAGCTTGCCCTGGAATGGGGACTCAATATGGTTTATGGCCAGAACAAGCAGGCCTTGGATCAAAAACAAACCTTTCCGGACGGGGCCATTGACCGCATTGGCTGCTGCAAACTTCTCAAAACCGATGCGCTTAAAAATACTTTGTCCGGAGCCTGGCCGCGTTACCGGCTGGATCATCAGCTTAAAAAATATGTGCTGGATGAAAATAAAGAGCCGTATACCGGCGTGATTGTCGGCGTGCGGGCCGATGAAGAGGGAAGCCGTTCCAAAGAAAGATATTTTTCTCCGCGTGACAAACGAAGCGACTGGAATGTCGGCGATCAGCCGCCGGAACTTTGGAATCAATTCAAAACCGATTTTGCTCCCGGCACTCATATTCGCGTTCATCCGCTGCTGGATTGGACCGAGCTCGACATTTGGGAATATATCGACCGGGAAAATATTCCCGTGGTCCCGCTTTATTTTGATCAGGGTAAGGGCGAACGTTACCGTTCGCTCGGATGCTATCCTTGCACTTTTCCGGTTCAGTCCACCTCCAAAAACATCAAAGAAATTATCGCCGAACTTAAAACCGGAAAATTCGCCAATGTGGCGGAACGGTCCGGCCGTGCCCAGGATAAAGAAGACGGCGGCGGTTTGGAAACCCTTCGCAGAGAAGGGTATATGTAAATTGACTTCCCGGGAAGTCAATTGGATTTTATGAAAAAATTAGAACAAAAAATGAATATTGTGATTGTCGGCCATGTGGACCACGGCAAAAGCACGCTTGTGGGCCGGCTTCTGGCTGACACCGGATCTTTGCCTCAGGGAAAGCTCGAACAAGTCAAAGCCGAATGTCAGAGAAATGCCAAACCCTTCGAATATGCCTTTCTTCTCGATGCCTTAAAAGACGAGCAGGCCCAAGGCATTACCATTGACACGGCCCGCTGCTTTTTTAAAAGCAAAAAACGTGAATACATTATTATTGATGCCCCGGGCCATATTGAGTTTTTGAAAAATATGGTCAGCGGTGCCGCACGGGCCGAGGCCGCGCTTTTGGTCATTGATGCCAAAGAAGGCGTACAGGAAAATTCCAAACGGCATGGCTATTTGCTTTCGCTTTTGGGCATACGGCAAATCGCGGTTTGCGTCAATAAAATGGATCTCGTGGATTATAAAGAATCGGTTTTCCAGGCCATCGAAAAAGAATACCGCAAATTTTTGAAAGAAATCGGAATTGAACCGAAAATTTTTATTCCCATTGCGGCGCGCGAAGGCGTTAATATTGTCCCCGATAAAAACCCGAAAAAAATGGATTGGTTTAAAGTCGACACCGTGCTTGAAGTTTTGGATTCTTTCGAAAAAGCCCCCGGTCTTGAAGACAAACCCTTCCGTATGCCGGTCCAGGCAATTTATAAATTTACGGAGTCCGGCGATGAGCGGCGCATTGTTGCCGGAAAGGTGGAGGCGGGAAATATTGCCGTGGGGGATTCGGTATTGTTTCTTCCTTCCAACAAACGCACAGAAATAAAATCCATTGAGGAATTTAATGTGCCGGCCAAGAAAAAAGTTTCAGCCGGAGCTTCTACCGGATTTACGCTCAAAGAACAAATTTATATCAATCGCGGCGATATGATGTGCAAAGCCGGCGAGGCCACACCGCTTGTCAGCTGCCTTTTTGAGGGCAAGCTTTTCTGGATGGGGAAGGTGCCGATGACTTTTGAAAAAGAATACAAACTTAAAATCGGCGCCTCGAAAATTCCGGTCAAATTAAAACAAATACGTAAAATCATCGATGCGGCTGAGCTCAATAAATCCAACAAAAAACAAATTGAACGTCATGACGTAGCCGAATGTGTTTTCGAATGTGCCTGGCCGGTGGCCTTTGATTTGGCGGTTGACAGCGAGGCGACAGGCCGTTTTGTGATTGTGGATGGTTACGACATCGCGGGCGGCGGCATTATCACGGCGCTTGTCAAAGACGAACAGGCCGAGGTGCGCGAACAAGTTCAAATGCGCGAAATGAAATGGGATTTCAGCATTGTGGATTCCAAAGCGCGTGAAGCCGGTTACGGGCATACACCGAAATTAATTCTTCTGACCGGAAAAGTCGGAGTTGACAAAAAAAGCATTGCCAAAGAAGCGGAAAAGGCCCTTTTCGAAAGAGGGGCCAAAACCTATTTTCTGGGCATCGGAAATCTCTTGCGGGGTCTCGACGCCGATGTCTCCAAACACAAATCCTCCCGCCACGAGCATGTGCGCCGGCTAGGAGAGGTGGCCCATATTTTTCTTGATGCCGGACTGCTTGTTTTCGCCACGGCCAGCAATTTAAATGATGAGGAACTCCGTATGATGCAGGAAGTTGTGAACCGTTCCATGATGCTCATCGTCAATGTCGGAGAAAATGAATTCCGGGAAGGTATTGTGGATTTAAATCTTGACCCCAAAACCAATGTTTCCAAAAATGCCGAAAAGGTCATCCGCCTCCTTGAAACCCAAAAAGTGTTGCTTTCTATCTAGGGCAATGAAAATCAAGGCATGAAAAAAAGAATTGTTGTTACCGGTATGGGGGCAATCACCCCTATCGGCAATGGAATTACCACACTGCGCAAAGGTTTAAAAGACGGTTTGTCGGGCCGCGGGCCGATTCAAACCTTCGATGTTTCCCGTTTTCCTGTCAAACACGCTTTTGAAATAAAAAATTTTGAAGCCCGCATTCACGGCACCCATTTGCTTGATCCCTTCATTCAATATGCTGTGGCCGCTGCCGGCGAAGCCATTCAAAATGCCTATTTCGAAATTCCTCAATGCGATCCTTACCGTATCGGTATTTCGGTAAGTTCCAGCAAAGGCGGGGTTCATACCATTGACCGTTTTAAAGAGCGCTTTCTAAAACATCCCAGCGCGATTTTGGGCGCCAGAATTTATGCCAATTCCGTTCCCAATTTTGCCGCGCAGTGGATTGCAAGACGCTGGAAAATCAACGGACCCGCCAAATGTTATGTCGCGGCCTGTGCGACGGGAACCGTGGCGGTGATTGAAGGGGCCCGCATGGTTTCGGACGGTGTTGTGGACTATTGCCTTGCCGGGGCGACGGATGCTTCCCTCACGCCGCTTATGATGGCCGGATACCATAATATGAAGGCCCTGGATCCGGAGGAGATCCGTCCTTTTGACAAACGCCGCAAAGGTTTTATGGTCGGAGAAGGGGCAGGCATTGTTTTTCTTGAAACGCTGGAAAGTGCAAAGGCCCGCGGCGTAAAAATCTACGGGGAAATTTTGGGCTCCGCTTACGGCAATCATATTGCGGATCTTATTAAATTTGAAACAAGCGACGACGCCCTTTCCCACACGATAAAAAATTTAATGGAAAATTTTCATTTGAATCCCGCGGAAATTGATTATCTCAATTTGCATGGGACAGGCACGCAAGCGGGCGATATTTACGAAACCCAGGAACTTAAAAATGTTTTTGGAAAAAAAGCACATCATATTCCTATGAGCTCCACCAAATCCATGACCGGGCATATGCTGGGTGCGACCGGGGCCGTGGAAATCATCGCCTGCCTTTTGGCGATGGAAGACGGATTTATTCCGCCCACCATAAATCTGGAAAAACCGGATTCCGCCTGCGATCTTGATTACACCCCGCTCAAATCCAAACCCGCAAAAATAAACCGGGCGGTTTCCGTTTCCATGGGATTTGGCGGCCATATTGCCGCGATCGCACTCGGGAAAATTTAATGGACTCAACTGCAAAAGGGGCCAGGCCCCTTTCTCAATTCAAACAGAGTCAGATACCATCTGATTTTTTTGAAGAAGAGCTCGCCGCATTGCGGCAGAAAAATCTCTATCGCCGCATGCTTTCTTTAACAAGAACGAAAGGGCCCAAGGCCTTACTGGATGGGCGCGAAATTTTACTTTTTTGCGGCAATGATTATTTGGGGCTTTCCCAGCATCCCCGGGTGATTGCAGCGGCTGGGAAAGCGGCGGAGCATTACGGCGTGGGTTCGGGAGCCGCGCGTTTGATTTCCGGCACCTTGGATCTTCACACCCAGCTGGAAAATGAACTAGCCAAACTTAAAAAAAAGGAACGTGCGCTTCTTTTTACAGCCGGCTACTTGGCCAATCTCGGAATTTTGTCGGCACTTGCCGGCCCCAAAGATCTCATCGTGATGGATAAATTATGTCATGCATCACTCATTGACGGTGCGCGTTTGTCCGGAGCCGAGATGCGGGTTTTTCCTCATAAAAATTATGAACGCTGCGAAGAAATGCTGCAAAAAAATTCCACAGCCGGGCGGTGTATTCTTGTTTCCGATACGGTTTTTAGCATGGACGGGGATTTGGCGGATTTAAAAAAATTAATCCGCCTCAAACAAAAATATAACTGCCTTCTTGTGGTGGATGATGCCCATGGCACCGGCGTGCTGGGTTTAAACGGTGCAGGAGCGGCAGAAGATGAAAATCTGGAAAACCAAATCGATGTGATCCTAGGAACACTTTCAAAAGGATTGGGATGTTTAGGTGGTTTTGCGGCGGCCGATCGGGCTGTGATCGAATACTTGATTAATGTTTCCCGGCCTTTTATTTTTGCCACTTCACTACCGCCGCTTTTGTGCGCTTCAGCGCTTGAGGCGCTTAAAGTCATCAAAGAAGAACCCTCTTTTCGGCAAAAATTGTGGCGCAATATTCAAAAAGCCCATGAAGGTTTGTCTCATCTTGGATTTTCGCTTGGAGCCATAAATTCCCCTATTTTGCCCGTGATTTTGGGCCCGGAAGAGGAGGCTTTAGGCGTTTCCAGGCATTTATTAAAACAGGGGATTTTTGTCCCCGCCATTCGCTATCCAACCGTGCCGAAAGGCAAGGCCAGGCTTAGGGTTACGATAAGTGCGCTTCACCGGGATGAGGACATCAAACGGTTGCTCACCACACTCGGCTCCCTAGGGAAGAAAGCCAGATTCTAAAGGGCTTTATTTAGCAATTTTAGAAGTATGTGGTAATATTTACCGGTGAGATACACACGCCAACGACTATCTAAAATCGCAGATGAAGGCCGCCGGCTATTTGGTTGGGAAGGCGCTATTCAAAAAAGTGCGGCATTTCTCAATCTTACGGCACTTCTCGGAATTCTTTATCTCGTTACTCCTGTCTTCGGCAAACCTTCGATTCAAAGCAAAACCTCCGACATTGTTATCCTTCTTGTCTTGATGTGTCTTTTGGCCATCAATTATTTGCAATTTATCGTGATGATCCGTCTTCGAAGAAAATGGATGGAGCTGGAAAAACAATCGACCTATGACGGTCTTACGCAGGTTTTTAACCGCGCCTGTTTTGAAGAAATCCTTCAGGATGAACTCCGGCGTGCCGGCAGGTATCATTACCCTTTAACCCTCGCACTGATTGATCTGGATAATTTCAAATCGTTTAATGACACCTACGGTCATACTCGCGGGGATGAGTTGTTGCAGCGTTTTTCAAAAATTATTCAAACCGCGATTCGTACGGCCGATTGTCTGGCCCGTTACGGCGGGGATGAGTTTTGCATTTTGCTCCCTCATACCGATTTGGTGAAGGCTGAAAAATTTCTTTCCCGTATTCTCCTGCAGGTCAATGAAATGCTGGACGCGACTTTCAGTGCCGGCGTGACTTCTTACCGGGCCGGAGAGAATAAAACCCAATTTTTGATGCGTGCGGACCTGGCTCTTTATCAAGCCAAGCGCGAGGGCAAAAACCGTATTCGCTGCATGATCGGCCGTGATGACAGCCACGCCGTATTAAGTTTCTGAAGAAAAAACCTACCATCTCCCGCCGTAAAGCCAAGCCCGAAAGCTTGGAAGCCAAAGACAAACGTTATCTTTGGCATCCTTTTACCCAAATGAAGGATTGGCAAAAAGAAGATATTGTCATTATTGAACGTGGCGACGGCGTTTATCTGGAGGACATTCACGGGCGGCGTTATCTGGACGGGGTTTCGTCCCTTTGGTGCAATGTGCATGGCCACCGGGTTTCGGAAATTGACCGTGCGATTAAAAACCAATTAAAAAAAATCGGCCATTCTACTTTTTTGGGCCTTTCCAATCCGCCGGCTATTTCCCTGGCTGAAAAATTGATCGGGATTGCGCCGCACGGACTCACCCGGGTTTTTTATTCGGATTCAGGATCCGAAGCGGTGGAAGTGGCTTTGAAAATGGCGTTTCAATATTGGCGCCAGAGCGGTTTTCCCCGGAAAAATAAATTCTTAAAACTCGGCCAGTCTTATCACGGCGACACTTTGGGTTCAGTAAGCGTCGGCGGCATCAATTTGTTTCACGAAATTTACGGGCCTCTTCTTTTTCAGACCTTTGCCACGCCTCCGCCTTACTGCTACCGCTGGCCGACAGGGGGTAATCCGGAAAAGGTGAAGGAAGAATCGCTGGCTAAAATGGAGGAAATTTTAAGCCTTCATCATGAGGAAATCGCCGCGCTCGTCATGGAACCTCTCATGCAGGGGGCCGCAGGCATGCTGGATCAGCCCGCCGGCTACATTTCCCGTGCGCGCGAACTGACAAAACGATATAATACGCTCCTTATTTTCGATGAAGTGGCGACGGGCTTCGGGCGTACGGGCAGGATGTTCGCATCCGATCACGAAAAGGTGACGCCGGATATTTTGGCATTAGCCAAAGGAATCACAGGCGGGTATCTTCCTCTTGCCGCCACCCTTGCCACCGAAGAAATTTACCAAGCCTTTTTGGGAGATTATTCGGAGTTCAAGGCCTTTTTTCACGGGCATACGTATACGGCCAATCCGCTGGCTGCAAGTGCCGCTTGTGCCAGCCTTGAGCTTTTTGAAAAAAAGCGGGTTTTAGAAAAGCTTCCGGCCAAAATTGAATTTGTCCGCCATAAACTTCAGGGTTTTTATGGCCTTGCGCCGGTTGGAGATATCCGGCAAGCCGGTTTGATGATCGGCATTGAGCTTGTAAAAAATAAAAAGACCAAAGAACCTTACCCGTGGGAAGAAAAAATCGGAATCCGGGTGATTGAAAAGGCCCGTCAAAAAGGGGCGATATTAAGACCGCTTGGCCCCGTGATTGTTTTGATGCCGCCTTTGGCCATGGGAAAGAAAGAATTGAAAACCCTGCTCGACATCACTTATGAGTCGATCGAAGAAGTAGGGCATAAAAATTTATGATTCAAATGGCTTTAAAACCGGGAATTTTTATTACGGGAACGGACACCGGGGCCGGGAAAACCGTGGTGGCGGCAGGCCTTGCTCTCGCCCTTCGTGCCCGCGGCATTAAAGTGGGGGTCATGAAACCGGTGGCGACAGATTGCCACGGCGTGCCTGAGCGGCTTATTTCTCTGGATGCTGCTTTTTTGATGGAGGCCGCGGAAAATGAATACCCTGCCCTAATCTCCCCCTCGCGTTTTCGTAATCCCTTGTCCCCGCATGTGGCCGCCCTGGTGGAAAAAAAGGAAGTGGATTTCAAAAAAATTTATCACGCTTACCGGGAGCTTCAAAAGCATTATGATTTTATTATTGTGGAAGGAATCGGCGGCCTGCTCGTTCCTATCACCAAAGATTATTTTGTTTCCAATCTAATCCGTGAATTCCGGCTGCCGGTAGTCATTGTGTCGCGGCCAGGCCTTGGAACCATCAATCATACGCTTCTTACGGTGGATGCGGCCGTGATCCGCGGTTTTGATATTCGCGGGATTATTTTCAACCGCGTTCCGGCGGTAAATTATTCCATCGCCGAGGTCACCAATCCCAAAGTTATTCATGATTTAAGCGGTGTTTCGATTTTGGGGGCGCTTCCCGAAATCGAAGGTTTGGATGTCGAACACTGCCGTTTCGGCAAGCTCAAAGAAATTTTCCAGGAAAGAATTCAGGTCGAAAAAATTCTCTCCGGTGCGTCGGTCGCGGTTTAATTCCTAAAAAGCAAAAGGTACCAGGTACCTAAGGTACCTGGTACCGTCTGGGGTTTATGATGGAAAAAAAGAAAATCCTTGTCGCTATGAGCGGAGGCGTTGACAGCTCGGTGACGGCCGCCTTATTAAAGGAAGAAGGCCATGATGTGGCCGGCGCCACGATCCGGACCTGGGCATCCGGGGAATGCGCGGACCGCAATACGCGTGCTTGCTGCGGGCTTTCGGGCGTGGAAGATGCGCGTCATGTGGCCGATACTTTGAACATTCCTTATTGGGTTTTCAATTTCGAAAAAGATTTTAAAAAACACGTCGTAGATTATTTTGCCTCGGAGTATATGAAGGGAAGAACGCCCAATCCCTGCATTGCCTGCAATGAGCATATCAAATTCCGGCTTTTTCTTGAGCGTGCCCGGCAGCTGGGCTATGACCATATTGCAACCGGCCATTATGCCCAAGTAGCTTATGATGAAAACCGCGGTTCTTTCTTTCTTCAGGAAGGGGTCGATCCCGGGAAAGATCAAAGCTACGTCCTTTTTCCCCTCGGAAAAGATATTTTAGAATTTCTCTTCCTTCCTATCGGCCGTTTCACGAAAACCGAAATTCGCCGAATTGCCAGACAAAAAAATCTTTGCGTGATGAACAAACCCGATTCCCAGGAAATTTGCTTTATCCCCAGCAATGATTACGGGTCTTTTATCGAAAGGGAATTTGTCCGGGCGGCCGAGACCGGTGCTGAAAATACAGGAACAATACGCACGCGCGAAGGAAAAATTTTAGGCAAACACGAAGGATTTTTTCATTATACGCGCGGCCAGCGGCGAGGACTCGGCGTTGCCGCCAAGGAAAGATTGTATGTTGTCCAGACCCATCCCGAACAAAACGAAGTTGTGGTGGGAAACAAACAAGATGTCATGAACCGGCGTTGTGAGGTGGGAAGGATGAAGTGGTTTTTAAAACCCGAGACCCCGGAAATTCGCGCCCATGTCAAAATCCGTTCTCAACATGAAAAAGCACCTGCAACACTTCGTCTTTTAAATGATCATCAAGTAGAAGTGAATTTTGATGAAGCCCAAGAAGCCATCACTCCCGGCCAAGGCGCGGTTTTTTATGAGGGCCCGCGCGTTTTAGGGGGAGGATGGATTGACCGGTATTTTTAAATGCGCGGCGGCCTGCGTTTAAACGCCAAAAAAGAATCTACCCTTATTGCCTGGACCATCGCACGTCCTCGTTCTCCTCAAAAAGTACGCATTCCTTTAATGGCGGCAAACATGCCGGCCGCAACTGCGCTGGTCAAAGTGGGAGACCGGGTACGTTTGGGTGAAAAAATTGCGCGCCCCGATCATCCCGATGGCGTAGCGGTGCATGCCAGCCTTTCCGGCGAAATTACCGCGATCCGTTCCTTCTCCCACCCCATACGAAAAACGTCCCCGGCCATTGAAATTACAAATGATGGACGGGACGAAATAGTGGAAACTGGCGCTTCAAAACCAAATTGGGAAAAATTATCCCGGGAAGAAATGTTTTCTCTTTTTCAAGATTCCGGGATCGTCGATTTGGGAGAAAGCAATGTGCCGGTTCATGTCAAGATTCGAAAAGCCCTGGAAGGCGGCGGTAAAATTCACACCCTCATTTTAAATGGATGCGAATCGGAACCTTATCTTAGCAGTGATCATGCCTTGATGATGTCTCATCCGGTTGAAATCTTAAAAGGCGCGGAAGTTCTACGTCATATCCTAGGGGCTGCGCAAGTCTTGATTGCCCTGGAAGATAATAAATTGGAACCGGCGGAACTTCTAAAGAGTAAAATTTATTTTCTTAAATGGAAAAATTTTGACACCACGATTTTACCCACATGTTATCCTCAAGAAGATGAATCTTGGCTTGTCCCGTCCGTCCTGTTGAATCATTCCCTGCAGCCTTCGGATAACACGCTGGTTTTTTCCGTTGCCACGGCCTTCGCGGTTTATGAAGCAGTTTTTTTACAAAAACCGTTTTATGAAAAGGCTCTCACCGTAGGAGGAGAATGCGTGATAGAGCCTAAAAATATCTGGGTGCGGATCGGCACCTCCTTTTCCGATTGTGTTAAAAACGCCCGCGGTCTTTTGCGGGAACCCGGCAGAGTGATTATGGGAGGCCCCATGCGAGGGGTGGCTCAATCCAGTCTCGAGATTCCGGTGACGGCCGGGACGCGTGCTATCCTTGCTTTACCGAAGGAATTAATTGAAGAGAGGAATGCCGCGGATATCGAGCCCTGCATTCGCTGCGGTCGTTGCCTCGAAGTTTGTCCGGCAGAGATTTCTCCGGCTCAAATAACGCTTGCAGTCGAAAAAAATCTTTTTGAATTTATTGAAGAAGAAGACGTTAAATTATGCACAGAATGCGGGCTTTGTTCCTATGTTTGTCCGGCCCATCGCCCCATGACCGAACTTATGCGTGAAGCAAAAACTAATAAGCAGATTGAAACTCGAAGTTTCAATCTAATGGGAGACAAATATGAAAGTTGAAATCAATGATAATTTCGTAAAAGGATTTCTCGCAGGGACGCTTTTTGTCCTTATTCTTGTTTTTCTTATTCAGGGATGGGATTTTTTCCGTTACACCTGGTTTACGGAAAAAATTGAACGGCTTGCTGCTCAACAACCGGCCGTTCAAGGCGCCGTAAAAGCAGGAGCACGCCCTAGTCCCACTATCCCTCCGGCTCCACCGCCGATTGTCAACTTTCAGGATTTGACAGGAAAGCCGTCGCAAGGCCCTGAAAAGGCCGCCGTGACCCTGGTGGAATTCAGTGATTTTCATTGTCCTTTTTGCAAACGTTTGAGTCCGATAATCGATGAGATTATGAAAAATTATTCCGGCAAAGTCCGCCGTGTGTGGCGTCACTTTCCTTTGCCTATGCATGTGGGGGCCGATAAAACCCACGAAGCCTCCGGTTGTGCCGCGGAACAGGGCAAGTTTTGGGATTTTCACCAAGTGATCTTTTCCATGGATCAGCCGCCGCAAGGAGAAGCCGCCCTCGCCGAGATTGCTAAAAAAATCAAATTGGATGAGAAAAAGTTTTCAGATTGTCTGAAAAGTGGACGTCATAAAGCCGAGGTGGAAAAAGATATTGCTGCCGGAAATAAAGCCGGCGTACGCGGGACGCCCACCCTTTTTGTGAACGGCAAATTACTTTCCGGCGCGCAGCCGTACGAAGCTATTAGCCAAGTCGTGCAAGCCGAACTTTCTACGAAAAAATAAATGTCTGCGGGTGACAGCGCCCCACACATTCATGGCGGAGAATCCGTTCCCGCATTGATGGCAAAAACCGTGGGAGCGCTTTTTCCGGCCATCCTTGCCTTCCTCATTTTTTTTCGCCTTGATGGTCTTTGGTTGATTCTTGCCTCGATCGCCGGAGCGTTTTTGGCGGAAGTTTCCGGAGGAAAATTATTCAGAATAAAAATTTCTCTTGAAGACGGAAGCTCCCTTTTTACCGCCCTTCTTTATGTGCTTTTTCTTCCCGCGGATATTCCTTTGTGGATGGCTGCCGGCGGCGCATTCTTCGCCGTTTTTGCCGGCAAAATGTGTTTCGGGGGGTTGGGGGCCAATCCTTTTAATCCTGCCTTGATCGGAAGGATTTTTCTTCAAATCAACTTTCCTCAAGCCATGAATTGGCCGGCGGGGATCGAAACCGCTCCGGCTTCCACGGTTTTTATTTTTTGTTTTGTGCTGGGCGGAATTTTATTATGCTGGTTAAAGGTTGCGAATTGGGAATTCCCCTTTTTTTATCTTGCCGGTGGGTTGATTTTTTCCTATCTCTTTGGCCTGGGAGCTTCTTTTTTTCTGGCCTCCAGCCTTACTTATTTGACGGCCTTTTTTGTGGTAACGGATCCGGTGACAACCCCGCTAACAAAGCGGGCCGCAAAAATTTTCATGATTCTTGCGGCCGGCCTGGCGCTATTTTTAAAGGCACGCGGTGTCAGTTATCTTCAGGCTACGGCCTATTCGGTTTTGATCCTGAATGCCATGGTGCCGTGGCTGGAGGCATGGTTTCGAACCCGGCGGGCCCCGCCGTCCCCATCTCTTTATGGATAAAATTCTTCTGGCTGTTCTTCCGCTTTTGATTTTTACGCTTCGTTTTCAAGAGGCTTTTTTGCTGGGTGTTTTAACAGCCTTACATTTATGGCTGGCGGCCCTTTTTTTTAAAATGACCGCCCCTTTTTGCCCGGAACCTTGGAAGAAATGGGCGCTGGTTATTTGGATCGGTATCATGGCTCAAACCGGATTTTATCTTTGGGATTTGCCGCCTTGGTGGGCCGTCAGCCTTTATTTTCTTTTTCCGGAAGAGATTTTTCAGAAGCGCCAGAAGAAAAATAGGGCAAGAAAAATTTTTTGGCTGGGCACGGGTTTCTGGATGGCGGCCGTCTTTCTGGGAATTTGCTCAAGCATTTCCGGAAAATATCTTTCTTTTTCTTTTTTTGAGCATCCGGCCGGCGCGCTTTTCGCCCTCGCTGTTTTTTCTTTTCTGGCGATCAAATACCGTCTTGCGGCGGCCTTAAAGGGGGAATCGTGAAGACTTATCTTTTTCTGGCCATCGGCTGGGCCATGATCTTGGCTTTTAAAAAAGAGAAAAGACAAAGAATCACGCGGAATATTTTTCTTCTCATGGAAGAAATTTTATTTCTGAGCGCTGCGAGCCTTTTGCTCATTTTAATTTTCAGCGCGATCCTTGCTTTAAATCCTGCTGCACTGACATTGGGAACGGTTATGGCGCGGCAGATAGAAATCAAGCTTTTCGCGATTTGGGCGAGCGCTTACGGTTTAAGGCTTTTATTGAAAAAGGGGAATGATTTCTTCCTCGTGCTCTTCGGCCTTACTATTTTTATCATGACGGACCCTCTTCTTTTTTCGATCCCGGTCAAAATCACGGCTTGGGCCTGTTTTACTTTGGGCGTTTTAATTTTTGAAATATTCATTTTAGGGTTGAAAGAGCATCTTCTTTTGACCCCGGTTCCCAAATCCCTTTCAGGGTTTCCTCTTTTTTTTGTTACGACTTCGCTTTTATCCCTTGCCCTTACCGGCCTTCTGGCCATTTTCATGGCATGGTCCTGACGAAAGAGGCCTAAGGAATCAAGCGTTCCCGGACGACATTAAAGGTGTATGTTACACTTTAACCAAGGTTATTATGGCTATTGAAGAAATCCTAAATTACGCGATTCAAAAAGAGGCCTCCGACATTCATCTGAGCGTAGGGCGGCCCCGCTCCGTCCGTATTTCCGGCCAAATCGTTTCGATCGATAACAAGCCCCTCACGGCGGAAGACACGGAAAATTTAGCGCGCGAAATCACCACCGAAGAACAGAGAAAAAAAGTCGAAGAGGTGGGGGGTATTGATTTCGGATTTTCTTTTGACAATAAAGCGCGCTTTCGCGTTTCCTGTTTCAAACAACAGGGCACCTACGCGATGGTGCTGCGGCTGCTTCCTTCCCGGTTTTTTACTTTTGAACAAATCGGGCTCCCCAAAGCCTTGGTCGAACTTTTATCGCGTCCCCGCGGCTTGATTCTTGTCACCGGTCCCACGGGATCGGGCAAAACCACGACACTGGCCACCATGCTCAATTACATCAATGAAAACTTCGCCCGTCATATTATTAC
Source organism: Candidatus Omnitrophota bacterium (assembly GCA_016196565.1). The sequence goes on along the minus strand of JACPXK010000006.1, from coordinate 92,733 downwards.
CGTGGAAGATCCTATCGAATTTGTGCATCCCCATAAAAAGGGCATTGTCACCCAGCGTGAATTGGGTCAAGACATTGAAAGTTTTTCTGAAGCGGTGGTCAAGGCCCTGCGCCAAGATCCGGATGTGATTTTGATCGGTGAAATGAGAGATCTTGCCACTATGGAGGCGGCCATACGGGCGGCTGAAACCGGGCATCTTGTTTTCTCGACCCTTCACACAACGGGCGCGGCCCGCACCGTGGACCGTATTATCGATGTTTTCCCGGCCCATCAACAATTACAAGTAAGGGTTCAGCTTTCATCCACTTTAATCGGGGTAGTTTCTCAAGCCCTTATTCCACGCCTTGACGGCCGCGGCCGTGTCGGGGCTTTTGAAATCATGATTGCTACTCCGGCCATTCGCAATCTCATCCGGGAAGGCAAAACCTTTCAAATTGTCTCCGAAATACAAACCGGCATGAAATATGGAATGAAGAGCCTGGATGATCATCTTAAGGAATTGCACGCGGCAGGTATCATCAGTTATGACGCCATGTTAGAGATGGCCCAGGATCCCAAAGAACTTGCCAATCGGGCCGCCAAGCCCATGGCCGCTGCACCCGTCCTTAAAAAGTAATTTCCCGGGTTTTATGTTTTCCTTACTTGTCTTATAATACTCTCGATTGTTCCAGCCTGTCTGAAGGGGGGCGATTTGTTTGACGCTTACACCCGGGACCGAAAAAGCCTACCTCCTTGTGATTGATGACGATCCTTTGCTGACGCGAACCTTAAAGCGCCTGCTCGAAAAGGACGGCTATTTCGTGGATGTGGCCCGCGACGGTTACGAAGGCATCAAAAAAGCCAAAAGCGGATTTTTTCATCTTGTCTTATGTGATATTCGAATGCCGGGACTGGATGGTTTGATGACCATTCAGCATATTCAGGATTTTCAAAAAAAGCGGGAGCAGGAAAATCGGGTTTTATCGTCATCACGGCCTATGACGCTCCGGAAACCCGCAGCCAGGCCACCCAACTTGGCGTCACCGATTTTCTTATGAAGCCTTTTGATATGGCAAAATTCCTCGAAGTGATCGATCACAATGCCAAGCCCCTGGTCAAAGAAACCCCACTTCATGAAGTCGAAAGGCTCAATCAAAAACTCAAAAGTGTCCTTGCAACCCTTAGTAACCACGCTCAGACCAGCGGACCCAAAGGAAAGACAGCTTGAAAATAATCGCTTGACGGATAGTGGGACTTTGGATATCCTATGCCCGCTTTTAGGGATAGGCCAATCCAAGTTCCGCTAGAAACTTTCGAAATTTCCAAACCTATCAATATAATCACAATAATCACATTCCTTCTCATACCGATGAATTAATGGATCGTCCTAAGATTTTTTTAATCGACGGCACTTCGTTTTGCTACCGGGCCTATTATGCCATCCGCTCTCTGTCGAATTCCCGGGGAGAGCCGACCAACGCCATTTATGGTTTTGTTACCATGATGCGCAAGCTCGTCGAAGAGCAAAAACCGGATTATCTTGCCATTTGCTTTGACCGGAAGGAACCGACCTTCCGCCACGATCGTTACAAGGACTATAAGGCTCACCGCAAACCCATGCCGGATGATTTGGTCCCGCAGCTTGAACCGATTAAAGATTTTTGCCGTGCCTGGCCGCTAGCCCTTTATGAAGTGGCGGGTTTTGAGGCCGATGACCTGCTCGGCACGCTTGCCGGCAAGGCGCAAAAAAAGGGCATGGATGTCCTTCTGGTGACAGGCGACAAGGATATGTTTCAGCTCGTGAGTGAAAGGATTAAGGTTTTAAACCCCTATAAAGAAAATATGATTTTTGATGCCAAAGAAGTTGAAAAAAAATTCGACGGCCTCGGCCCCGAAAAAGTGGTGGATGTCATGGCTTTGATGGGCGATGCCTCCGACAATATTCCCGGCGTGCCGGGTATTGGAGAAAAAACCGCCATCAAACTTATTCATGAATTCGGATCCGTGGAAAATCTTCTGGCCCATACCAGCCGCCTGAAATCCAAATCGCAGCAAGCCTTGTTTAAGGAAAACGAGCAGCTTGCCCGCCTTTCCAAAGACCTGGCCATGATCGATACCCAAGTGCCTTTTGAAATTCATTGGGAAGAAATGAAAGTCCTTCCTCCGGATCAAAACCGGCTTCTGGAATTTTTCAAACGTTTTGAATTCCGTACCCTGATGAAAAGTTGTATGCCCACAGGCGAAGCGGGAATGGAGAATCGCTCGTACAGCATTGTTCAAAACGAGAAAGAATTAGAAAAGCTCGCCATCGATTTAAAAAAATCCAAAGCCTTTAGTTTTGATACGGAAACCACTTCCAGCGATCCCATGAAAGCAGAGCTTGTGGGCATGAGTTTTTCCTGGAAAGCGTATGAAGCCGTATATCTTCCCATTGCCTCAAGCCGTCATCAAGGCCCGGGGCTTCCACTCGAAAAAGTTCTCGAGATGGTGGGACCCATTTTGGAAGATTCGTCGCTGGCCAAATACGGGCAAAACCTTAAATACGACTGGATTGTCATGAAACGAAGCGGCGTTCAAATACGCGGCATTCGTTTTGACACCATGCTTGGCAATTATTTGATCAATCCGCTCCGGCGCAATCACAATCTCGATGACATCAGCCTGGAATGTCTGGGCGTCAAAAAAATCACCACCGATTCCTTGATCGGAACCGGCAAAAAACAAATTACCATGGATTTTGTCCCGCTCGAGAAAATCGCCGAATATGCCGCCGAGGATGCGGATTGTGTTTTCCGTCTTGTACCGGTTTTGAAAGATAAATTAAAAGAACACGGCCTGGAAAAACTGATGGAAGACGTGGAGCTGCCGCTTGCCGAGGTCCTGGCCAAAATAGAAATGAACGGGGTGAATCTCGACCTTAAGTTTTTGGCCGAACTTTCCGAAAATGCGGGAGAAGACCTCAATCGTCTTTCCCAGAAAATTTACCGCGAAGCCGGAGAAGAGTTCAATATCGATTCCCCAAAACAACTTTCCGACATCCTGTTTACGAAAATGAAGCTGCCGGCCATACGCCGCACGAAAACGGGATATTCCACAGATGTGACGGTGCTTGAAAAACTGGCCATGACTTACGAACTTCCCAAAATGCTTTTGGAATACCGCGAAAAATCAAAATTGAAATCGACTTATTTGGATGCTTTGCCCGCCATTGTCAATCAGGCAACCGGCTTGGTTCACACTTCGTATCATCAAACCACGACGGTCACGGGACGGCTTTCCAGCACGGAACCCAATTTGCAAAATATTCCGATCCGCGCCGAAGGCGGCCGGTTGATTCGCAAGGCCTTTATCCCAAGACCCGACGGCAAGGGAAAACGCAAAATGCTTTCCGCCGATTATTCTCAAATTGAACTTAGAATTCTGGCGCATTTGTCGGGCGATCCCAATCTCACGCATGCCTTCGAAAACGACCATGACATTCATAATTTTACGGCCACGATTCTCTACGGCACGAGCGAAAAAGAGGTAACACGCCAAATGCGCAATTTTGCCAAGCTGGTAAATTTCAGCGTGATTTACGGAAAAACCGCTTACGGCTTAGCGCAGGATTTGGGCGTTTCGATTTCCGAGGCCGACTCCTTTATTCAAAACTATTTCAAGCGCTACAAAGCCGTCAAAGATTATTTGGAATCCCAAAAAGAAACCGCCCGTAAAAACGGATTCCTCACCACGATTTTGGGCCGGCGTTCTTATTTCCCGGACATCAATTCTAAAAATATGCAAATCCGGCAATTCGCGGAGCGTGCCGCGGTCAACGCGCCGATTCAAGGCTCTGCCGCCGAGCTGATTAAACTGGCCATGATCACCATTCAAAAAAGAATAGAAGACGAAGGTTTCGAAAGCCTCATGATCATGCAAGTGCATGACGAACTGGTTTTTGATTTGATCGAAAAAGAAAAAGAAAAATTTACGGCGATGGTGAAAAAAGAAATGGAAGAGGCCTACAAACTTCGCGTGCCGCTTCGCGTCGACGTCTTTCTAGGGGATTCATGGTACAAGAATTAAAACCGCCCAAAGGAAAAGTCATTATCGGCCTTACCGGTGGATTTGGTTCCGGCAAGACCACCGTGGCCCATTTTTTTGAGGAACTCGGCGCCGAAGCGATTGAAGCGGACAGGCTGGCGCACGAAGCTTATTTGGAAGAAAGTCCGGTGTCCGGGCAAATCGCGGCCCTTTTTCAAAATCTAACGCCGGTTTCCGGCAAAGGATTTGACCGGCGCGAAATTGCCAAGATTATTTTTCACGATGACGCCAAGCGTAAAAAACTCGAAAACATTGTTCATCCTTATGTTTTCCAGCGCCTGGTCGAGGAAATGGAAGATTCCGATCATGAAGTGATTATTCTGGATGTGCCCCTTCTTTTTGAAACCGGACTTCACCGGTTTTGTCATAAAACCGTGGCGGTCAAGGCCCCGGCCGGAGAAATCAAACGCCGGCTTTTGGAAAAAGGCTTTTCCGAGGAAGAAATCAACATTCGCCAGAAAGCCCAAATGAGTTTGGAGGAAAAATTAAAACGAGCAGACATTGTGGTAGATAATTCTAAAACACTTCAAGAAACCCGGCGGGAAGTCCAGCAAGCCTGGAAAAAAATCCTTCCCGTCCTGAAAGGAGCCGCGTGAAGACGATGGCAAGAGAACGAGAAAGAGAAAGACCGAATCATTCCAGAAAAACAGAAACCCCAACGCAGTCCCAACCGCCACCCCCGAGTCAACGCTTTAATGGGGATAGCGACCCTCAGGATGTTCCGACCCCTCAGCTGAAACCGGGCGAAAAACTTTTTGATGTTGCCAGCCTGAAAAAAATGAAGGTGAGCGAACTTCATGAACTGTCCCGGAAATTCGATATCAACGGGACGACCGGCATGAAAAAACAGGATTTAATTTTTAAAATCCTGCAAGGCCAGGCGGAACGTTCCGGCGTGATGTTCGGAGAAGGGGTTTTGGAAATCCTGCAAGACGGTTTCGGATTCCTGCGTTCCCCCAACTACAACTATTTGCCCTCACCGGATGATATTTATGTCAGTCCCAGCCAAATCCGCCGTTTTAATTTGAGAACGGGGGACAATGTCAGCGGACAAATCCGGCCTCCGAAAGAAGGCGAGCGGTATTTCGCGCTTCTTAAAGTAGAGCTTGTGAATTTCGAGGATCCGGAAAAGATCAAAGATAAAATTCCCTTTGATAATTTGACGCCGCTTTATCCGGAAAGAAGGCTGATTCTCGAAACCACGCCGACCGAAATTTCGTCACGCGTGATGGATTTGCTCACACCGATCGGATGCGGCCAGCGCGGACTCATCGTGGCCCCGCCTTACAGCGGCAAAACCATTTTGCTTCAAAAAATCGCCAACAGCATTATCACCAATAATCCGGACGCTTATTTGATTGTCCTTTTAATCGATGAACGCCCGGAAGAAGTGACGGACATGCAGCGTTCCGTGAAAGGCGAGGTCATTTCTTCGACCTTTGACGAGCCCGCCGAACGTCACGTGCAAGTGGCGGAAATCGTGCTGGAAAAAGCCAAGCGGCTTGTGGAACACAAACGCGATGTCGTGATTTTGCTCGACAGCATCACGCGTTTGGCGCGCGCTTATAATACGGTCGTGCCGCATTCGGGAAAAATTCTCTCCGGCGGTGTGGACTCCAGCGCCCTTCACAAACCCAAACGCTTTTTCGGTGCCGCACGCAATATCGAAGAAGGCGGCAGTTTGACCATTATTGCCACCGCCCTGGTCGACACCGGTTCGCGCATGGACGAAGTTATTTTCGAAGAATTCAAGGGAACGGGCAATATGGAAATCCAGCTTGACCGGAATCTTTTCCAAAAGAGAATTTATCCGGCCATTGATGTGAAAAAATCCAATACCCGTAAAGAAGATATTCTCATGCACCCCGATGAACTCAACCGCGTTTGGATTCTGCGTAAAGTTCTGAACGAACTCAACCCGGCGGAGGCCATGGAACTTCTTGTGGACCGTCTTTCGAAAACCAAATCCAATGCCGAGTTTTTACTCAGCATGAATAAAATCGACAAATAAAAAATATGAAGGGACAGGTCTTAAGACCTGTCCTCAAAGGAGACATTATCATGAAACAAGGCATTCACCCAAATTATGGCCCGGCCAGCATACGCTGCGCCTGCGGGAATGTGATTGAAACTCAAAGTACGGTGACAGGCGTCATTCAAGTGGACGTTTGCTCGGCCTGCCACCCTTTTTTTACCGGCAAGCAAAAGCTTCTTGATACGGCCGGCCGTATCGACCGGTTTAAGAAAAAATTTGAGGGAAAAGTCACAATCGGTGTGGCCAAGAAAAGGCCCGCTTTGGTCAAAGTGGAAATCAATAAAACCTCGATTACGCCCAGAAAACCCGTGACGAGCAAACCCATGAAAGAACAACTTAAAGACGCCAAAGGAAAATCCGGAGCTCCGGCTGCGGGCAAAGGAAAACCGGCGGTTGATCAGCCCAAGAAAAAATAAAAATGATTTTTTTGGACCGTCTGGAAAAATTCGCCGAGAAGGCCGGCGAGATCGAAAGGGAATTGTCTGAGCCCGGCATTGTAAAGGATCAGGCCAAATACCAAAAGCTCATGAAAGAGCTTGCGAGACTTCGCCCTTTTGCGGAGGCGCTTCAGACTTACCGTAAACTCGAAAATGAGCTGGAAGATTTAACGGGCTCGCTTTCCGGTGCCGGCTTGGATACGGAAATCCGCACGCTCTACGAAGAAGAAGCCGCTGCGTTACGGGCAAAGAAGGAAAAAATCCTTCAGGATCTTGAAAATGAATTTTTTAAAGAATCCGATCCCAATGCGGGACGGGACGTTATCGTGGAAATTCGTGCCGGTACCGGCGGAGAAGAAGCGGCGCTCTTCGGCGCCGATTTATTCCGTGCCTATTCCAAATATGCCGCGGAGCATAAACTGGGCGTCGAAGTGATGGATTCGAGTCTCACCGGAAAAGGCGGAGTGAAAGAAATTATTTTCGGAATTAGCGGAACCCGTGCTTATTCTTTCTTTAAATATGAAAGCGGCATTCACCGTGTCCAGCGTGTGCCCGAAACCGAGTCAAGCGGCCGGATTCATACCTCCGCGGTGACGGTGGCGGTACTGCCCGAAGTCGACGAAAAAGAAGTGGAAATTGAAGGAAAGGATTTGAGAATCGATGTGTACCGGGCATCCGGGGCCGGCGGCCAGCATGTCAATAAAACCGAATCCGCGGTGCGTATCACGCATATCCCTACGGGAACCGTGGTGGCGTGTCAGGATGAACGCTCCCAGCATAAAAATAAAACCAAGGCCATGAGAATTTTACGCGCCCGCATTTATGAAATGCGCCAGGAAAAAGCACATCAGGAAATGGCCAAGGCCCGTAAAGAACAAGTGGGAACCGGCGACCGGTCCGGAAAAATTCGCACGTATAACTTTCCAGATCAACGGGTTACGGATCATCGAATCGGTTTGACTTTGCATAGTTTGGATGATATTTTAAACGGCCATTTGGACGAATTGGTCCAAGCTTTGGAGCGTCATGACAGGGAGAAGAAGTTGACGGATGCAGCCTAAAACCGCCCTCCCCATCGATTTAACTTCCGTGGCCGAGCTTCTTTTATGGGGCGAAGAAGAGCTTGCAGAACTCGGCGGCCTCGAAGCCCGGTCCAGTGCTGAAAGACTTCTTTCGGAAATTTCCGGGCTTTCGCGCACAGAGCTTTATCTCAAAAATTCATGGCATTTAGTTCCTGATCAAATAAAAATTTTCCGCGAGCTTATTGCTAAAAGAAAAAGCCGTATTCCGGTAGCTTATCTTGTAAGCCGCGCTTATTTTTGGGAAGAAATTTTAAAGGTAAGTCCGGATTGTTTGATCCCGCGTCCGGAAACGGAAATGCTGATCGAAGCCTTTATTCACCGGTCGGGAATTTCTAAAGGGCAAACGTTTTCATTTTTAGATCTCGGCACAGGTTCGGGAGCAATCGGGATCGCGCTTTTGCGGTATTTTGAAAACGCAAAAGGAACCTTTTCCGATATTTCGTCCAAGGCGTTGGAAGTTGCGGAAGAAAATCTTAAGTGGTATGGATTGATAAATTCCCGTGCCGAGGTTGTTGTTTCTGATCTTTTTGAGGCCTTTCAGGGAAGAAGATGGGACGCGATTTTTTTTAATCCGCCTTATTTTTCAAACGAGGATTGGAATCAAGTAGAACCGGAAATTTTACGGGAACCGGTTCAAGCGCTGGACGGCGGCCAAGACGGCCTTGATTTTTACCGGCGCATGGCGGCAGAAGCCTGCGATTATTTGAATCCCGGAGGCTGGGTCATCCTTGAAATGGGAATTCATCAGGCCCCGAAGGTTAAAGATTTGCTGGTTCAAAACGGTTTTAAAAATATTTTTATTATCGAAGACCACGCCGGCATTGAACGCGTGATCATGGCACAACATGGATAAACTCGTTATTACAGGCGGCCGCAAATTAAAAGGCGAGGTTTCTGTCTCGGGGGCAAAAAACTCGGCCCTTCCGATTATGGCGGCGGCACTTTTATCGGAAGAGGAATCGATCATTGAAAATGTTCCCGATCTCAGGGACATTCAAACCATGGCGAAGCTGCTTCGATCACTCGGGGCGCGCGTTCTTTTTGAAAACGGAACACTGGCGATCAAGCCGGGAAAAACTTTAAAAACCCTGGCTCCTTATAAGTTGGTCAGCACGATGCGGGCCTCCGTTTGTGTGCTCGGTCCTTTAATTGGCAGAATGGGCTATGCGGAAGTTTCGGTCCCGGGCGGCTGCGTGATCGGTCCCCGTCCCATTGATCTTCATATCAAAGGGCTGGAAGCGCTCGGCGCTCACATGGAAATTCAGCATGGCTATGTGAACGCGCGCGCCAAAAAATTGCGCGGCACGGAAATTTATTTAGGTGGTTCTTTCGGTTCTTCGGTACTCGCCACCGGCAATGTGATGATGGCGGCCGTGCTTGCGCAAGGCAAAACCGTGATTGAAAATTCGGCTTGCGAGCCCGAAGTGGTGGATCTGGCTCATTTCTTAAAAAAAATGGGCGCAAAAATTACGGGCGAAGGGTCTCCCCGGATTGAAATCGAAGGGGTCAAAAAACTTCACGGGGCTCGAACCATCGTGATTTCGGACCGCATCGAAGCCGGAACTTTTATTATGGCGGCCGCCATGACGGGCGGCGATGTGATGGTGAAAAATCTGGACACAAATCATCAAAACGCTTTAATCGATAAATTGAAACAATGCGGGGTCCGCATCACCAAAGGAAAAAACACGGTTCGCGTAACGCGAAACGGCAGGCTTAAGCCGATTGATGTGACAACGCTTCCTTATCCGGGCTTTCCGACGGATTTGCAGGCCCAGATGATGGCACTGATGGCCGTAACACCTGGAATCAGCGTGATCACGGAAAAAATTTATCCGGATCGTTTTATGCATGTAAGCGAACTTAATCGCATGGGCTCGAAAATTTTTCTGGAAGGGCCCAGTGCCATTGTGCACGGGGTCAAACATTTAAGCGGAGCGCCGGTGATGGCATCCGATTTAAGGGCGAGCGCGGCGCTTGTGATCGCGGGGCTTGTGGCCGAAGGAACGACGGAAATTCACCGGGTTTATCACCTGGACCGCGGTTATGAAAAAATCGAAGAAAAACTTTTTGCCCTGGGCGCGTCCATTCATCGCGACCGGGAATAAATATTGAAAGAGGAGGTAATCCAGTGGCAGCAAAAATTCGTTTAAAACGTTTCGGCACGAAAAACCGTATTCAATGGCGCATTGTCGTCAGCGACACCAAAATGCCGCGTGACGGCCGTTTCATTGAAGAAATCGGATCTTATGACCCCCTTCCCAAAGAAGATAAGCTTTTGGTCAACGAAACGCGTTTGGAATATTGGCTGAAACAAGGCGCTCAAGTGAGCACGGCCCTCAAAAGCCTTTTCAAGCGCGCCAAAAGAAAAGCCAAAAAAGCAGCGGCGAAATAAGTCCCGGGAAAAAAATGTCATGGGACTCGCCATTGATGTCGTGACGCTTTTTCCGGAATTTTTCGCCAGTCCCTTGAAACAGTCCCTTTTAAATAAGGCTCAAGGTACGGGGAAAGTTTCGATTCAAATTCACAATCTGCGCGGGTTTACTCATGACCGCCATAAAACCGCAGATGACCGTCCTTACGGCGGCGGGGCGGGCATGGTCATGAAGCCCGAACCGATTTTTGAATGCGTGGAAAGTTTGCCGAAGGGATGGGTCGTGGTTTTGGACCCGGCCGGAGAGCGTTTGACTCAAGCTGTGGCCGAAAAGCTCAGCCGCAAGCGCCGTTTGATTTTAATCGCCGGTCATTATGAAGGCGTGGATCACCGGGTGCATGAACATCTGGCGGATCAGGAAATATCGGTGGGAGATTTTATCACCATGGGAGGCGAGGCCCCGGCCCTTTGCCTGATAGAGGCGGTGATTCGTTTGCTGCCGGGTGTTTTAGGAAATAAACAGTCGCTGGCGCGTGAAAGTTTTCATTCCGATCTTTTGGAATACCCGCAGTACACAAGGCCCCGTCAGTTCCGGGGCTGGGAAGTGCCTGAGATTTTAATCTCAGGTCATCATAAGGAAGTGGAAACGTGGCGCCATCAAATGGCGCAAAAAATAACGGCGAGAAAGCGTCCCGATCTCGCCAAAAAGAAAACGTAAATGAGGAGAGAAAGTCATGAAAGCAACTGACGTTATTGATCAAGATCACCGCAAGGCAAAGGTTCCCGATTTCCGCGTGGGAGATACTTTAAAAATCAATCTTAAAGTAAAAGAAGGCGACAAAAGCCGCATTCAGATTTTCGAAGGTATTTGCATACGACGCCGCGGAATCGGGGTGAGCGCGAGTTTCACCGTGCTGAAAGAAACGCATGGAGACATTGTGGAAAAGGTTTTTCCGCTTTATTCTCCCACGATTGAAAAAATCACGGTCGCCAAAAAAGGCAATGCCAAACGGGCCAAGCTTTATCATTTAAGAAAAAAATAATCCCCCTTGAACAGACAAAACGGACGACGCCTGAGACGCCTGCTTGATTTTGACTTCAACCTTCAAAATCCGGCAGAAGGCCTTTTGGCCGGGGTGGACGAAGTGGGAAGGGGGCCGCTCGCCGGGCCGGTCGTTGCCGCGGCGGTTATTTTCACACGCCCGGTATTTAAAAACCGGGCCTTTTACTCTCTGAATGACTCCAAACAAGTAACCCCTCTCGAGCGGGAAAAACTTTTCCCGGAAATTGCCCGAAATGCCGTGGTCGGAATCGGAGTGATCGATCAAAACCGAATCGATGAGGTCAATATTTACCAAGCCACGCGTCTTGCCATGCGGCAGGCTATTTTGTCCCTTTCGCGAACTCCCGACATGATTCTTATCGATGGAAAAATGAAACTGGATATTCCGGTTCGCCAAAAAGCGGTGGTGGGCGGCGACGGCAAGTCCGCCGCGATTGCCGCGGCGTCCATTATGGCCAAGGTTTACCGGGACCGGTGGATGATTCATTTTGACGGTCTTTATCCGGGCTATGCATTCGGCAAGCATAAAGGTTACGGCACGCCCGAACATTTGGAAAAAATCCGCCAAAAAGGGCCCTCGCCTCTTCACCGCAAATCCTTTTCGCCTTTTCAATCCTTAACTCTTTCCTCGAAATCAAATGACTAATTCTATTAGAAAGGGCCAGGTCCCTTTTCAAGTTTCGCTGGGCGGCCGCGGCGAAATGGTGGGAACCGCCTATTTGGCCCAAAAAGGCTATAAAATTCTTGAAACCAATTACCGGTGTCCGCTCGGCGAAATTGATGTGGTGGCCGCGAAGGGCGAAAGAATTGTTTTTGTGGAGATTAAAACCCGGAGCGGAGAAAAATTCGGCCGTCCCGAAGAATCGGTTCACGGCTTCAAGCAGAGAAAATTGACCCAGCTCGCCCAGTGGTATTTGAAAGATAAAAAGCTTTTGAATCAGCCCGCGGGATTCGCGGTTTTGGCCATCACCTGGAAAGAAAAAGACAGTCCGCAAATCCGTTTGATCGAAAACGCCTTTGAGGCGAGGTAATAAATGGGATTGCCAGGCCGGAAAGTCGCCTTTATAATCATTTAAGAAAAAAGCCGTTCGGCCCGAAATATAGACATCCTTTAACCTTGTGCGGTGACATGCGGTCTTTCAGAAATACAATTTGGTTTTTTGTCTTTTGGGTTGTTTTTTTGGGCTTGAGCCCAAATCCTGCCGTTTTTGCCCAGGAACTGAGCTACGACCGCTATGCCCCCCGTATTGCACCGCCCGAGGAACCCTCTTCGGGCAAAAAAATAGCCAGCCATTTTCCGGTTTATCCTTTTGAACTCATACGCTGGCCGGTCGATAAGGCCCTTATCCTCATTGAAAAACACGCCATCGATAAAAAAATAAAATGGCTTTACGATCAAGCCCTGGATCACGGCATTACGCCGCAGGTCAATATTTTGTCCTTCGGAAGTTTGGGAGGAGGTGCGGATATTGATTTTATCCGTCTCTTAGGCCAGAAACAAAATTTTCCCAATCAAACCCTGAAAGCCTGGGCCTCGGCCATTTATCGGGTTCATTATGAAACCGGCGTTAAAGCGGGGTGGGAAAGAATTGCTGAAACCGGATTTCACGGCTTCGGGCTTTTCCGTTATGAAAACCGGCCGCAGGAACATTTTTACGGCATCGGCCCGGATTCAAGCAAAGGCGACGGAACGACTTACCGCATGGAAACCACTCTGATAGAACCGAGCTTCGGTTATGATTGGAGCCCGGAACTTTCTTCCGATATTAAATTCGCCTGGAAAAATATCAATATTACAAACGGACTGGACGGCGCGGACATTGACCGGAGTTTTCCCGGCAAAGTGATTCCGGGACTGGGCGGCGATCAAATCGTGACGGTGGGCGGTCAAATCAAACATGATACGCGTAATCACGATACCGATTCCAGCCAGGGCGGCATGGAAAGACTGGAAATTAATTTCAATGAAGGCATTAATTCCGAGGCCCGTTACTTTCAATATGTGACGGAAATCAGCCGCTATGTGAAAATCGGTTCCCCCCGGCGCGTTTTTGCCTTTCATTTTTACGGCGAACATAATAATGAATTAAGCCATCATCACGTGCCTTTCCATCAAATGGCAAAACTCGGCGGCTACGGCGAATACCCCCGTATGAGCCATACCCTGCGAGGGTATGACTTCAACCGCTTTTTTGACAGCAGCGCGGTTTTATTCAATCTGGAATATCGTTATACCATTTGGGAGCACAAAGAGTTTAAAATGGATACGGTGATTTTTTGGGATGAAGGACAGGTCTTTAATAAATTCGGCAAATTTAAATTCCGGGATTTCCGGGAATCCTATGGAGGCGGCGTGCGGGTGAGCCTGGCTCATGTGACGCTTCTTTCTGTGGAAATTGCTCATGCGGATGAAGGAACCAACTTGTATGTTAAAAGCAGCGCGCCTTTTTAAGAAAAAACAGACGGTACCTGGTACCTTTGGTGCCTGGCCCCTTTTGGTTTTGCTGTTGGCCTTTCCTTTTTCGGCCAACGCTCAGTCGGAAACCGCCCAGTTCAAAAAACAAGAGGGCGGTTTTTACCGGGATGTGTTTGATCAAAATATTTATGACGATCAAACCGCGTATCTCCATCTGGAAAGACTTTACCGGAAAATTTCCCGTCATCCGATGAGAGCCGGTAACATCAATGAATACGACGAAGTCCCCGACTCCGCCTTTTTTACCAACCGGCATGCGCGCAGCCGCCTTTCAGAAAGTGAGCTTCAAAAAGGGGCCGGTCAATCCGAAGCCGAAGGCCCGGATTTATCGGGAAATCTGACGGTCACCAACAGCCGTTTTGACGGATTGCTGCCGACTTTTGTGGTGACGGACGCTAAAGGGGATGAATACCTTTTAAAATTCGATCCGGTGGACACCCCGGAACTTACGACTTCCAGCGAAATTATCGCGGCAAGGTTTTATCACGCTCTGGGTTATAACGTTCCCCAAAATTCCATTATCAAATTTGAGGGGTCCAAACTTGTTCCGGCCGAGCAGGCCACCATGATGGATGATTCGGGCTTCAAGAGAAAACTGACAGCTGAAAAATTGCAGGAATATGTTCTTTTCCTTCCGCAGGAAATGGACGGCCGCCTCCGCGCTTCTGCTACAAGGTCATTGGAGGGAAGCGATAAAGGGTTTTTCCATTTTAAAGGGCGGAGAAAAAATGATCCAAATGACGCGGTCGATCACAGCGGCCGGCGTGAAATACGGGCCCTGCGGGTATTCTCCGCTTGGCTGAATAATAGCGATGTTCGTGAAAGCAACACTGCTGAGCGGGTGCTCACGGAAAACGGCCAGGAAATTCTCAAGCATTATCTGGTGGATTTTAATGCTTCCCTCGGCTCTGCCGGGGACGGCACCAAGCCGCCTATGTTTTCTCATGAATATTTATTCGATTATGGAGAAGGCTTTAAGGCTTTTATCAGTCTTGGATGGTGGGAAAAACCCTGGCAGAAAAGATGGCGTGAGGCCGGTGAAAAAGTCACCCATTCTCCGGCCGTCGGTTATTTTGACAACCGGCATTTTAATCCGGGCCGTTTTAAAACCCAGCTTCCTTATTATGCCTTCAAAGACTTAACCCGTGCCGATGCCTTTTGGGCGGCCAAGACCCTGCTCACTTTTTCCGATGACGACCTACGCGCTATGGTCAAGGCGGGAGAGCTAAGCGAGGCTCAAGACGAAGATTATTTGGTTAAAACCCTCGCCGAGCGCCGCGACATGATCGCACAATACTGGTTTGAAAGAACTAATCCGCTGGATGAGTTTGACGTGAAGGATGGAAAACTTGTTTTCAAAGACCTGGCGATAGAACGTGGTTTTGCCAGTGCCGAGGGAACGGTTTATCATGTCAGTGTCTACCCGAAACGAAAAGGGCAGGCTTCAAGAATGGCTTCACGTAAAATCGAGACAACTTCTCTTGATCTTGAAAATTGGCTCGATTCCGCAAAGGCGCTTACGCTTGTGATCCGCACCCGCCGTGCGGGAAGTGCGAAGAAAACCCCCGTTGTTCTCGTGGAAGTAACCCCTCAGGGCGTTGGCGGCATTATTCACGAAGATTGAGTGTGGGAAAGTTAACGCTTCCAAAATTCCCTCTGGCCATTCTTAAGGCGCTTAAAGGGCAGGCTGAAAAAGAATATCCCAATGAATGCTGCGGCATGATGCTCGCTTCCAAGGATTTTCCGGATAAAATTTTGGAAATACGGCCTTGCCGGAACGTTCAAAATGAGTATCATGGCAAGGATCCTGAAAATTTTCCAAGGACGGCGCAAACCGCTTATTTCATGGAGCCCGGCGAACTTTTGGCGATTCAAAAAGAAATTCGCGGCCAAGGGTTAATGATACGGGTGATTTATCATTCGCATATTGATACGGGCGCTTATTTTTCCGAAGAAGACAAACGCATGGCCCTCGCCGGCACCGGCCCGGCCTATCCGGAAGCGGATTATCTGATCATTTCTGTCAGGGGAGGCCAGACGGATCACATGAATTTGTTTCATTGGGACGCCGGGAAAAAGGATTTTGTTTTATGAAAAAAACATTGCCGGATTTGCTGCGCTGCCCGGGTTGTTCGAAGTCCCAGTGGAAGCTGGACGTAAGGGCCGAAGACGAACGCGAAATCCGCGAGGGAATGCTCAAGTGCGGGGCTTGCGAAAAAACGTTCGAGATTCGAAATGGCATTTTGAATACCCTGGGAGAAAACCTTCCGGAAGAAGTGGCCCATGAAAAAGAACATGCCGAATCTTTCGGGTATTTGGTGACGGCGGAAGGCCAAAAGCATCCCATCAACCCTGAAACCTTCACCCAGTTCCGTCATCTTTTTCTTTCTTTGCCGGCCGGCGACGGCAGTCATTTTTTCCAGCCGGGAGGAAGTTTCGACAATCAGGCGGGCAATGCCGAAAGATTTTTCAAGACTCTCGATCTTTTGAATCTCACCGGCGGCCAAAAAGTTCTGGAGGTCGGTGCCAGTTTCGGATGGAGTTCCTGGCGTTTTACCCAGCGCGGCTGTTCGGTGGTGGCCCTCGACGTGACCAATTATTTGATGGCCGCGGATCTTTATTTCGAAGAAGATGGAAATTATTTTGAACGGGTGACCGCGGACATGAGCGTTCTGCCTTTCAAAGACGAAAGCTTCGACATCATTTTTTCCCACTCCGTGATTCATCATTGCAAGGATTTGGGAAAGCTTTTTGGCGAATTCGCGCGGGTTCTTAAACCCGGAGGGCGCGTGGTGGCCCTTCACGAATGCGCCTTCGGAATTTTCGAAGACAAATCCGGCAAGGCCCTGCAAGAGGCCATTGATGAAGGATTTAATGAAAATGCCTATACGATTCCCGAATGGAAAAAAGGCGCCCATCAAGGCGGATTTAAAAAAGTGAAACTTCACTTTTTCTCTTTTATCGAGGATTATCTCTACCGCAAAAAATTACGCGGCGCTCCCATGACGGCCAAACTCAGGCTGGCGGCATGGATTCAGCGAAACGCTTTTCTTCATCCCTTGCTCAATGCCTTGAGCGTGATTCCCCGCATTTTTCTCCGGCCCAAGGCCTGGATGATTATTGCCACAAAATCGAATTAAAACCAAAAGGGGCCAGGCCCCTTGGTGCCTGGTACCTTTTGTTCTAGAAAGTTCAGCCGATAAATAATAGAAGATTTGAACGATTCTTAACCGAAGGAGATACGTATGGCAGACATGAATGCGAGTAAAAATGATCCCCGTTATGGAAAAGGAACCGTCCGCACGGGTGCCATCAAAGAATTGGCCGAAAAAAGGGAAAAAGCCGAAGAACAAAAAAGAAAAGCCATGTTCCGCGAACAAATTATTTTCTTTTTGATCGCCGCCGCAAGCGTGACCCCCTGGGTGATCGCCTTTACTTCCAAAGATGATAAGCTGGCCTATAACATGTTTAAAATCGGAGGCATTACCTTGATCGGCCTCTATCCTCTTTACATGCTTCTCCGGGCGATTATTTCGATGGCTATAAAAGGAAAAAAATCCGCCTAGCGGAAGTCATTCTAATGACTCCTTCGGAAATTCAGTCTTTTCGTCTAAAAAAAGGAATTTCTCTGATAGCGCTGGCTGCGTCTTCCGGCTTTCCCCAAACTTACCTGATTCAGATTGAAGAGAAAAAAATCAAGGCCTCCGAAGAGGAACTCAAACGGATTACCAAAGCCTTGTCGCGGCTGGCAAGCGCTGATGAAGACGATGAAGAGTAATTTTTCTAAAGAAGTCGTTGATTCTTCCTTGAAAGCAGATTAGGATAAGGACCGCTGTTTTATGAGAATATTGATTTATCTTTTTTTAATCGGGGTTTTTCTTTATTTCCTTTCCGTATGGGGCCGTCAGCGTTCCGCCGGAATGGAAAAAGACCCGGCCGTCAAATCCAGGCGGCGCTTTCGCGGCAAAGGACTCCCCGGGGAAATTTGGGTGCAGGTTTACGAAACCGCCGATGGCGACGAAGCCAAAATCCTTCAGGCAAGACTTCAGGAAGAAGAAGTCGACTGCGTTCTTTATGAACAAGGCAAAAAAGACATTCACGGCAATTCCTTGAAAGGAATCGGAATCGCGGTTCCCAAATCAGCAGCTCCTCATGCGCAAGGAATCATCAGCCGCATGCCGGCGTAATAGGATTTAAGGAAATAACCTATGCCCATACAAAAACAACTTTCAGTTTTCATGCCCAATCGTCCCGGGGTCCTTGCCAGGACTTGCGCCATTCTTTCCGAGTCGGGCATTAACATTATGGCCATGGCCGTGCACGATACCGTGGACAATGCCGTGGTAAGATTTCTGGTCGATCATCCCACCAAGGCCCTCCTTCTTTTGGAACAAGAGGAGCTTTATGTCCTGGAACAAGAAGTCGCTGTGATTGAAATTACCAATGAACCCGGCGAGCTCACGCGGATTTGCCAGGCCCTGGCCGAGGCGGATATCAATATCGCTTATGCCTACTGTACGGCCATTCCCAAACAGGAAGTGGGCTGCCTTGTTTTGAAAACCGATCAACCCGAAAGAGCTCTTGAGATTCTCACCCGGTGAAGATTTTATCCTGGAATGTCAACGGCATAAGGGCCGCTCAGAAAAAAGGATTTCTGGATTGGCTGGAGCGCGAATCGCCGGATGTTTTGTGCGTTCAAGAAACCAAAGCCAGTCCCAGCCAGCTTGATGCCACGCTGCTTCAGCTCCGCGGTTATCATGTTTCGTGGAATGCCGCCGAGCGCAAAGGCTATAGCGGTGTGGCGACTTTTAGCAAAACCAAACCTCTCAGCGTCAAAACCGGATTCGGCGTTTCGCGTTTTGATACCGAAGGCCGCGTTCTCGCGACCGAATTTCCCGAGTTTGTTCTCCTTAATATTTATTTCCCGAACGGCAAACAAAATCCCGAACGCCTGAAATATAAACTCGATTTTTATGAAGAAACCATGCGTGTGATTGCAAAAATTAAAGCTGAAGGAAAGCAGGTTATTGTTTCCGGCGATTATAATACGGCCCATAAGCCGATTGATTTGGCCCGTCCCGAGGCCAATGAAAAAGTTTCCGGATTCCTTCCGGAAGAACGTGCCTGGATCGACCGGTGGGTAGAAAGCGGGCAGGTGGATATTTTCCGGGAATTTTGTCCTTTGCCGGATCAATACACCTGGTGGGACATGAAAACGGGTGCCCGGGGACGCAACGTCGGCTGGCGCATTGACTATCATTTTGTGACACGCAGACTTGTTGCCCATGTGCGCGACGCCAAGATTTTGCCGGAAGTCATGGGCTCCGACCATTGTCCGGTAAGCGTCGAATTAAAATTTAATTGAGGTTTTAAATGGGACAAATACAAAAACAATTATCGTTTAACGCGCCGCTGGAAAAAGTTTGGAAAATCTGGACGGATGTGGAAAAAACTCCGGAATGGGTGGAAGGCGTTCAGCAAAGCCGCTTGACCAGTGCGGCGCGCGAAGGCCGGGGCCTCAGCTGGAATGAAAAATGCCAGTTCGGTAAAAATGTGATTCAAATGGATCATGAAATCACCGAATGGGAACCTTTAAAACGCACCGTGATCCGGACCGGGCTTCCGATGGGGGGATCCATGGAACGCGTGGCGGAATTTAAATCCGCCGGCCAGGGAACCGAAGTGAGTTTATCGTTGGAATGGGATCTGGGAATGGTCGGAGCGTTTATCGAAGAAGCCAAACTTCAGCATATGATGGAAAAGACATTCGATCTTACCGCTGCCAAATGGAAAGCCCAAGCCGAAACTTAAGCGGAAATACGAGAAGCTTCTGCGTGATGAAGTTTTAAAAGAATGTTTTGAATGACGCTGAATGTTTCGGCATTGTAAGGGATAAGTCCTTTGGCAATCGCGTCCATGATGGCATCAAGGAAGCGAAGAAGAGCGGGAAAATATTCATCATTCGGATTGGCCACAATAACATTGCGTTTGTCGGTTTTAAAATCCCCCGCGAAAACGACCATCGGCGTCTCTTTTCCCTTCTCACGAATGCTTTGTAATTCAACGGCTTGAGCAAAATCAATATCTCCAGGAAGACGCCTGATTTCAGCCGGAGATCCGATTTCCCAATCGGTGATTTGGCCATCCCCGATAAGAGCAAGAATATCGCCTCGTTGTAATTGGCTCTGCCACAAATTGAGGGTTGAAGGATTGCTTAAAACTTTTCTGAGCTCACTTCGTTTCGCCACCATAATAAAACGCGATTTTCCGGGTTGTGCCGCGATTTTGGCAATGAATTCTTCTTGTTGGAAGGGAGAAAGCGCCATAAAGTCTTTTGCTCCGTCATTGGCCGGGGCCGTAGCGTTTTGATAATTTCTTAAAACACTTAAAACTCCGTCCCGGGTATCTCGTATTTCACTTTTGGCTACGGCTGCGACATCTTTGTCAAATTGCGGATCAAGTTGCAAATTGTTATTTTCTTGTAAGGTTTGACGGCTCACGGGATTTTTCGTCAATCTTTCAAAATACAATTTTTCATCCGCGGGTTCTTTGCCCAGGTCCGGAGTGACGACAATATAAGAAATCCCTTGAGCGGCAAGTTTTTCGCTCAAACCCTCCGTATGGAAACCGCCGGTGACGACGGCGATATTTCCCCGAAGCCGGTTATCCTTCATGATTTTTTCAAAAAAGATTTCATCCCGTCTTTTCGCGATTTGATAAAAATCAAGGGCCAGATCAAAAGCCCCGGCCAATCCCGCTTCTTCAAGGTCCGCTCGAAAGGTCTCGGTTTGATTTTCATAATTTTTTAAATCCTCGGGAGTCGCTTGAAATAAGGCGATCTTTTTGGCAATAAGAAATCTTTCCGACTTTGCGTCGAGGGCCTTCTCTTCATCCGCAATAAAAAGTTTTTCTTTAAGCCTTCTTATAGCTTCTTCCGCTTGAGAAAAAAAGATGCGGTACCGCAGCCCATCCTGCACTTTGATAAGCTCCAAATACTTTTGGGTTTCCGGATAAAATTCGAGCTTATCCTTGGGAATCATATTCGCGCGCAAAAGTTCTTCGAAATGAAGGCCTTTGCGTTTGTAGGCTTCTTCCAGACGCTTGGCTTCGCTTTCGAGTTTGTCTTTTTGAATTTTTCGCTCGATTTCAAAGGCTTTTTTGAAAATCTGGATTTGATCCAAATCCGAAAAATCGGTATTTTTTTGACCGGCCAAAGCGATGAGGGCGGGAATGAATTTTTCCGCTTTTTTCCCCTCGCGGTAGTCCATGAGAATACGGTCGAAAGCCTGAAGTTCGGGATTAAAGCCGGTTTTTTTGCTTCCGCGATTTTTTGACTGAAGGCATTTATTTGCGCGGCAATCTCTTCACGTTTTTGCAGGTGCTGGATATAAA
The DNA here is from genome assembly GCA_016196565.1 of Candidatus Omnitrophota bacterium. The sequence goes on along the minus strand of JACPXK010000006.1, from coordinate 71,812 downwards.
CCTGGCGGTTTTCTTCATAAAGTTTTTCGTCTTCAATCCCCACAAGATTGATGGGGATCGGGGCAAAAATGGCGGCATAGGCCGGGCCGGTAATGTAATCATCCTCGAGAAGGGCACGGACAAGCATTTGTTTTTGGCGGCTTTGAGGAAGGGCCCAAGTTTCGGGAAAACTGGTTTCGGACCAACCGCCTTCCAAGGCAATGGTTTTAACTCCGTAGACCGCGTTCAAATGTTCTACGATGGCGGCAATATTTTCTTGAGCTGTCAGATGGGCATGAACATCTTGAATATGAATCACCCACCGGGAGCTTGTTCCCTGAAACCGGTCTTCAACTTTTCCCAGGGATGGCGGAATCGCCAAGTCTTTCAGCGAAAGGGAAAGGCCGGCCTCCCCAAATCCTGCGGGAACCCGTAAAAGAGTGGTAACAAATAAGGCCAAAACAATCCATCGATTAGTTTTCAGGGAGAAAATCATGCCAAAGTATAACTTAGAGGTTTATAAAAGACAATATAGCGATCTTGGCCCATACGATTAACTCATTGTGAGTAATAGGGTTATGAAATGGGGTATGTTTTGAATTGACATATCTTACTATTTCTTTATGATTCGACTCCTATGCTTACGCCTCTTTCCGCCGCCAAGCTCATTCGAGTAGGGCACAGCCCGGATCCGGATGATGCCTTTATGTTCTACGCCTTAGCCAAGGAAAAAATTCCGATGCAAGGTTTTGAGGTCCGGCATGTGATTGAGGACATCGAAAGCTTAAATCAGCGAGCCCTTAAAGGGGAACTCGAAGTGACGGCGGTCTCATGTCATGCCTATGCTTATCTGGCGGACCGGTATCTGGTCATGCCGGCAGGAGCAAGTGTGGGAGATAATTACGGACCTATTCTTGTCGCACGCGAAGGAACAGCGGTAAAACACAAAAACAGTATTCGCGGAAAAAAGATCGCCATTCCCGGAAAATTAACAACCGCTTATCTTGTTCTCCGGCTTTTTGAGGCGGAGTTTGAACCCGTTTTTATTCCTTTTGATCAAATTTTTGATGCCGTGCAAGCCGGAAAAGCGGATCTTGGACTTGTGATTCACGAGGGACAAATCACTTTTGAGAAAAAGGGCTTTGAAAAAATCGTGGACCTTGGCGTGTGGTGGCAGGAAAAAACAGGGCTTCCGCTTCCGCTCGGGGTGGATGTTATTCGCCGGGATTTGGGGGAAGAAACCATTCTTTCCTTCACCAAACTTTTTAAGGCGAGCATTGAATATGCGCTGTCTCATCGCAAAGAAGCGTTGGAATATGCCCTTACTTATGGACGGGGCATCAGCGAAAACCTCGGCGATCAATTTGTCGGCATGTATGTGAATCATTTTACCGTGGATTTGGGCAAGAAGGGCGAAGAGGGTTTTGAGAAATTGCTCGCACTTGCCAATGATAAGCAAATTATTCCCCAAAAAATAGTCCCCGAATTTGTTAGGCTTCTTTAGACTTTAACATTCCCAGTATTCATCATCGATTGAATATTGAGTGTGAGGAGAAATTTTATCATGAGTGTTTTGCTTCAAATAAAAGGCATTTGTAAACGTTACGGCCACACGACCATTTTGGAAGATGCCTCGGCCTCTTTTTCTAAAAATCAAAAAATCGGGGTCATTGGGCGCAACGGTGCCGGGAAATCCACGCTTTGTAAAATTATCATTGGTCAGGAAGAAATGGATTCGGGCCAAATCATCAAGAATTCCGAACTCCGGCTGAGTTATCTGGAACAGCATGACTCGTTTCTTCCGGATGAAAGTGTGCTGGCTTTTTTAACGCGTGTCAGCGGTGAGGAGGAATGGCGTGCGGCAGAAATGGCCGCTGATTTTCAGCTGGATAATGAACTTCTGGATGCCAAAATAACCTCGCTTGCCGGCGGTTACCGTACGCGCGTCAAACTGGCCGCCATGCTCTTGAAAGACCCTAATTTTCTGATTCTCGACGAGCCTTCCAATTATCTGGATTTATCCACGCTTATCCTTTTAGAGAATTTCCTTCTGGATTTTAACGGAGGATACCTTATCGTTTCGCACGACCGCGAATTTTTGAAACGCACTTGCGATTATACCCTGGAAGTCGAACACGGCCGGACGGTCCTTTATCCGGGCAATATCGAAGACTATTTTGAATTTAAGGAAGAACAGCTGGCCCAAAAATTGGCTTATAACAAAACCGTGGAGAAAAAAAAGGAGCAGTTGCAAGACTTTGTGGACCGTTTTAAGGCCAAGGCGTCTACCGCGACCCGCGCTAAATCAAAAATGAAACAAATTGAAAAATTAAAAACGATCGAAATTGCCCATAGCGCCGCTTCGGTTCATATCAAAATTCCGCCGGTAGAAAAAAAAGCCGGCATTGCTTTCGGGTGCGAAAATTTAAGTATCGGCTATCCGGATAAATTAGTGGCAAGCGACATCCGCCTTGAGATCAACCGCGGCGAACGGGTCGCGGTGCTTGGCGATAACGGTCAGGGGAAAACCACCTTTCTTCGCACCATGGCCGGGGATCTCGCTCCCAAAGCAGGAGAATTCCGCTGGGGAACGGCACTTAAAGTCGCTTATTACGCTCAGCATGTTTTCAGCTCCCTTCATCCTCAGGACGATGTTTTTACGCATCTTTCCCGGGAAGCCGCGGATGGAATCACGACTCAGGATGTTCTGAATATGGCCGGATGTTTTCTTTTTTCCGGCGATGAAACCAAAAAGAAAGTGACGGTTTTAAGCGGAGGAGAACGCGCCCGGCTTTGCCTTGCCGGGCTTTTGCTTTCAAAAAGCCACGTGCTGCTTTTGGACGAACCCACCAACCATTTGGATTTTGAGACCGTCGAGGCTTTGGGAAACGCGCTCAAAGATTATTCGGGGACGGTTTTTTTTATCAGTCATGACAGAACCTTTGTGAATCTTATCGCCACAAATATCCTCGATGTGAAAAACGGCTCCATCAAAAAATATCCGGGGACTTATGAAGATTATGTTTATCACCTGGAAATGCAGGCCAAGTCCCACCGGGCCGAACATCCTCATCATGGTCTTTCTCTGAAAGAGGACGAAAAGATCCAAGAAGATACGGTCTCTTTATCTCAAGCGGATCAAGAAAAGAATGCGGCCAAAGAACACCTCCGGCAGATAAAAAAAGAAATCACGGTCCTAAAATCACGAATGACGAAACTCGAAAACCGTTTAAAACACCTCGAAGAAGAAAAACAAACTCTGCTACAACAAGTTCAAAATAACCCCTTCCATTATTCCCGCGAGAGGAACCAACGTCTTAAGGAATTAACCCAAACCTTGGAGAGGGAAGAGGCCGAATGGCTGAAACTTCAGGAAGAGGTTGAGGTTCTTCAGAAGAGTATTTGACCCCTGTACTTTTAGAGGGTGTACCGGTAAAATAGCTGTCCGTCAGGAGGACGTTCATGGAAAAACGCATCCAGATGATGCCCCCCGAAATTTCTCCTCAAAAGCCCTGGGGTTTGTGGATATTTTTCGCTCTTATTCTTCTCGTGATCGTTCCGTTTGTTGCTCTTGCCGTTATTTACTTTCAACAGCCGGAACCCGATCCCTTTCGTATCGCCAATTTTGCCGGACATGTGGAGGTTTATTCCCATCAAAAAAATGCATGGGTACCGGCAGAAAGAAACGGCAAATTCGGAACCCATGATAAAGTCCGTACTAGTTCCGGCGCTGAAGTGGACCTTCGGCTTGGAGACGACGTTTTTATACGGCTCAAAGAAAATTCTCAATTGGAAGGAAAAAGGCCGCGGCTTTTTGATCAGTTCCTGACCCATCGCCTGCATCTTTTAAAAGGTTCCCTTATTGGGGCTACCGACAAGAAATTCAAAGGCAAAGGCCATATGGAAATTACCACCCCGGTTTTGGTCGCGGCCGTGCGCGGCACTCTTTTCCGGGTAGAGGCGGACGAGAAAAGCGGAGAATCCACCATCAGTGTTTTGCGCGGACGTTTGGAAGTATCCCCTCGTCAGCCCGGGACGGATTTTTTACCCAAAGAACTTGTTAAAACAAGACCGATTGTCATCGGCAACACGGAAAAGGTGCTTGCCAAACCCGGAGAAATGAACCTTGTCCCGGTCCGTATTTCTGCGCAGGATTGGAATCAGATCAAAGAGGCTTATGAGCTTATTCAAAAGAGCGCTGCTTTTGAGGCCGAGCAGCTTGATCTTTCCACTAAGGCCGGAGCTTTCTTTGAATATGTTTTTGATCACGGCACTTTTTATACTCAAAAATTCGGATTTGCCGAGCGCGAATTCATGAAGGACGAATCTACGGGAGAAGTCCATTTGGACATTGATTATGACGTTTTTTCCAAAGGTTCTTTCGTCGGGATTTATATGAAGGTCCGCAAGTTTGACCTTTCCGATTATAAAGGGTTGTCTTTTGATGTCCGTAAAGTGGACGAGGAAGGAGTCCCCGAGGCTTTTAAGATGGAACTCAAATCCAAAGGAGATGTGGCGAGGGCCATGAAATTTACGGAGTTTAGGAAAGATTGGCGGACATTGGAATTTCCGTTTTCGGCCAGGCAAGCCACTCCCTTGACGGAGCTTACTATCGTTTTTACGCATGATACGGTGGGAGAAGCCAAAAAGGGAGCTCTCCAACTGCGCAATTTTAATTTGATTCCTCTTACGGAAGAGGAAAGAGCGACGATTCAAAAAAACCGGGAACGGAAAGCGGGCAAGGCTCCCCAAGAGCCGAAAGAACTAAGGGAAGAAACAAAAATTCAAAAACCCTCGGCGGAAAAGCAGCAGGAAGTAAAATCTCCCCCGCCCGCCAAACCGCTTCAATCGTCGGATGAATCCGTGTGGCAAAATTTTTAAAACGGTCTTTCCTTTTTGTTCCTTCCTTCGCGGCGCTTTTAATTTTCGGCCTTCATTTTTTTTATCTGGTTGACTTTCACGAACTGGACGCGCTTGACCTTCGCTTCCGCCTGCGCGGCCAAAAGCCGGCCCATCCCAAAATTGTTCTTGTGACGATCGACGACGCGAGTTTGAAGGCGATCGGCCAGTGGCCGTGGCCCAGAGGAAATTACGCCGTTCTTCTCGACGTTTTGTCGAAATTCAATCCACGGGTTATTTTTTTCGACATTCTTTTTGCGGAAGCTGGGCCTCAGGCGGACGAAGACATCAAATTCCGGGACGCCATGCAGAAATCCGGCCGCATCATACTTCCCTTTTTTTATCATTCTGAAATTCCTTTTAAGGGCGTATTTCCTTATGAACCTTTGCGCGAGGCTGCAGCGGGCTTAGCTTATGTCAACATTCTTCCGGACCGGGACGGACGGATTCGCCGTATGAAGGCATTTCTCGATACGGGCGAACACTTATTTTATCATCCTGCCGTGATGGCGATGCTCATGCAATTTCAAGACCGCCAAAAAGCCGACGAGTGGCTTTCCCGCCTGCCTTTGGACCCGGCAAAAAGCCTTCTTATTAATTTTCCGGGATCGATGAACTCATTTCGCAAAATATCGTTTCAGGAACTGATTGGATCGGTTGGGACCGAAAAGGAAGATCTGTTAAACGATTTATTGTCGGATGCCATTATTTTTGTCGGCCATACCGCCACCGGCACCACGGATCTTGTCTCAACCCCTTACTCTACACAAATGCCGGGGCTGGCCGTCCAGGCCAGCGCCCTTCATACGTTTTTGACCGGACGACTGCTTTACCGGCTTCCCGAACCCATTAATTTTTTAATCATGCTTTGTCTTGCCTTTTTTGCGGCAGCCGTGGCTGCTTTTCTTCCTCCCTTTGCCGGTCTTTTGGCCTTTGCCGTCGTGATCGTTATTTACGGGTTATGGAACTTCCTGGCTTTTCTGATAGCTGGAGGGGTACTTCCTTTATTTGTTCCTCTGGCCGCCGCCGTCACCGCTTACGCCATGACCCTTTTTCAAAAATACACACGCGCCCTTTTTGAACGAGAAATGCTCGACCGTGAACTTCAAATGGCATCGCGCATTCAGGAACATTTTTTGCCTCAAACCAAACCGGATTCGTCGGAAATTGATTTGGCTTATGTTTGTCGTTTCACCAAACAGGTCGGCGGAGATCTTTACGATTGGGTGGATTTAGGAAATAACCGGTTCGGATTTTGTGTCGGGGATGTTTCCGGTAAAGGCATGCCCGCCGCGATTTATATGGCCAAATCCATGAGTGATTTCCGCTCGGTCCCCAAACAAACCGCGACTGCCCAGGAAGTTTGCGGGGCCTTTAATCAGATTTTGCTGGCGGGGCATATGGGAGGGACTTTTCTGACGCTTGCTTATGTGGTGGTGGATTTGCCGGCTCAAAAACTTCAAATGGCTTCGGCCGGCCATGAACCGATGATTTTTTTCAAAAACAAAACCCGCACCGCCACTGTCATCAAATCGGGTCAAGGCGTTCCACTCGGCGTTTTCGAAGAAGCGGTTTATGATGCGGTCGAAATAAATTTTGAGCGGGGAGATGTTTTTTTGCTTTATAGTGACGGGGTCAAAGAATTAAGAAACACCCGAGGGGAAGAATTCGGTATCGAAAATTTACGAAAGGTTTTGGAGGAAGAAGCCGCTTCGGGGGAGGATGCAAACGCTATCGTGCAAGGGCTGTTACGAAAAATGGCGCTTCATCAGCGGGACGTTCATGCGCATGACGACCGCACGCTTCTTTGCGTCCGTTTTATTTAGGAGTCTCTGTCGGCTTCATGCATTCGCCGCACGTTTTCGGCCATCAACTTTTCTGCCATTTTGAAGGCCGGCATTTCTTTAATAAGGTCCATGCGTTTTTGAAGCCCCGCCGTCATTTCCGGATTTTTGACCTGCTTGGCAGTAAGTTTTGAAAGGTTGAAAAAGTTTTTTTCCGGATGATAAGCAATCAAAGAATCGCTCGCAGCGGGTTTGAGGCCGCTTGCCTGGGAATACGCGCGTACCTCTTCAGGGTCAGGGACCGTTATCGAAGCGATTTCCGATTTTGAAAACCCCACCACGCCGCCGTCGATTTTTAAATCAATCAAGTCGGCATTTTCAGCCACAATCTCGCCGATCACGGTTCCGCCGTAGGCAAGGGTCAGTTTGCGCAGTTTTGTTTCGGAAGCAGGAAGGATCACTTGAAGATTATTTTTAAAAGCCTCGGGATGAACCCGAAAGCCGGCTGCCCATCCAAGCAGGGCGCCGAAGAGAAGGATAAAAATAAGCCGTATCATGGCAATTTTCCCCGACCAAATTTAATCAGGATCGCCTAAAATGGGCCGGATAAAACGGCCCATCAAATCATTCAGGCTAATGGGCTTGGTAATATATTCACAAGCCCCGAGTTCAATGGCCTTGGTGGCGATATTGGTGTCATGAACGCCGGTCATAATGACGACGACCATGTTGGGAAAACGCTGATTGATTTCTTTTAAGACTTGCAGGCCGTCCATTCCCGGCATGCGGATGTCCAGCAAAATAAGATTAGGGGAAATATCCTGGATTTTTTTTAATCCTTCTTCGCCGCTGAATGCACTGAAGGCTTTATAACCGAGTTCTTCAAGACAGGCGGTCACTTGTTCACAAACATCGGTATCATCGTCAACAATCAAAATTTTTTTATCTGACACTTTGGGGGTCCTTTTCGTGTTAAAGTATACCTATGTTATCGGCTTTTTTGCAAATTCCTTACATTCCTAACCCTACGCCCCTGTAGGGGATCCCCTAAAATAAGACCGAGGCCTTGACCGGGAGCTTTGGGCGTGCTATTTTTACGCCCTCGATTGCCCTCCGTGGAGGAATCAGAATTTCCATCGAAACATCGAAGCATCAATAATGAAGTAGCTGCAGTTCAAAAATTAAGGTTTCACCTTTTTATGAAATTCAAAAAAGTTTCACCGCTCGTTCTCGTCGTCTCTTTAGTTGCGTTTATTTTTTCAGTAAGTCGTTTTGTTTATGCCGAAGACATTCCCTCGCGTGATAGCGCGGGCGCGGAACAAACGCGTTTTGAAAAAGAAGAAAAAGAGGAAAAAAAGATCCGTCTTTCTAAAGGGGAAGTCCCCGAAAAAAAAGTTGAAGTCGAAAGAAAGGATGAAACAGCGCGCCCCATTACTCCGGAAATGAGACAGGTCACATTTGAACTCAAAAGCATTCGCATTACAGGCAATCAAAATATTCCCGCGCAGGAACTCGAGCCGTTTGCCGCCGAATATACCGGCAAAAAAATCAGTCTTGCCGAGCTTCAAGAAATTGCGGCAAGGATAAAAAATTATTACCGGGATAAAGGTTATATCGCGGCTTATGTTTATGTTCCGCCCCAAGACGTTACGGAAGGCATGGCGGAAATTGCGGTGGTGGAAGGTCTCGTGGGAAATATTGAAATCAAAGGCAATAGATGGTTCTCGGAACGCGCCCTCAAACGCATGCTTCGCGTTGCCGCCAACCATGTTCTTTTTTATGACAATCTCCGTTCTTCGCTTTCTTTTTTAAATAAAAGCCGGGACATCAAAGCCCGCGCCGTGCTGAAGCCCGGTATGGAAGGAAAAACCACGGATGTGGAAATCAATGTGGAGGATAAATTCCCGCTTCATCTTTCCACTGACGTCAATAATCTCGGCACTGAAAATACCGGCAAACACCGCTGGGGGGTTCAAATGACTCACACGAATCTCCTGGGATTGATGGATCAAGCCGTTGCCCGTTTTCAATTAGGGGCGGGTTCCTGGGCGGTGGGAGCCAGTTATGATGCGCCGGTTCATTCTTCCGGCACCAATGCCGGCTATTCTTTCACTCATTCCCGGGTGGATGTCGGCGGTCCATTCAAAGCCTTGGATGTAGAAGGACGCGCGACGACTCATAGCATACGCATACTTCAACCCCTTGTCCGCAAGCCGTCAATTGAAATAACGCCTCAGGTTGGATTTGATTTTAAAAGCATCGAAAATAAAATTTTAGGAGTCAAAGCCGGCCATGACGAACTTAGAATTTTAAACACCGGCCTTAATCTTGAAATGACCGACCATTGGGGGAAAACCTATATTCCGCAATCCTTTCATTTCGGATTCAGCAATTTTCTCGGCGCTTCGCCGCAGGATTCCAATACCGGAACGCGCGCCGGTGCCGAAGCGCAGTTTTTTGTTTACCGCGCTTTTTTAATTCGCTATCAAAGACTTCCCAAAGACATGACCTTTGCTTTTCGCAGCACCCTGCAACTTTCACCGGATTCGTTGCCGCCTTCCGAACAGCTTCGTTTGGGCGGCGCATTCACCGTGCGCGGCTATCCGGAAGGCGATTACATGGGCGATTACGGCGGCCAATTTTCCACAGAACTTTATATTCCGAGTTTTTTCTTTCCGGCCGATTGGAAACTTCCTTATTCCGAACTTCCGCTGCGCAAACAAATTCAAGGAGTCGGCTTTTTTGATTTTGGCGCCGGGGCTTTAACCAGACCGCTTGCCGGAGAAAAAGAAGACCGGGTTTTGTCCGGAATCGGCGGAGGCCTTCGGATTCAGCTTTTCGAAAAGGTTTACGGCCGCTTTCAATGGGCCGGCCGCACCGGTTCGCGTTCCAGTTCGGGCGACAATAGCGCGTTTTATTACGGCGTTTCCGCGGAGCCATTTTAATGAAAAGAATTCTCGCCCTTATTACGGCCATTACTTTTGCCACGAATTATTGCATTCCTATCTCGTTTGCAGAACTCGTGATTATGGATCAAAGCGGCAATCCGGCGGCAACCCAAAGTGATGGCGTTATTACGAATATCGATTTACTTGGTGGGAATTCTTACCATACACCGAATTTAGATATTCCTGTTGGTCAAACATTTAACTTTAATGTTTTGGGAGCTGACGGAATTGCCAACCCTGTGGCGCCGGCTACTTTAAATGTGACGGGGGGTCAACCTACGTTTTGGGATGGGGTTGCGGATATTGTGGGGAGTCTCTCGGTTTATAATCCCTTCGGTTTTAATCTCGGCGCCACGTCTCAAGTGAATGTTGCCGGCACTCTTATTCTTTCCACCCTTGGCGATATTTCAATGGGGCAGTTTTTAAATAACATGGGAGATGTTGCGAAGAATCCGTTTGATAATCGCGGCCCTAAAATTTTCACCTTCGATCAAGACCCCGCTTTTAAACCTTCTCCTATTATCAATGAAGGAACAATAGATCTTGCTCCAGGCAGCCGTCTTGCTCTGATTGCCGGCGCTGTTCGTAATGACGGGATAATTAATGCTGATGATGCGGCTGCCGTGCTGGCTGCCGGCCAGCAAGTCACTCTAGATTTTTCGGGCGACGGTTTAATTTCCGTATCTATCGATAAACCGATCGAAGCTCCGGTTTATGATTTTAAAGGCAATAAAATAAATGATGCCATTGCCAATTCGGGAAAAATCAAAGCCGACGGCGGTCTTGTCATTCTTTCTGCGGCGGCTGTGGAAGAAGCCTTCGATAATATCATCAATCACTCCGGTATTATCGAAGCCAATTCTATTTCCAGTAAAAATGGCCGCATTGTTTTGGATGGCGGCGATGACGGCATCACAAGAGTTTCCGGAACCTTGAATGCCAAAGGCAATGATCTCGGCGAAAAAGGTGGAACGATTGAAGTCCTTGGTGAAAAAGTCGGTCTTTTTGGCGGTGCAACGGTGGATGTGTCCGGTTATAACGGAGGCGGTACCGCTTTAATCGGCGGTGATTATCAAGGACAAGGTTCTGTGCGGAATGCGGATGCAACTTACGTGGATTTTTGGGCTAAGGTGAATGCCGATGCCCTTCTTGAAGGGGACGGCGGAAAAATTGTGGTTTGGTCGGATAAATCCACCCGCGCTTACGGTTCTTTCAGTGCCAAGGGCGGAGCGCTGAGCGGTGATGGCGGTTTGATCGAAACTTCCAGTGCAAACTTTTTAGATGTTGACGGCGCTTCAGTGGATGCCAGCGCTTCCAACGGGAAGGCCGGAACATGGCTTCTTGATCCGTATCTTATTACGATTTCCAATCTCGTATCGACTCTCGTATTTGCCGGCGGAGCTTTTACGGGAGGCGCTAACTCAAACGTCAAGGCAAGTGATATCAACAGCAAACTGAATGCCGGAACAAGTGTGACGGTTACAACCAGCGCCGCGGATGGTGATATTGAGCTTGTGGCCGGTGCCGATGTTTCTAAAAGCTCGGTTCCCGGAGCCGTTATTTTTACCCTTAACGCAACACGCGATATTCTTATTAACGGAACTATTGGCGGTTCCATCGGAGGAATTGTTCAGGTTGTTTTAAATGCCGCGCGTAATCTTTCCATTAACAATACCATTGCTACTTCCAGCGGAAAAATAACTCTTAATTCAACAGGCGGAGATGTTCTCTTCAGTGCGGCCGGTGACGTGACCAGTACTTCCGGTGAGATCGAAGTGAGTGCTTTTGATGCGATTACCATGACGGACGGAGCAGTTCTCGATGCGGGAAGCGGAATTATTGACTTTGATGCTGGCGGCGATATTACGCTCGGCCGTTTGGTGACGACAAGTTTTGCCTCGGATGCTGCGGTGATTAGAACTACCGGCGGGCAAATTATTGATGGGGGAGATACGGGCGGACCCAATATTCAAACCGCAGGTTTTGGCAGCGCTACCGTAACTCTTGATGCTGAAACCGGTATTGGAAATGGGGGCAACGCTATTGAAGTGCGTACCCAGTATTTTTCAGCCGTAACGGATCAAGGCGATATTAATGTTCGAAGTGAAGCCGGAGCCGGCAATGTCGGAAATTTGCATATTACAAGTGCTAATGGCGTGAACGGAGTCAGCATTACCGATTCCGGAAATTTAAATGCAGGATCGGATATTAATCTTGTCGGCCAAGCAGGATCGGCTGTAAATGCTCCCATTATCAACAATAACGGCGGCGATATTTCCTTTGCTTATGGAGGAAATTTAGACAATGAAGATATGACGGTCAACAGCGTCAATATTCAAACGTTCGGCGGTAATGGCAATATTACACTTTATGCCGGCGATGACATCAACCTCAATGGTAATTCTGTAGTCAGCGCGGCAGGAACCGGAGATATTACTTTATATACCGGTGAAAATTTCTTAGACGGTGTAGTTGATTTCGATGGTAACTCTCAAGGCGATTTGGCGATGGCAGACGGTTCGGCCATTCGCAGCGAAGCCGGAGATGTTGTGATTAACACCCTTCGCAATGCCGCAATCGGTGAAATTAATACCGACAGTGATGCTGCCGGTGCAAAAGGGGATGTTACGATCAATGCTCTTAGCGGTGGTGTCACCGATAGTAATACCGGATTAAATATTACGGCCAATGACTTAGTCATTAACTCCGTAACAGGAATTGGAGTCCCGGGTAGCGCCCATATTGATACGGCCGTTGATACTCTTAATGTGGTCAATACGACAAGCGGCGGGATTGGAATTCTCGAAACCGCAGGCGGTGGCGATTTGGATGTCATCCGAATTAATCAGGGCTCAAACGGCGTTGTCAATGTGCAAACTACTGCCGGCGCGATGAATGTACTCAGCGCGGGTTCAGGGGGTTTGGGAGTTTCTACGACTTCCGGTGAATTGACTCTTGCGGGCGTGGGAAATCTTTCGATTAGTCATACCGTGACTTCCACAAGCGGCAAAATCAATCTTGATTCTCTAGCCGGCGACGTTAATTTTAGCGCGGCCGGCGATGTTACGAGCACTTCTGGGGAAATTGAAATCAATGCTTTTGATGATATCACGATGGCCGATGGCACGGTGCTCAATGCGGGAAGCGGCATTCTTGATCTTGATGCGGACGGCGATATTACCCTCGGCCGTTTGGTAACTTCAAGTTTTGCTTCTGATGCGGCAGTTATCCGGACAACTGGCGGAGAAATTATTGACGGTGGAGATGCGGATGGCCCCAATGTTCAAGTCGCAGGTTTTGGTGGAGCTACGATTACTCTTGATGCTCAGACTGGTATCGGTAATGGCGGAAATGCCATTGAAGTACGAACCGTTCAATTTTCTGCCGTGACGGATCAGGGAGATATTAATGCTCGCAGTCAGGCTGGAGGAGGAGGTAATGTCGGTGGTTTGAATATTACCAACGCTAATGGTGTCAACGGTGTCAGCATTACCGACTCAGCCAATTTGAATGCGGGGTCCGATATTACGCTTGTCGGCCAAGCCGGATCGGCTGTCAATGCTCCCATTATCAATAATAACGGCGGTGACATTTCCTTTGCTTATGGAGGAAATTTAGACAATGAAGATATGACCGTCAATAACGTCAATATCCAAACTTTTGGCGGTAACGGCAATATTACACTTTATGCCGGCGATGACATCAACCTCAATGGTAATTCTGTAGTCAGCACAGAAGGAACCGGAGATATTAATCTTTATACGGGTGAAAATTTTCTCGACGGAGTTTTAGATCATGATGGCAATGGCCAAGGTGACTTGAATATGGCGTCAGGCGCCAGTATTCAAACCCAGGCGGGGGACGTTACGATCGATGCCATTCGCAATATTAATGTTACTACCGTGAATCTCGATAGTGACGCTGCCGGCGCAAAAGGTGATTTAACCATGACCGCTGTTTTAGGCGCCATTGATCAACCGGCGGGAGCCATTACGGCAGATGATGTTGTTTTTACATCTGCGGGAGCGACGACACTTGATCAAGCAGCTAACAGTTTCAATACCATTGACGGTTCGGCCGGCGGCGTCATTAATGTGGCTGATAGCGGTTCTGACACCGTCGTCAAAGATCTTCAAACCGTTGGCAATGTGATCAATTATGATCACACGGGTGCCGGTGATGTTTCGGTGACGGGAACAATTTCGTCAGGAAATGCCGGAACAAATGGCGGCAATATCGAAATTAATTCCAGCAATTTTTTAACCATTGAAAATACGGCAACGGTCAGTTCCAAAGCTGGCGCCGGCGGCGTGGTGACCATTACCGGCGCCATTGTCAACGGCGTCATTGATGTTGGGGCGGGAGATATTACCCTGACGGGAACAGGACTCGATGTCATCATCACCAGCCCGATTCTTAGCGCGGTCGACGTCATCTTGTCTGCCCTTCGCGACATTATTATTCAAAATAGCATTACCACGACGAGCGGCAGCGGCGCGAATGTTCAATTGACGGCGGACTCCGATCTAAACGGTGAGGGCGGCGTTTGGTTACAGACCGCAGGCAGTATTAATTCCGACGGCAATGTTATTTTGACAGGCTCTGATATTTTTGGAAAAGCAGGAAATGAAAGTATTGTCATTGATGCGGACGGCGCCAATGATCAAATTTTAGCCAAAGGCGATATCACGATTCAAGGGACAGGACTCGTTCCGGGCTCCGACATTACGATTGACGGCAAAATCACAACCACGGGTGTGGGCGAAACCATCACGGTTGATTCGGACGGAGCGATTAATACTTCTGACGATGGGAGCGCCGAACTCTTCGGGGATAATTTAATTCTTAATTCCGTTGAAGGCAGTGATGTCGAAATCGATGGGGATAATGTTTCGTTTAACAACACCACTTCCGGCGATGTTTCAATTGAAGATATGGCCGGCGGTTTGACAGTGACCGGTGCGGCCAACGGAGGCGGCACTACCAATATTCTCACCCATAGTCCTTTAACGATTGCGGCCGACATGATTCAAGCGGCGACGATTAATTTGACCGCCGGGGAATCCGGAGCTGCGGGCGATGATTTAACGATTAATGCCGGAGTGACGGTTAATTCTACCGGCGATGCCGTGACTCTTCGCGCCGGCGATGATGTGATTTTTGGCGCCGGTTCCGACGTAAAATCGGACACAAGCAGCACCACACTTACCGCAGGATTTGGAGATACGGACGGCCTTGGTTCGATCAGTGCCGGCGGTCTTGTCAGCGCGTCAACTACAGCTTTTCTTTCCGCGGTAACTTCTATTATTGATAACAATGCCGGAGCGAATAATATTGCGGCTGCATCTTTGGATGCATCTGCGGCAACCGGTATTGACCTCGATACCGATGTGACCAATCTTACGGCCGTCAACACGGGTGCCGGAAATATTAATTTGGATGAAGCCAACGGCGCCAATGTGCTTAACGTCGCCGCTTCCAACGGAGACGCAACCGTCACTACGGCAACAGGCGATTTGAATATTACGAATTTATCTTCAACGGGAACAACGACGGCAACAGCAACAGCTGGCGCGATTCATGGCGTGACCGATGATGGCGCGGCGGATGTTTCCGGTGATATTGTGAATTTAAATGCAAATGCCGGCGGCATTCGCGGAGCCGGAGCCAGTGACGCGCTTGATGTCACGGCAACAACTTCTCTTAATGCTGATACTTCCGGAGACAACGGAAATATTGCTCTCGATTCAATCGGAAATGCCATTGTCGGATTAATCACAACCGGAAGTCTCACGGCCGGTGTTGTGACCTTAGATTCTACAGGTTCTATCAATGGCGCGAGTTATAACGGCGTTGCGGATATTTTCGGCAAAACCATTAACTTAATCGCCAATGGTCCCATCGGTTCTCCCAATGCTTTGGAAATTTCCGCAGGAGGATCCACCATTAATGCGGATACCACCGCCACAGGCGATGCCATCAATCTTGATTCTCTAGTCAATGCCGTGATCGGTTTGATTACTACCGGCGGCGCAGGAAATGTTACGGTTAATTCCGATGGAAAAATAGATTCCGCAGCCAATAACGGCACGGCGGATGTTGTCGGAAATGTCGTCACGCTTAACGCAGCGGTTGGCGGTATCGGAACCTCCAGCGCCGTGGATGTTACAGCGACCACTCAAATTAATGCAGACACTGCCGCCGGTGATGATTCCAATATCTTTTTGGATAGCATCGGAAATATGCCGGTCGGTCTTGTGAATGCCGGCCTTGGCAATGTGACGCTGAATTCCACGGGCAATATTAATGACGCGCTTGTGGCCGAAACCGCCAATGTGATCGGCGGGACTATCAATTTAAATACGACGGGTAGCGATATCGGAGCGCTTGCGGATTATTTTGATGTCGAGCCTTCCACGGTTTGGAATGCCTCAACAAACGGCGGAGCCGCTTACATTAATTGTCTTGGTTCCAATTGCGCGCTCGGAACCATCGATCTCGGTACCGGAACTTTTTATCACACAGCAGCCGGCACCATTAAAGACGGCAATGACGATCTTTTCGGGGAAAATAATGGCGCCACGGTCAATATTATTGCCGGCGGTGCGGTGCTCGAAGCCGGAACTGGAATCGGCGAAGATCTCGGCGGCGGCGTGATTGACGGCATTGAAATGCGTCTTGCCGATTATAACGCAAATGCCGGAACCGACGGCCGTCTTGAAGCCGATGCCGGGACAGGTCCTGCTTTCTTAAGTAATCTCGCCACAACCGGTGCCGGTCTTACGATCGGTGGAATCGGAGCTTTGGCCGACGGTATTTCTGCGCAAGGCGGAATCAAAATTTGGTCCGGCAGTCCGCTCACAGTCGGCACTGATGTGAATGACACGGGCGGCGGTGATATTGAACTGGCAGCCTTCGGAACTGCTGCGGCAGATGACTTAAATCTTGATGCCAATGTGAACGCGACCGGCGGCAACGGAAATATTAATCTTTACGCCGGCGATGATATTAATGTGAACGGAACATCTGCCGTAAGTGCGGCGGGAACTGGAAATGTTACGGTTCGCGGCGGAGAAGATTTCTCGGATGGTACCGTCGATCAAGACGGCAATGCGGCCAGCGATGTGACCATGGCTTCCGGTTCCGCGCTTCGCAGTGCTAATGGAAATATTACGATCAACACAAAACAAAATATCGCAATCAGCGAAGTCAACGCCGATAGTAATGCCGCAGGTGCGCAAGGTGATGTGACAATCACAACAACCGGCGGCGCAGTGAGTGATAGTAATGCGGGAACACTCAATGTTACCGGTGATAATCTTGAAATTAATTCCGTCAACGGCGTGGCAACTTTGGCGAATTCGATTGAAACCGAAGTAATTACTCTCGACATTACCAATTCAACCTCAGGACAAATCGTCATCACTGAAACTGCCGCGGGCGGCGATCTTGACATTGTCAATATTGCCCAAAGTGCGGCAGGCGATGTCAATATTCAAACTACGGACGGCCAACTTACGGTCCTTGGTTCCGGATCGGGAGTTTCAGCTACTTCCGGCGAGCTTACGCTGGGTACCAACGGTGCGGCAAACGATCTCGTGATTAATCAAACGGTCACAACAACAAGCGGAAAAATTAATTTGGATTCCGCAAGCGATGATGTGCGTTTTGACGCCGATGGCGATGTTTCAAGCACATCGGGTGAAATCGAAATCGATGCGGCCGATGATGTGGTCATGGTCAACGGAACTGTCCTTAATGCCGGCAGTGGAATCGTGGATGTCGATGCCGGTGATGATGTGACCATCGGTTCTCTTCAAACCACAAGCAATGCGACGGATGCCGTGGTCATCAATGCCGGAGGAGACGTTATCGATGGCGGTGATACGGATGTCGACATTCTTACCGGTGTAAGCGGCACGACAACAATCAGCGCGGGCATAGGAATCGGTGACAGTGATGCGCTCGAAACCGAAACCGGTAATTTGTCCGCGGTGACAGAAACCGGCAATATCGAAATTGATAATACCGGTGCTCTTAATATCGTGACCGCCAATGGTGTGACCGGGGTCAGTATTACGGATGCCGGCGCAAATGACAACCTTTCGGCAATTCTTATTAGTGCGGCAAGCCCGCTTACCGTCAATTCTACGGTTATCAACAATGACGGCGGCGATATCGAGCTCTATTCGCTTGGCTCTGCCGCTACAGACGATATTACTTTAAATGCGAATGTCGAAACCCACGATGGCGACGGAAACATACTTCTCGTTTCTGGAGACACAACCGCCATTAGTTCGGGCGTGGCGGTCAGCGCCGATAATTCTGGAATTATCGCGGTTTTGACCGGTGAAGATGCCAACACGGGTATTTTGGATTTTGATGGTTCTTCGACCGGGGATCTTGTCATGGATAATGGAAGTGCTATCCGCACCGAAGAGGGAATTATTTTTATTGCGGCACTTCGCAATGCTCGTATCACGGAGGTCAACGCCAATAGCGATAATGATGCGACTCAGGGTTCTGTTTTCATCGGGGCAAGCACCGGATTTATTTCTGACCGTAACGGATCCGACACCAATATTACCGGCGATGAAGCCATTCTTTTCGCCGACAAAGGTATTGGCGATGGTGCTGTGGCCGATGATGACGAAATCGAAACCGATTTAAATGTAATCGATGTTGAGAACGTAACCTCCGGACATATCAATATTGTGGAAGTCGACGCGGGCGGAGCATTAGATATTGTTAATGCCGATCAACAAGGCGGCGGGGATCTCAATATTCGTACCGTGGATGGAACCTTGACGGTTCTTGCCGCCGGCGCGGGCGGCCTCGGAGTTTCCGCCACAAGCGGCGAAACAACTCTTGTTGCTCAAGATGCCGGCGGTTCTTTTGACGATGATCTTGTCGTCAATGACACCGTGATATCCACAACCGGAAAAATCAATCTTGATTCCACCAGTGATGATGTGCTCTTTAGTGAAGAAGGCGATGTTACAAGTACTTCGGGTGAAATCGAAGTTGAAGCCTTTGACGAAATTACCATGACCGATACCGGCGCTGACAGCACCATTCTTAATGCCGGAATCGGACGCATTGATCTTGATGCGGATGGTAATATCACGCTTGCTTCGGTGAAAACCACAAGCACGCTGGATGATGCAGTCACGATCGTCAGCCGTAGCGGTGCCATTATTGACGCGGGCGATACGGATGGATTTAACATTCGCACCGGCGCTTTGGCCGAAGATCCCACAGTTTTTGACGGCGGCATGATTCTTTCTGCCGAAACCGGAATCGGAAGCACGAATGCCTTAGAAACTAAAGCCGGCAAGCTCGCCGCGATTACCGATACCGGCAATATTCAAATTGCCAACACCGGTGCTTTGGATATTACGACTCTGACAGATCCGGATGCTTTTACAGGTTTTGGATTTGCGGGAGCAGGAACTGTGGTAGGTGCCAGCATTATCGATAGTGGAGCTACGAATCCAGCGGGATTTATTTTAATCACGGCAGCAAGTCCGATGCTTATCAGCAGTGCCGTGACCAATAATGCGGGCGGAAATATTACGCTCGCATCCCTCGGCGCTGCGGCAACCGATGACATGACTATCAATGCCAATATTGGAACTAACGGCGGCAATGGCGATGTTCTTCTTACGGCTGGGGATACCGTCACGCAAGCTGCTACCACAATAGTGAGTGCTACAGGTACGGGTGACATCACGGTTGCCGCCGGTGAAGATTTCACCGACGGTGTTCTTGATCAAGACGGCAACACCGGAGCCAGTGGCGGCGATATCAATATGCTTCACGACCCGGCAACAAACACAACCGCAACGGTTCAAACCGATGCCGGAAATATCCTGATGGATGCAGCAGATGATTTCAATGTCGGCGTTGTGAATACGGATGCGAACGCGGACAATGTCCGCGGGGATGTCACGACTTTCTCGCGCGCCGGTTCCACGCTTGATTCCGATACCAGTTCCAAATTGAATATTACGGCGGATGATTTAACCATGTTTGCCGCCGGCAGTATCGGAATAGGCGGAGATCCCATTGAAGTTACTGCCAATACCATTGCGGCAACTGCGATTCTTGGACCGATCGTCATTACCAATTTTGGAAGCATGATCGTCAATCTCCTCTCAGGCGGAGGCATTATTATGGCCGCCACAGGAGATATTGTTCTCGGACATGCGTTTGCTCCGAATGGTAACGTGGATCTTAGTGCAGGCGGCTCTATTCTCTCGCAAGGCGGGCCAGACACTCGCGTGATTGCAGATAGTTTTATGAGTCTGGTTGCAGGCGGGGTGATAGGGACAGCAGCCAACCCGATTAATACTCAACTTAATCATCCCGGAAATCTTTTTGTACAAGCAGGATCCGCGATCAATGGTCTTTCCACCAATATCACGGGTAATTTTTCACCCTTTGCCGTGACTTTTGGAACGCTGCCTCCGGGCTTAGCTCTTTTCAATGGCGTGGCAATCGGCGGACAAACCATCAACCTTTTTAATGCTGCCCTCGGTACGATTTTCACCAATCCGCTTCCGTATCGTAACGCCCAGTACGGTGCCATCGACGGCCGTTACGCGGCGGATTTCCCGGGACAATTTAATTCGGATCCGTTTGCAACAGCACCTACGGTCGATATCGATACAAGCGCCCTGGATGCTCTCGTACCCGTGCTGCTGCCTGTCGTTCCGATTCCCGAAGAAGCTGTACCGACCGTACCTACAGAGGAAGAACAAAAACCTGTGCCTCAGCCGCAAGCTGCTCCCAAACCTCCAGTTCAGCCCGAGGAAGAGGGAGAATTGGTGCCGCCGCCTGTCGTTCCGATTCCGGCCGAAGCCCAGCCCGTGGAAAAGGCTGCTACCACAGATCAAAACCGTTAATTCAAGTCTTAGCGCCGGAAAATTCGCCTCGCGAGCTTCCGGCGTTTTTTCTTTTTAGAGTGGGAATTTAGAAAGAGGATTGATTTGAAGCAAGAAGATCGGAGCTCGTGCGAGCGATACCAAAAACCCATGACTCTTGTTCTTTCCAGCCCTTGATAATATTTTTCGAGATTTTATCTCCCGCACGATAATAAAAAGGTGTCGAGACGGGTTTGCCGTCACTCCAAATTTCTGTGCGGCCCTTTAAAGGATTTCCCTTGGAATCATAATAAAGTGAAATAAAATTAGAAAGACCCGCCTGTTTTGTGTCCCCGATTTGATTGTATTTGGCCCAAAGCGCAAATTGAATCGTTTCTCCATTCGGATAATATCGAATGATCACAATTTCCCGTGTGATCTTATCATTCAAAGGCCGGTTCACAATATCGATGGATTTGCTTTTCCTTTCCATTTTTTCATCGATAAAATTTAATTTTTGCCGTATGGTTTTGCTCTGAAGTTTATGGCCTGCAGCATCGAAGTCCGTCAGAATGGTTTGCTGTTTTAACTCAAATCCCAGCATTTCATAATCACTGACCACATGCGTGATGATGCCGTTGGCATAAACCTTTTTGCAAACCGTGGAACCATTTTCAGGATATCCCGTGGATTTGCAGTCTTCAGACTCGAGTTCCGAAAATTCTACCCGTTCCGGAGATTGGATTTTTTTATTTTCTTCGGTTGCCTGTTGAAGCGCCTGAGTCATCAGAAAATCCGTGGAGGTAGGCGCCTCAGATGTTTGTGCCGCTGCGGTTTTTGTTTCATTCAATTCAAAGGGGATAGTCGGCGCATCCATTTCAAATTTTTCATCCAAGGGACGGGGCTCTTCAGCGTATACAAAACCCGGATATAAGGAAATCAGGGCTAAAAGAAAAAATAGCTTGGCGAATGTATAATCCGTTAAAAGACGGTTTTTCATTACTTTGAAGGTAGCATACTGTTTTTAGCCTTCAAAATGATCAATAAGTAAAAAAAGAGATAAAAAACGATCAACTTATAGCAAAATTTTCGATTTTCTCGAGAAAAGACACTCCAGAGCAGCGATAGGAAAATGAAATAAATAACTCTTAACCTATTTGAATACAATAAATTAGAGTATTTTTACGGAAATTTCTATATCGTACAAAGCGGGCTTATTTTAACTAATTCTAATGTCAGAATTTATCGGGGAGATTTTAAGCTTAAAGGGCGTGGTAACTGATTATAAAATCTAGACTTCCAGAAATTTTGGGAACCGGGTCAGATTGATACAGCCGGTTTTTTTCACCACCACGACGTCTTCCAATCGAATGCCGCCGGCATCTTCATAGTAAAGGCCGGGCTCTACCGTCACGACATGCCCTGCTTTCAAAATGCTTTTTCCAAGGCTGATGCGTGGTTCTTCATGAATATCCAAACCTAAACCATGGCCGGTGCCGTGAAAAAATCCCTGCATGCGGCCGTTCATCATGCCGGTTTTAAATCCGAGCGCTTCAAAACGTGAATGAATCGCGGCATGAATATCATGTCCGTCCACACCTTCGCGGATTTTCCGGAAAGCGATTTCCTGGCCTTCCTCAACTGCGGCAAACATGCGCTTTAATTTTTCAGAGGCTTTGCCGCGCACAACCGTGCGCGTAAAATCGGCGAAATAACGGCTTTTGGAATCGCGGGGAAAAATATCCATGATAATGGATTGATGGGCGTAAAGCGGACCGGATCCTTGATTATGCGGATCCACGCCGTGGCGGCCGCAAGCCACAATGGAATGGGCGGCGATGGCATCAAGTTCCATCAATTTTACGTTGATGATTTTTTTGATGGCTTCGCTGGTGAGGAGCTGGCCGTGATGGTAAAGCCTGCCTTTTTTAATGACAGATTTTCTCAAGGTTTCAATTGCCAGGCCCACGGCCTTTTCCACATTGCGAATCGCATTTTGAATGGCGCGGATTTCTTCGGCTGTTTTGACGGTTCTTTCTTCGAAAAAGGGATTTGATTTGATGCGAATTTGAAATCCGCGGGCCCGCAGGGGGTCGAGAAAGCCGGCCGGAAAATTTTCCGGAACCTCAAGCTCTTTGACTTTATAATCTTTTAAAAATTCTTCAATCAAATCAAGATAAGAAGGCTTTTTATCGTGCTTTTTCCGGTAGGTGGCAACCAGGCGCGAAGTCGAATGAACCTTATCGACTTTGGCTTGAGACTGCGCCCGGTCCACTTCAAGGTCGCTCATTAAAAGGTGTTTTTGTCCATGGATTTGAACAAAGATAAAATCATCAGGAGCAATGAAATGGGTGGCGTAATAAAGATTTGCGTCGGCTTCGCTGGACGCAATGATCAAAATTGCTTCATTTTTTTTCATCTTCTGCATTGAGGCTTTTTCCAATTTGGATATAATAACAGATCACCTAAGGAGAATCATGTCAGATTTTGTGAAGGTTGCCAAAAAAAGTGAAATTCCCTCCGATACCGGCAAATTGGTTCAAGCAGGCGGCCAAGACATCGCTTTATTCCAAATAAACGGTAAAGTTTATGCCGTTCATGCGGTCTGCCCCCATCAAGGAGGCCCGCTTGATGAAGGAGGTCTGGACGGTAGCGCCGTGATGTGTCCCTGGCACGGATGGCAATTCGATGTCACGACCGGCGTCTGCACGTTTAACCCTGCGATCAAACAGCCCACCTTTCCCGTCAAAGAAGAGGGAGATGACGTTTACGTTAAAGTCTGAGATCGAAAGTTGGCCGAAGCGCATCATCTGCCTGACTGCCGAAACCACGGAAATTGCTTTTGCCCTCGGAGCCGGCCAGCGCATTGTGGGAGTTTCCGGTTATAGTGTCCGTCCTCCCGAAGCGCGCCAAAAAGAAAAAGTGGCGGCTTTTACTTCCGTCCGCATGGATAAAATCCGTGCGCTTAAGCCCGATCTTATTTTAGGATTTTCCGATCTTCAAAAGGACATTCTCCGGGACTTGGTCGGCGAAGGTTATAATGTTTTTGTCACGAATCAGCGTTCGCTGGCGGAAATCGGCGAAGCGATACTCGCGATCGGACGTCTTCTGGGAGAAGAACAAAAGGCCGTAAAAATTTGCCGGGATTTTTATGCGGAGTTGGACACGTTAGCACTTAAAGCTTCGGAAACCACGGAAGGGAAAAAACCGCGCGTGTATTTTGAAGAATGGGATGATCCGCTCATCTCCGGAATTTCCTGGGTAAGCGAACTGATCGAAAGGCTTGGCGGCGAAGACGTATTTAAAGAAAAGTCTTCAGGAAAAGTGGCCCGCGAGCGAACGGTTTCATCCGAAGATGTGATTCGTGCCAATCCCGATAGGATTATTGCCTCGTGGTGCGGCAAAAAAGTGCAATTCGAAAAAATAAAATCGCGGGCGGGCTGGGAAAATATAAAAGCGGTTCACGACAACCGGCTTTATGAAATCAAATCGGCCGATATCCTTCAGCCCGGCCTTTCTCTTCTGGAAGGGGCCCGTCAAATCGCGGCGATTTTGAAAGGGGAGGAAGAAACCGTTAAAACGGTTGACGGTTTTTGTCAAAGCGGCTAGACTGCGCCTCCTATGATTTCTCAAGGAAATCTCATGAAAAAATCACCCTTTTCTCTCGACGAACTTAAGGCCAAAGCCAAGCAAATTCGCCGTCATATTATCGAAATGACGTACGCGGCAGGCTCCGGGCATCCCGGCGGCTCGCTTTCGGCCACGGAAATTGTCACGGTCCTTTATTTTTCCATCATGCAGCATGATCCGAAAAATCCGGCATGGCCGGACCGCGACCGTTTGATTTTAAGCAAAGGTCATGCCTCGCCGCTTCTTTACGCCGCTTTGGCGGAAGCCGGTTATTTTGACGTGAAAATGCTTCCGACTTTTCGCAAGCTCGGCAGTCCGCTTCAAGGGCATCCCGACCGCCGCCGCCTTCCCGGGGTCGAGGCCTCGACAGGGTCTTTGGGACAAGGGCTTTCCATTGGGATTGGCCATGCCTTGGCAAGACGTCTTGATCAAAAAAATTATTATACTTATGTGGTCATGAGCGACGGCGAAACCAATGAAGGACAAATTTGGGAAGCCGCGGCCATGGCAGCCCATCATAAAACCGATCATTTGATCGCCTTTCTGGATTACAACAAATATCAGCTTGATGATTCCACCACCGCGATTTGCAATATGGAGCCCATGGTGGAAAAATGGAAAAGTTTCGGCTGGTATGTGGAAGAAATTGACGGCCACGATTTGGAGCAAATTCTTGCGGCTGTTAAAATCGCGCAAAAAGTTAAAAATCAGCCCGCCATCATTATCGCCCATACCATCAAAGGCAAAGGCGTTTCTTTTATGGAAAATAATAATCATTTTCACGGCGTGGCTCCCACCAGAGAAGAAGCCGAGCGCGCCCTGAAGGAGCTCGAGTAATGGAAAAAAAATTGGGAAAAGCAACCCGGGATGCTTACGGGCAGGCCCTTGTCGAACTCGGCAAAACGCATTCCGAAGTGGTTGTGCTGGATGCGGATTTATCCAAATCCACAAAAACCGCGGATTTCGGCAAAAATTATCCCAACCGTTTTTTTAATGTGGGCATTATGGAAGCTAATATGGTGGGTGTGGCCTCAGGGCTTGCCGCTTGCGGAAAAATTCCTTTTGTTTCCAGTTTTGCCGCCTTTTTAATTTGCAAAGGATTGGATCAGCTTCGCATGGCCGTGGCTTTTTCTGAACTCAATGTGAAAGTGGTGGCCTCTCACGGCGGTATTTCCATCGGAGAAGACGGCGCTTCACAAATGAGCATTGAAGACGTGGCTCTTACCACCGTCCTTCCTCAATTTACGGTGGCTATTCCTTCCGATGAGTTTGCCACGCGCGGTTTGATTAGTGAGGCCGTCAAACATGAAGGCCCGGTTTATATTCGTACCGGCCGGCCCAAGGCGCCGATCGTGCATGCGGCATCCACAAAATTTCAATTTGGCAAAGGCATTCGTTTGCGCGAAGGAAAAGATGTGACGCTCGTGGCCAACGGGCTTTTGGTTTTTGAGGCCCTGGAAGCCGCGGATCGTCTGAAGGCCGAAGGAATTCAAGCCGGTGTGATTGACATGCACACGATCAAGCCTTTGGATCATGCGCTTTTGTTGGAAGAAGCCAAAAAGACGGGCCATATCGTGGTTTGCGAAGAGCATCAAATTTGGGGCGGTCTTGGCAGTGCGGTCGCCACTTTTTTGGCTACGGCGCATCCTTGCAAAATGGAATTTGTGGCAATTCAAGATACCTTTGCCGAATCCGCCACGCCGGACGAGCTTATGGAAAAATACGGTCTTACCGCACCTGCCGTTGTCAAAGCCGCAAAAAAAGTTCTGGGCAAAAAGTAATCAACTTCTGGCTTAAAAAATTGCACTTCTTTGCCGTTCGAAATTTCCTAACGATTCTTGCCTTCTTTGTTTTAACTTATCCTTCTCTTGAAGCGGCGACGGGAACCAAAGCGATGGTGGCGACCGCGGATCCTCGCGCGACTCAGGCGGCTCTCGAAATTCTCAAAAACGGCGGCAATGCCGTAGACGCTGCTATCGCCGCCCAATGGGTTCTCAATGCCGTTGAGCCGCAGTCTTCGGGCATCGGCGGAGGCGGATTTTTTCTTTTTTATGAAGCTTCTTCAAAAAAGGTTTTTACCTATGATGGCCGCGAGACGGCCCCCGCAAAAGCCTTTGCCGAAATGTTTCTTGATCCCCAAGGAACGCCTTATCTTTTTGATCCCGACAGAATTACCGGCGGGCTTCCGGTCGGTGTGCCCGGCGTTCTTAAACTTTTAAATCAAATTCATGAAAAACACGCGAGTGGAAAATTTTCATTCGCCCAATTATTCGATCCGGCGATTCATTATGCGGAAAATGGCTTTGAGATTTCACCGCGCATGGCTTATTTTCTGGAAAGAGAAAAAGAAAGGCTGAAACTTTTTGAGGAAACAAAGAGGATTTTTTTTGATGATAACGGGCTTCCTTATGCCGAAGGGCATGTTGTCAAACAGCCGGACTTGGCAGAAACTTTCCGTTTGATTCAACAAGAAGGCATCGGGCCTTTTTATGAAGGAGAAATCGCGCTTTCCATGGTGAAGGCGGTTCAAGAAGCGCCGTTTCATCCGGGATTCATGGAATTGGGAGATCTTCAAGGCTACAAAATCGTGGAACGCCCGGCTGTTTCTCAAAATTACCGGGGTTATGAAATTTTCAGTATGGGACCTCCGTCTTCCGGGGGCACAACACTTTTCGAGGCGCTCAATATTTTGGAAATTTTCCCTCTCGCCGAACACGGAAGATCCGTGGAAGGCTTTTATTTTTTCTCTCAGGCCCAAAAAATTGCCTTTGAAGACAGAAACCGGTATTTGGGAGATTCGGATTTTGTGAATGTTCCGGTGGAAAAATTGATTTCAAAAGATTTTGCCCGTGAACGCGCAAAAAGCGAGATCGCTTCGTCGGCGATGCCTCCTCGCAATCCCGTTCCCGAAGCCTCTGAGCCCACTTCAAATACATCCCATATTTCCATTGTGGACGAAGCGGGAAATATGGTTTCTTTTACCACCACGATCGAAGCCGTCTTTGGCAGCGGCATGGTAGTGCCGGGCAGGGGATTTTTCTTAAATAACGAGCTCACGGATTTTGAAGCTGTTCCGCATGACCTGGATGGCAATATTCATCCCAACAGCTTACAGCCGGGAAAGCGTCCTCGCAGCAGCATGACTCCCGCTTTTGTTTTTCGCGAGGGCCGGCCCTTTCTGATTGCGGGATCCCCGGGGGGTCCGAGAATTATCGGCGCGGTTTTGAATGTGATAGTCAATTTGATTGATTTCGGCATGAAACTTGATGAAGCCATTGCGGCACCAAGAATGATTCATCGCGGCAGTTCCGCCGAACTTGAAGAAGAGCTTTTCCAAAATCAAGAAATTAAAACCGGCCTTGAAAACAAGGGGATGGCTGTCTCTCAAACTTCGGCCATCGGAAATGTTCAGGCGATTTATTTCGATTCTGATCAAAAATGGATTGTGGGCCAAAGTGATCCGCGCGGCGAAGGCCGGGCAGAAGGGTATTGATGAAGAAAAAAGTTTTGTATCAAGGAAAGTATTTGCGGCTGGTCAGTAAAAAAACCTGGGAATTCGTGGAAAGGATTCACGGAAGAGGCGTGGTGGTGATTGTGCCGCTGACACCCCAAAAAACCGTGATTATGATTGATCAATACCGTACGGCCTTGGACAAACGCGTGGTGGAATTTCCTGCCGGTATTGCCGATGATCTCAAAACCCATCGGGGAGAATCTCTCGAAAACGCAGCCCGGCGCGAATTAACGGAAGAAACCGGCTATCAAGCCGGAAAAATGAAACGGCTGACGAGCGGGCCTTCCGCGTCCGGAGCGTCGTCGGCGATTATGACATTTTTTTTGGCTCAGGATTTAATCAAAGTGAGCGATGGCGGGGGCGATGACACGGAAGATATTCATGTTCATGAAATACCGCTCAAAAAAGTTCCGGCTTGGATAAAAAAAATGGAAAAAAAGGGAATGCTGGTCGACCCCAAGGTTTACGCCGGCCTTTATTTTTTAGAAAAACTCTAACCCTGAAAGGTACCGGGTCCCTTTTGATTTTTTTGTTGACCGCGATGTTAGAATACGGCTTACCATGATCGATGTTAAATCCATAAGCATGGTTTACGGAAAATCAAGCGCCCTTTCCGGCATTTCCTTTCAGGCTCAAAAAGGGGAAATCCTGGGCCTTCTCGGGCCCAACGGTGCCGGCAAAACCACCCTCATGCGCATTCTTACCACTTACCTTTTTCCGACCTCCGGGACGGCTCAAGTGGAAGGTTTTGATATTTTGGAAAATCCTATCGAGGTGCGCCACAGAATCGGCTATCTCCCCGAAACCGCCCCTCTTTATCTGGATATGCTGGTGGACGAATACCTTTCTTTTGTCGGCCGGGCGCGGGGCATTTCGGGCAGTGCTTTGAAGTCGCGCATCGATTGGTTAAAGGAGGTTCTCGGCATTAAATCCATTGCCAAACACGGACTGTCTGAAATTTCCAAGGGATACCGGCAGCGGGTCGGGCTTGCCCAGGCCCTTATTCACGACCCCAGTGTTTTGATTTTGGACGAACCGACTTCCGGGCTTGATCCGCTTCAAATTATCGGGATACGGGATTTGATCAAAAGCCTTGCCAAAGATAAAACGATTATTTTTTCCACGCATATTTTGCAGGAAGTCGAGGCCCTGGCCGACCGCATTGTAATTATTCATGAAGGAAAAATCGTGGCGGAAGGAACTCAAGCAGAGCTTGCCCAAGAAGTCCGGCAAAAGGGCGAAACCAAAGATCCGTTAAGCCTGGAAGATATTTTTATTTCTCTTCTCGTTCCTAAGGAATCACGTCATCCTGAGCGTAGCGAAGGATCTCAGAGATCCTTCGGGCCTGTCGGCCCTCAGGATGACGAGGGTAGAATATGAGCGCGAAACCTTGCCCCGTCACCACAGTTTTCCGCCGCGAAATCGCTTCCTATTTTAATTCCAGCATTGCCTATATTTTTATCGCCGTTTTTGTTCTTTTAAACGGCGGGTTTTTCATGAGTTCCTTTTTTCTAATCGGCCATGCCGATATGCGTTCATTTTTTTCCATACTCCCTTATCTTTTGGCGATTTTTCTGCCGGCCGTCAGCATGCGGCTTTGGGCCGAAGAAAGAAGAGGCAACACCCTCGAGCTTCTTCTGACTTTTCCCATGCGCACCGAAGAACTTGTTTTGGGCAAATTTTTGGCCAGCCTGGTTTTTTACATGGTCGCATTGGCAGCGACCTTGGCCATTCCTATGATGCTCATAGTCCTGGGTAAGCCCGATCTTGGAGCGATTGCGGCCGCCTATTTAGGGGTTTTGCTTTTAGGCGCTTTTTTTCTGGCCATCGGGATTTTTATTTCCGGGCTTTGCCGGGACCAAATCGTGGCTTTTATCCTGACCATGGTTATCGGCCACGGCCTTCTATTAATAGGATCGGATTTTATCGCCGCCACCGTCGACGGCTGGATCCCCGGTTTGGGGACATGGCTGAATCATTTTCTGGGTTGTCTTTCCCATTATGAGTCCTTCGCCCGCGGGGTGATTGATTTTAAAGATACTTTGTACTTTCTCATCGGAACGGCGGTATTTCTTGTGCTGAACGGATTTTGGCTCGAAAGCCGTATGCGTCCCAAAGCCGCAGCCCTATTTTCCGGCGCGGTTTTGATTTCAGCCGGAATTTTCCTCGTTTCCAATTGGTTTTTATCGGGGATTCCTTTGGGCCGTTTTGATTTGACCGAAGGAAAGATTTATACCGTTTCCCCGGCGACAAAAAAAATCCTGCACGCTTTAAAAGCCCCTGTGACGGCCAAGCTTTATATTTCACCGTCCGAAAAAATGCCGGCCGGCATGAAAACTTTGGAACGCGATATCACGGACAAATTGGATGAACTGAGAGCCGTATCGCAAGGAAAATTCCAATATAAGATTTTTCATATGGAAGCTGCCCCTCGTCCCGAAAACGGCCCGCAAAACGAAGGATCGTTGGAAGAACAAATTTCCCAGAAAGGCATACAGCCTTTTCAGGTGGAATCCATTGAAGCCGATCAAGTAGGGGTCCGCCTGGTTTATGCCTCGATGAGTTTAGCTTATAAAGAAAAACCGGAAGAAATTCTTGGGCGCCTTATGCCCGCCAATTTGTATGAACTCGAATATTTGATCCTTTCAAGAATTTACCGCATGACCTTGGATCAAACTCCCAAAATTGCCTTGATAGCCCCGTATACGGAAAAGTCCGTGGATCCGCAGATGAAGGCCCTTTTTGCCCAACTCGGCGCTCAAGTTCCTTCGGGTTACCGGGACGATGAGTACGAAATTGTTTCCATGGGCCTTGTTTATGAAGGTTATGAGGTCGCCCGAATTAATCTTACGGAAAAAGAAACGATTCCGCCCGGGACAAAGACCCTTGTGATTTTTGAACCGCCGGTTCTGACCGAACGCCAAAAATATGAAATCAACCGCTTTCTTGTCGAGGGCGGCTCTCTTTTCATGGCCGTGCAAAATTATGATTATCAATATCAGGCCGCGAGCGGGACTTTGGAAGTTATTCCAACCCCGAAAAATGCCGGCGTCAATGCTTTGATTGGGGAATGGGGATTTGAGGCGGAAGAAAAAATCCTGGCGGACGAACAAAATGACATTATCAATATTGCGGGAGGCACCGCCTTCGGTGTTATTCCCGTCACCATTCCCGTGAGGCTTCCCATTCAGATCCTAATTCCATCTTCCCAAATGAATCCTGATCTTTCCATCACGTCCCGCCTCGGCGCGCTTTTTTATCTTTGGGGAGCACCGCTCGTTTTAAACGATGAAAAAATAAAATCCCAGAATCTTAAAGTCGAAAAACTTTTCGAATCAAGCCCCAAATCCTGGACCGTTTCTTTCCAGCCCTGGACTTTCAGCCCCGAAAATCTTGAACCGAATGCGGATAGCAAAATCGGTCCCTTCCCTCTGGCGGTGATGGCGGAAGGGCAGTTTAAAAATATTTATGAAGGCAAACCCGTCCCGGATTGGCAGGAACTTCCCAAACCAGAAACTCCTCAGCCCGGGACGGAATCCGCCGCGAGCCAGCCGGTAAAAGCAGAAGGAAAAATCGAAACTTTGAAGCCGGCTCCGGGAAAATTTATTCTTACCGGTGCGGCTACCATGTTTCAAAAACGCCTGGTTCAAAGCGGCGGTCATTTGAATTTTTTAATCAATAGCATGGATATTTTGACCTTGGGGGATGAGCTTATTTCCATCAGGGCCAAACAACCGGTCGACCGTTCCCTTGGTTTTGTTTCGCCGGCGGCTAAGGTAGGCTGGCGATTTGTTGTCACTCTTTTAATTCCTTTTATCATCGGGGCGTTCGGGGCTTTCCGGATTTTGTACCGGCATCGTTTGAAAGAAAAGTTTAAAAAATCTCTGGCTGCCGCCGGCGTATGAAATTCAAACAAATCATTATTTTATCGGTTATTTTTATTTTGCTCCTTGTTGGGGTGGCAGTACGGAAATTTCAAAAACCCGTGGAGCTTTCGGCTGAGCTTTATGCTCCGCTGAATCTTTCTTTTGATCGAGACGCCGTGACGGAAATTGAACTCGTCAAAGGCAAAGAAACGTCCGCCGTCAA
Source organism: Candidatus Omnitrophota bacterium (assembly GCA_016196565.1). The sequence goes on along the minus strand of JACPXK010000006.1, from coordinate 40,104 downwards.
AATCATCCGGGAAAATGGAATGTGGAAAATCCCCGGTCTTTGGAGCGCCCACGCGGACTTTGAAAAGGTGAATAAATTTTTGGACGAAATCCGCCAAGCCAAAGGCGAGGTTCGCGCCAAAGACAAAAATCTTTTCGGGGATTTTGGCATTACCGATGAAGAGGCCTACCGCATTGTTTTAAAAGATCAAACTCAAAACGTCCTTTTAACGGTTCTTTTAGGGCAGAAAAAGCCGTCTTTTGAGAGTGCCGTCTTTCTGCGTTTGCCCGGTCTTGAAGCCGTTTATTGGGTCAGCACGGATATTTTTGCTTTGATCGGTATTGGGGGAGACCCGGCCCTTGGCCAGCTTAAAAATGAGTTTTGGGCGAATGTAAAAATTGCTCCGCTTGCGATCGATCAAATCAAACAAATCGAAATCGAGCGTTTTTTCGAGGGCAAGGGGAATGTGGTTTTGAGTCTTCTTCGTGATTCCGCGGATACTGAAAATCCCTGGAAATTTACCCGGGAAAATGTTCCAGGAAGACCGGATCAAGAAAAGATCAAAGGTTTCCTGAGCAATCTCAAGCTTTGGAAGGCCTTGAAAGTCCTGAATCCCGAGGCGCAAGACTATGGGTTTGAAAAAACCGATTGGCAAATGAAGCTTACGAGTGTTTCCGGAGAGAATACGATGATCACCCGCGGTGCCAAAGAGGCGGACACCCAGGACTATTTCGTCAAGGTTTCAACCGAGCCCGTGGTTTTTAAAGCCTCTCATTATTATTTTGAAACAATGGACCGCGATGACAAATATTTTTTGACGGAAACGAAGCCGGATGAATCTTCCAAACCGGTCTGAAGCCCTTCCCGGAAAAATCCATATCCTTATTTTTCTCCTCCTGGCCGTTTTCGGATTTCTTGCTTATCAAAATAGTTTTTCCGTTCCTTTTATTTTCGATGACCGGTCCATTATTCTTACCGGCAATGACTTCATCCACAGACCCCCGGTTTGGTCCCAAGGTATCTGGCTCAAACGTTCGCTTACCAATTTAACTTTCGCGCTGAATTATTTTTTGCACGGGGAGACCCTCTGGGGTTATCACTTCGTCAATCTCATGATTCATATCTGCAATTCTTTTTTGATTTTTGAAATTGTGAGAAAAACATTATCCACCGTCATTCTGCCCCACAAGGGGACTGCCCTGACTTCCCATAAATTATCTAATGAAAGTCATGGGCTGAGGCCAAAGGCCGAAGAATCTCGTAATGAGATCCTTCGCTACGCTCAGGATGACGTCCTTGCTTTCTCCACCGCCCTTCTTTGGCTGGTTCATCCTCTGGCCACCCAAGCGGTAACTTATACGGTGCAAAGGCAGGAATCACTCATGGGATTTTTTTATCTAGCTACGCTTTACAGCTTCATACGCTCCGAAGAAGGAAATCATTCCTGGGGATGGAAAATATCGGCTGTTCTTTCCTGCATTCTCGGCCAAATGAGTAAAGAAATCATGGCTACGGCGCCTTTGATGATTCTTGCTTATGACCGTCTGTTTATTTCCGGGTCTTTCATGAGAGCCGTAAAAAACAAAATCATATTTTACGGCGCTCTTTTTTCCAGTTGGTACATGCTTTTTACCGGCTTGCCGCTTACGGCGAGCGAATCCATGGGTTTTGCCATGGGCATTAGTCCCTGGGAATATTTGCGGACACAACCGGGAGTCATCCTTCATTATTTAAAACTCTCCATAGTCCCTTTTCCGCTTTGTTTTGATTATCTTTGGCCCGTGGCCGTCGATCTTGAAGATATTCTTCTTCCCTCGACGGTTGTGGGGTCTTTGGCCATGGCATCCCTTTGGGCTTTCTGGAAAAAAAATCCCGCAAGCTTTTGCGGCGTATGGTTTTTTCTGATTCTCGCGCCCACTTCCAGCATTTTTCCTTTACTCGATTTAGCCGCCGAACATCGAATGTATCTTCCTTTGGCGGGACTTGTCAGTTTTACCGTGGCCGCTTTTTACCGTCTCTTTCAAACCCGGATCAAACCCGTATTTTTTCTTATTCCGGTTTTTACTTTGGCCGGTTTATTGACGGCGATGACTTGGGCGAGAAATCAGGATTACAAAAACGAAGAAATGATTTGGAAGGATGTACTTCGGCAAAGGCCGGAGAATTACCGGGCCCATTATAATTTGGCCACTTATTACCGCGAACATGACAAAGATCAAGAAGCCATTCCTTATTTTGTGAATGCCATCGGTTTAAAGCCAAGTTATGCCGATGCCCAGAATAGCCTTGGTTCGGTCATGCATCGTCATGGCCAAATCGAAATTGCGAGAAATCATTACCGCATGGCATTAGCCGGCAATTCGAAACATTTGGGCGCCCTCAATAATATGGGCATTAGTTTTTTGGAGGAAGGAAAGCCCGAAGAGGCCATTCCTTATCTGGAAAAGGCCCGCGAGCTTTATCCTGAAAATAAAGAACTGAGCCACAATCTCGAAGTCGCACGACAGGCCGTGGAGGCTCAAAAGGCCGGAAAACAAGTCGCGATATCCCCGGTTTTCATGAATCTTAAGCAGTAGTATAATACCTTCCCTATGCGTCCTTATCTTGGGCTTCTCGAACATATTCTAAATCAAGGCAAAGAAAAAAAAGACCGCACGGGGGTGGGCACCATCAGCACCTTCGGCTATCAAATGCGCTTTGACTTGAACGAAGGTTTTCCGCTTCTCACCACCAAAAAAGTCCACACCAAATCCGTCATTTATGAGCTTCTCTGGTTTTTGCGCGGAGACACCAACATTCAATACCTTAAAGATCACGGCGTTTCGATTTGGAATGAATGGGCGGACGAAAAGGGGGATTTGGGGCCGGTATATGCCAAGCAGTGGCGCTCATGGGAAACGGCGGACGGACGCAAAGTGGATCAAATCGCGGAACTTATCCGGATGATTAAAACGAATCCCGACAGCCGCCGTTTGATTGTAAGCGCCTGGAATGTCGGGGATGTGGAACGTATGAAACTTCCGCCTTGCCACTGTCTTTTTCAGTTTTATGTGGAGGGCGGAAAATTAAGCTGCCAGCTTTATCAGCGAAGCGCCGATGCCTTTCTCGGCGTGCCTTTTAATATTGCCTCTTACGCGCTTTTAACCATGATGATTGCCCAGGTCACCGGGCTGGGCGTGGGGGAATTTATTCATACCTTCGGGGACGTGCATATTTATTTGAATCATTTGGAACAAGTGCGTTTGCAGCTTGGCCGTGCGCCGCGTCCGCTGCCCAAAATGCATCTCAACGCAAGCGTGAAAGACATTTTTTATTTTCATTTTGAGGACTTTACCCTCGAAGGTTACGATCCTCATCCTGCTATCAAAGCGCCCGTCGCGGTTTAAAGGAATTTTCATGAAACTTTATCATGTGGTGGCTATGGCGAAGAACCGGGTTATCGGTAAAGATAATAAACTTCCCTGGCATTTTTCTTCCGACATGAAGCATTTTAAGCAGCTGACAACCGGAAGCACTGTTATCATGGGGAGAAAGACTTTCGAAAGCATCGGCAAACCTCTGCCGGGTCGCGAGAATATTGTGCTCAGCACTACCCCGCGAAAAAATTCTCCGGACCTGCAATTCGCCGCTTCTCTGGAAGAAGCCTTGAAAAATGTCCGCACCTTTCAAGCTTATATTATCGGAGGAGAGAATTTATACCGGCAAACCATGGATAAAGTCGACGGAATTTATCTTACAAATATCGAAGGAGATTATGAAGGCGATGCCTTTTATCCCGAAATGCCGTCTTATTTCAAGGAAAAATCAAAAACGCTTTTACAGGAAAATCCGAAAATCGAAGTGATTTTTTACGCGAATACTAAAAAGGGCCGGCCATGACAGCGGGGGAAAACCCTCTTTATCTCAAACAAATCGAAGTCGGGCCGATGGAAAATTTTGTCTATTTAATCGGTGATCAAGACAAGCGCGAATGCGTGATGGTCGATCCCGCATGGGAAGTGGACCGCGTGCTCCGGCTTGCCGCGCAAGACGGCATGAGGGTAGTCGGGGGTCTTGTGACGCACACCCATTTTGATCACGTGAACGGGGTCGAAGAATTAATCGCAAAAACCGGCGGCAAAGTTTATGTGAATAAAGCCGAAGCGGAATTTTTAAAAGGGATGAAAAGCCATCTTGAAAAAGTAGATTCGGGCCACAAAATCAAAGTGGGCGATTTGGAAATTACTTTCCTTCACACGCCGGGGCATACGCCCGGCTCTCAATGTTTTCTTGTCAGTAACCGCTTGGTTTCCGGAGATACCCTGTTCATCAACGCCTGCGGCCGCTGTGATCTCCCCGGCGGGAACGCGGAACAAATGTATGAAAGCCTTCAGCGCCTTGCCAAACTCGGGGAAGGCGTCATCCTGCTGCCCGGCCACAATTATGCCGCCGAGCCTACTTCCACGCTCGGCAATGAACTCAAAAATAATCCCTATTATCAATGCCATTCTTTGTCTGAATTCCTCCACGAAAGAATGGGTTAAAAAAGGACAGTCGCAAATCATGGATAAAGATATTCGAGAACATAAAAAGTTTATTGAGCCCGATGTTCAAATCGATCCGGTTTACTTAGAAAAATTTAAGTCCTTAATGAAAGACGTTACGATCGAAATCCGGTATGACTTTGAAAAAGGGGCCCTTGATATTCTGGCCAAACCGAAGGTTGCCAGAAAATTACCGGTGGTGATCGTGCTTCATGACATATGGGGTTTGAACGATCACGTCAAGGTTCTCACCCGCAAATTGGCAAGGCAGGGATATTGTGTTTTGGCCATTGACCTTTTTAGGGGGAATGTCACCAATCTTCCTCATATCGCCAAGGAGTTTTTGAATCGTTATTCTCCCGAAGAAGACATGGATACCATTAAACACCGGTTTGAAAAACTGATGAACAAAGACTATGTGGCAAAGGAAAAAGTCGCTTTTGTGGGGCTGCTTTCGGGAGGCTATTACGCACTTCTTGCGGCGTCCGAGCTTAAGCTGGCCGCTACGGTCTGCTTCTATGGCCGGTTTCCAGAAGATCTGACCCAAGAACAAATCCGGAAAATCAAATGTCCGGTTTTATGTTTTATGGGAGGAAAAGGAAACCAGATTTACCGGGAAAATATGAGAGAGCTTCAAAAGAGTTTCAGGCGTTACACGATTAACGCCCAAAATCAAGTTTATGAAAACGCAAAGCCGCCTTTTTTCGACGACCTGCATTTGGAAACTTATCATAAAGAATCGGCGGATGATGCGTGGCTTCGTCTTCTTGCTTTTTTGGAAGAACGTTTCACCGATAAGGTTGAGGCCGACGCCCAGTCAGGATTTATGGGTGTTTTTAAGAAGCTTTTTGATAGTGCTAAATAGAAAAGCCAAGGTAGACGATTTTAGCAGCTTCCTTTATAATTCCTAAGCCTCCCAACCTTTGAGTAAGGGGCAGGGTGTTTTTGATGACAGAATCAGAAAGTTACTATAAAAACGAGGCTTATCGTATTTTTCAAGAAGGCTACGAGAAGCAAACCGAAGGGGCGCTTGAAGAGGCCATCGGCCTTTATAAGAAATCCATCGAGCTTTATCCGACGGCAGAGGCCTATACTTTTTTGGGGTGGGCCTATAGCTTTCAACGCCGTTATGATGAGGCCATTGAAGAATGCCGGCGGGCCATTGACGTGGATCCCGAATTCGGCAATCCTTACAATGACATCGGGGCTTATTTGATCGAAAAAGGGAAGCTCGATGAGGCCATTCCCTGGCTGGAAAAGGCAACGCATGCCAAGCGGTATGAGAGTTACTGCTTTCCTCATTACAATCTAGGCCGTGTTTGGGAACGTAAAGGCGAGTGGCAAAAGGCCCTGGCCTGTTATAAAAACGCGTTGCAGGAAAACCCCCAGTACTCCTTGGCCGAACGTTCTTTGAACCGTTTACAGGCAATGATGAATTGACCAGGAAAAGAGAAAAGTGTTACAGGATTATTTCGGTATTTTTGCGATGTTTTTGATGGCGGGAACATTGTCCGTGCTTTTCATCATTCTTTCCCAAGCCCTCGGCCCTCACAATCCAAACCCCGTAAAAAATACCCCTTATGAATGCGGCAAGGAACCTTTTGAACGGCCTTCCGGAAGGCATGCGGTAAAATTTTACCTTGCCGGAATGCTTTTTGTTTTATTTGATGTGGAAATTATTTTCTTTTTCCCCTGGGCTGTCATTTACCGAAGGCTCGGATGGTTTGGTTTCGCCGAAATGATGATTTTTCTTTCTGTTTTAGTTCTCGGATTTCTTTATGCCTGGAAAAAAGGAGCCATGGAATGGAAATGACGGGCGAACAAAACGCCACTTTTGTAACTTCAAAAATTGAAGATATGATCGGCTGGGCCCGGAAATTTTCCATTTTCCAATACCCCCTTGTGACGGCCTGCTGCGGGATGGAATATATGTCCACGGCCTGCTCGCATTATGATGTGGACCGTTTCGGGGCCGGTCTTCCCCGTTTTTCGCCGCGCCAATCCGACGTGCTTTTTGTGGTGGGAACGATTTCCCATAAAATGGCGCCCGTTCTCAAACAAATTTATGATCAAATGGCCGATCCCAAATGGGTCGTGGCCTTTGGGGTGTGCACTTGTACCGGCGGGTTTTATGACAATTACGCCACCGTCATGGGAATCGATACCATCATTCCGGTGGATGTTTACATCCCCGGATGCCCGCCCCGGCCGGAAAATGTTTTGGATGGACTGATCAAATTGCAGGAAAAAATTCAGAAGCAGAAACAATTTTAATATGCCTGACCTTCACATCAAACTCAAAGAAAAATTTTCCGCCGCGACGCTCGAAATTCATAATCATCGGGGCGACGAAACGGCCGTCGTGACGCGTGAGGCTTTACTGGAAATTGCGCGTTTTCTAAAAAGTGATCCCGATTATCAAATGAATGTGCTCATGGATCTTACGGCCGTGGACGGCAAGGATATGAAATGGGATCCGCGTTTTGAAGTGGTTTATCATTTTTACTCGACTTTTAAGAATCACCGGCTTCGCTTAAAAGTGAGGGTGGAAGAAAAGGACGCGGTGGTTCCAAGTTTAGTGCCGCTTTGGCCTATTGCCAATTGGTTTGAACGCGAGGTTTGGGACATGTTCGGTATCAAATTCCACGGCCACCCGGATCTCAAACGGATTTTAATGTATGAGGAATTTTCCGGCCATCCGCTTCGCAAAGACTATCCCTACAACAAACGCCAGCCTCTCATAGGGCCGAGAAATTAATGCAAGAAACCGCCGCAGCCCCCATCAAAAAAACCCGTACCGAATCCATGCTTCTGAATATCGGCCCCCAGCATCCCGCCATGCACGGCATTATCCGTATTATTTCGGAGCTGGACGGTGAGACGGTAGTGAATTCGGATGTGGAAATCGGTTATCTGCACCGGGCGTTTGAAAAATCCTCGGAGCAAAGCGGTTATTTGCAGGTCATTCCTTATACCGACCGGCTGAATTATGTTTCGCCGCTGATCAATAATGTGGGTTATTGCCTGGCTGTGGAAAAACTTTTTGGCCTTGAGATTACGGAACGCGCCAAATACATTCGCGTCATCGTAAGCGAGATTTCGCGCCTTACGGATCATTTGACCTGCATCGGCGCCTCCGCCATGGAGCTCGGGGCTTTCACGGTTTTCCTTTATATGATCAAGGCCCGCGAATACCTTTATCAATTAATCGAAGAAGTGACCGGCGCGCGTCTGACGATTTCTTATGCGCGTATCGGCGGCGTGAAAGGGGATTTGCCCAAGGGATTTGATGAAAAATGCCGGCAGGCCATCGCGGAGACCCGCAAGGTTTTAAAAGAGACTCACGCGCTGCTGACGAAAAATAGAATTTTTGTCGACCGTTTAAAAGATGTCGGCATTATTTCAAAAGAAAATGCCCTGGCTTATGGCATTACGGGACCCTTTCTACGTTCCACCGGCGTGGATTATGATGTGCGGCGAGCCAATCCTTATCTGGTGTATGAACGTTTTGATTTTGAAATTCCGGTGGGGGAGCACGGGGATAATTATGACCGTTATCTTTGCCGTATGGATGAAATGGAACAAAGCATGCGCATTGTGGAACAGGCCTTCGATCAAATGCCCGGAGGCCCCGTATTGCTCGACACGGAAGGCAATGTTATTCCTGCCGAAGAAATGGTGGATGAGGCCAAGATGGGACGCATTCAAAAAATTTGCGGTAAAACCGCGGCTTTTGATCCCACCCTCGAAGGCTCCCATAAAAGTAATTATCCCGAACTTCAATCTGGAAATAAACGCGCCGAACTTCCCCCGAAAGAAGATACTTACGGCAATATCGAAGGCCTCATGAATCATTTCAAAACTGTCATGATGGGTCACGGCATTCGCCCGCCGGCGGGCGAATGTTATTTTCCGGTGGAAGGGGCCAACGGAGAACTCGGCTTTTATGTGGTGAGCGACGGTTCGGATCGTCCTTACCGCGTGCGTGTCCGTCCGCCCTGTTTTGTGATTATGGCAGCGCTCCCTTTAATGATCAACGGCGGAACTGTGGCCGATATTGTCCCCACCTTTGGTTCGGTGAATATGATCGGCGGAGAATTGGATCGATGAAAACTCAACTTGTCCCTCAAAAGGGGACTGTCCCCTTTAGCGCATTAACACCTGAATTCAAAAAGAAATCCGACCCTGTGGTGGCCCGCTACGAAACCAAGCGTGCGTCCATTCTCGAAATCCTGAGACTTTTGCAGGAAGAATACGGCCATATCACCACAGAAATGGAAAGCGAAGTTGCCGAATATTTGGGCATTGCGGCCATTGATGTGCGCGAAGTCATGACTTTTTACTCTCTTTTTTATGACAAACCCAAAGCCCGCACCCGTTTTCATGTTTGCAGAACGCTCAGCTGTTATCTTCGCGGCGGCCGTGAAATCTTAAAACATCTGGAAAATAAGCTAGGCATTAAGGCCGGAAGCATGACTGAAGATAAATCCTTCTCCCTTGATCTAGTGGAATGTTTGGGGGCCTGCGAATTTGCTCCCATGATGCAAGTCAACGACGTGAAATATGTCGGGCCTCTTACGAAAGACAAAGTCGATCAGCTTATGACGGAATTTAAAAAATAATGGAAAAAATAATTTCAAAATATTTCATCCCCGGGAAAACATTTTTTCTGGATGAATACATGGCGGACGGCGGTTATGAAGCCGCGCGCCAGGTTTTTGGGAAAAACGATCCCAAGGCCGTGATTGAAGAAGTGAAAAAATCCAATTTGCGCGGGCTTGGCGGCGCGGGATTTCCGACAGGCATGAAATGGAGTTTTATCCCTCAAAATACCGGCAAGCCGGTATACCTCGCCGTTAATGCCGACGAAGGCGAACCCGGAACTTTTAAGGATAAATATATTATTTCGCATGTTCCGCATCTTTTGCTTGAAGGCATTATTATTGCCTCTTTCGCCAACAATGTTCACAAGGCCTACATTTATATACGCGGCGAATATGTGGAGCCTTATCAAAAATTGAAGCAGGCCTTGGAAGAAGCTTACCGGAAGAATTTTCTCGGCAAGAAAATTTTCGGTTCCGATTATGATTTGGAAGTGGTGATTCACCGCGGGGCCGGCGCTTATATTTGCGGGGAAGAAACCGGGCTTCTCGAATCCCTGGAAGGCAAAAAAGGTTTTCCCCGTCTCAAACCTCCTTTTCCGGCGGTGGTGGGACTGTTTGGTTGTCCGACGGTTATTAATAATGTAGAAACCCTTGCCTATCTTCCTTCTATTCTTACGCGCGGTGCGGAATGGTTTGCCAAACTGGGCTCGGATAAAAATGGAGGCCTCAGACTTTATTCGGTTTCCGGGCATGTGGAAAAGCCCGGCGTTTATGAACTTCCGCTCGGCATTTCTTTAAAAGAAATCATTTATCAGCATGCCGGAGGCGTTCGCGGCGGAAAAAAATTAAAAGCGGTTGTGCCTGGCGGGCTTTCGGCCGCGATTTTACGGGCGGATGAAATTGATGTGGGGATGGACTTCGATCAACTGCGCGCCAAAGGAACCATGGCGGGTTCCGCGGGTGTGATCGTGTTAGACGAAACCACCTGCATGGTTCAGGCGCTTCTTGTGACGATGCGTTTTTATGCGCATGAGTCGTGCGGCCAGTGTTCTCCCTGCCGCGAAGGAACGGGATGGGTTCATCGAATCCTTGAACGCATCGCCTCCGGAAACGGCCGTCCTAAAGACATAGAAAATTTACTCGATATTTGTTCTTTTATGGGCGGAACGACGATTTGCGCGCTGGCTGACGGGGCCGCGATGCCTCTTAGAAGTTATCCGGAAAAATTCCGCTCCGAGTTTGAATATCATATTCAGCATGGAAAATGTGACCTCGAAAGGGAATATGCCGAAGCTCACCATTGATGGCAAAGAAGTCGAAGTCCCCAAGGGGACAAGGATTATCGAAGCCGCTAAAAAAACGAATATTGATATTCCGTTTTATTGTTATCATCCCGGGCTTTCCATTGCCGGAAATTGCCGCATGTGTTTGGTTGAAATTGAAAAAATGCCTAAGCTTCAAATTTCCTGTCATCTCGAGGCCCAAGACGGTATGGTGGTGAAAACCAATACGCCCAAAGTTCTAGCCACACGCCAGCATGTTCTCGAATTTCTCCTCGTTAATCATCCCCTCGATTGTCCGGTCTGCGACCAAGCGGGGGAATGCTGGCTTCAGGATTATTACATGCGCTACGGCATTTATGACAGCCGTGTTAGCGAAGACAAGGTCAAAAAACCCAAAGCCGTTCCCATCGGTTCTACCGTGATGCTCGACGCCGAACGCTGCATCCTTTGTTCGCGCTGTGTGCGTTTTTGCGACGAAGTCTCCAAAACTTCCGAGCTTGGTATTGTGAATCGGGGCGATCATTCTGAAATTCAAGTGTTCCCCGGCAAGGAAGTGAATAATCCTTATTCGGGTAATATTGTGGACATTTGCCCTGTCGGCGCCCTTACCGACCGTGACTTTCGTTTTAAAATCCGGGTATGGTATTTGAAATCCGAGGATTCTGTTTGTAACGGCTGTGCGCGCGGCTGCAATATTTCCATGCAATACAATCTTGACCGCCCGCATCACTCAAAAGGCGAACGCGTCAAGCGTTTGAAACCCCGTTATAACGAGCAGGTGAACAAATGGTGGATGTGCGATGAAGGCCGTTACGGTTATAAATTTCATGATCAAAACCGTATCCTGCGGCCCTCCAAGCGTTCCAACGGAAGTTTTCAGGAAACAGGATGGGGTGAAATCCTTCCCGAAGTCATTCAAAACCTGCAAAACGCCAAACAAAAAATCGGGGTTTTTATTTCACCGCAGCTTTCCAACGAAGAAATTTTTCTGGCGAAAAAACTTTTTCAAGAAGGGCTTAAACTCAAAAATATTTTTCTGGTTTCTCCCAATCTTCCCGGTTTTCAGGATGATTTTTTAATCCGAGCCGATAAAAATCCGAATTCCAAAGGCGCGGAATTTTTGGGGCTCACCTATAACGAATCTGCCGTAAAAGGTTTTTTTAATGCTTGCGAGAAAGGGGAGGTGGAAGGGATTGTGGTTTTTGGTCAGGATCTTTTAACGCTTCACGGGGCCCATCTTGCTGGGAGTGGGTTTAAGCATCTCAAATGGAGCCTTTTCATTGGATCCAATCATAATTTAATGTCGGAATACGCCTCCCACGTTTTGCCGGCGGCAACGTATGCGGAGAAAGAAGGAACCTTTACCAATTGCGAAAGCCGCACCCAAAAATTCAACAAGGCACTGGACCCTTTGGGCGAAGCAAGGCCAGAATATCAAATTCTGATTCATTTGGCCAAGCATTTGGGCATTCATTTTCATTATGACCGGCCGGAAGAAATCTTCAACGAATTGGCCGGCAAAACAGAAACTTTCGGCGGCCTGAATTATGAAAAATTAAACGAAGGCACGACCAATGTGCGGAAATTCGCGGCTCCGCTTATTCCGGATTTAGTTCAAGACGCGGGATTGATTTTCGTCGAGACAAAAGAATGATGATCACTCTTCTTTTAGCGGGACTGGTTCTTTTCATGGTGGTTAATTTTGCGGCGCTTCATACCTGGATTGAGCGCAAGCAAAGTGCGATCATGCAGGATAGAATCGGTGCCAATCGCGCTTACGTCACCCTTCCCTGGAAATGGGCCGCACCCATCAATTGGCTTCTTCGCCCCTTGAATGAACTCGGACTTTTCCATCCTATTGCCGACGCCATTAAAATGTTCATGAAAGAGGATTATATTCCTCCTTACGGCGACAAGTTTCTTCACACCCTCGCGCCGTTTCTGGCTTTGACTTTTGGAATTGTCGGTTTTGCCGCCATTCCTTTTGGGGATGTTTTGATTTGGAACGGCCGCGAAATCAGTCTTCAGGTGGCGCCCATTAACGTTGCGCTTCTTTACGTTTTTGCCATGACCTCCATGGGTGTTTACGGTGTCATTCTTGCCGGATTTTCTTCCAACAGTAATTATGCTTTCATCGGCGGCATGCGCGCCTCAAGCCAAATGCTGGCCTATGAAATCACCCTCGGAACCACCATTTTAGGCATTGTCATGATTTATCAGTCTCTGGATCTTCAACAAATTGTAAGAGGACAAGGGTATTTGCTCTTTGGCTGGATTCCCATGTGGGGAATTTTGCTGCAGCCGGTCGGATTTTTTCTTTTTTTGGCGGCCGGGATTGCGGAAACCAAACGCATCCCCTATGACATGCCGGAAGGGGAATCTGAAATCGTCGGTTATTTTACCGAATACAGCGGTATGAAGTTCGGCATGTTTTTTTTCGCGGATTATGTGGAAACAATTATGATCGCGTGCCTTGCCACGACGCTTTTTTTAGGGGGGTGGCAGGTTCCGTATTTGATGCGGGACGGCTTCCATTTTCCCTGGGGGGCCGAAATGCTACTGCCTCATTTAGGCGTTGTCGCAATTCAGATTTTTTCTTTCACCTTTAAAGTGATTTTTTTCTGCTGGCTTTTCATGACTGTCCGCTGGACTTTGCCCCGCTTTCGTTACGATCAATTAATGGAGCTCGGATGGAAGGGAATTTTTCCCATCTCGCTCGCCAATCTTGTCATCACCGCATTTTGTCTTTTATTCTTTAATTAAATCTTGCCGACTAAATCCAAACCAGGCTTGAGTGTCTTTTTACCCGGTTCCCAACTGGCGGGACAAACTTCACCTTTATTTTCACGCACAAATTTTGCGGCTTGGACTTTGCGCAAAATTTCTTTGGCGCTTCGGCCGATGGAATTGTCATGAATGTCCGAAGCTTTGAGTACGCCGTCCGGATCAATGATGAAGGTGCCGCGGTAGGAAAGTCCGGCTTCTTCAATATAAGTTCCGAATTCGCGGCATAAATTTCCCGTCGGATCTGCCACCATAGGAAATTTGATTTTCTTGATGGCCGGAGAAACATCATGCCAGGCCTTGTGGACATATACCGTGTCCGTGCTGACGCTTAAAATTTCAGCGCCGATTTTCTGAAATTCCGGATAATAATTGGCCGCCTCTTCCAGTTCTGTCGGGCAGACAAAAGTGAAATCTGCGGGATAGAAAAAGAGGACAACCCATTTGCCTTTATAATCAGATAATTTCAGGGTTTTGATGTCATCATTGTGATAAGCCTTGAGTTCCATGTCATTTACTTTTTGATTGATTTTAGCCATACATTCCTCCTCAGGAGATACTTGTTGAAAAGTTTGAGTATTATAATGATTTCAGGCTTTAAAATCCAGGCCGATAAAATATTGAATCCAACTCTTTATGGCTAAAAAACTTCTGAATATCTTCAGGGATAAAAACAAAAAACTCGAGCTTTTAGTCAGCCTCGTCCTTTTGCTCGTGATGTCTCTTGCCGCTTCCGGGCGGGCCCTGGACCCTTTTGAGCTTCTCTTCTTCGACCTTAGGTTTCAGTTAAGGCCGGAACTTCCTTTTCCTAAAAATATTGCTGTCGTCGGCATCGATGAATCCAGCATCGACGTTTTCGGCCGCTGGCCTTGGTCGCGCGATAAACATGCCGCGCTTTTCGGACTTTTAAAACATGAAGCCTTCCGCCCCTCGGTGATTGGTTATGATGCCCTTTTCGAAAATAAAAATCCGGCGGATCTCAAAGGGGATGAAAATCTTGTTTATCAAACATCAGGGTTCAACGGCCGTGTCCTAATGGCCTATTTTTTCGAAAAAGGTCCGGCAACGCTTTATGAACGAAGCGAAGAAAAAGAAAAAATCCTCGAACGCTTTGCCTTGCCCCATTCTGATTCTCCACCGGAAAACCTTGATGAGGCGGATAAAGTTTCGTTGCCTTTCAGGGAGCTTTCGGAAGTCGCGGGATTGTCTTTTGTCAACAGTCCGGTGGACCCTGACGGCCGAAGCCGGCGTGCCCAGCTTCTCATGCGTTATCAGGGGAAAATTTATCCTTCCATGGATTTGCTGGCGGCCCTTCAATATTTAGGAGCTTCCTTGACGGATGTCCGGCTTGAAAAGCGTGCCATCGTCATTAAAAAAAGTGAAAAAGGGAAAAAAATTATTCCCGTTGATTCCCGCGGAGCAATTCTTCTGAATTATTTCGGCAAAAACAGCCATGCGGAAGTCCGTTCTTTCACCCAAATTTTAGAAGCGGGAAATAGATGGATGAGCGGCGAATCTGCCGGGGTCCTTTCTGATTTTAAGGACAAAATCGTATTGGTGGGGGTGACCGCACTGGGGATCGGAGACCGGCGTGTGACGCCTTTTCATCAATACGAAGCCGGGGTTAACCTTCACGCTCAAACCATTGCCAATATTTTGGAAGAGAAGTACCTGGTGCGCGCCACTCCGGCTCTTTCTTACTTTGCCCTTATTTTTTGCGGGATTTTGGTGATCGGGATCACCATGTTTTTTTCTATTGCCCAGTCTTTGCCCCTGGTCATTTCCCTGGGAATTTTGTATTTTTTAACGGCATCCTTTTTCTTTCTCAAAGGAATATGGATTGATGTCGCCATCCAGGAAGTGACCCTACTCGTCCTTTTTGTCGGGATTTCCTCCTTTCGCTATTTTATGGCCTTGGAAGAATTGAAAAAAGCGCAAGCCCAGTTGATTCAATCGGCGAAAATGGCTTCCCTCGGCCAGCTTTCTGCCGGCATTTCGCATGAATTCCGCAATATTCTCAACTCCGTCAATTTGCATATCGAGTTTTGCACACTTCCCAATGTGGATCCGGAGAAGCAGAAAAAATATCTTGAGAAAGTAAAAGACATTATGAAAAAGGCCAATGAAATCCTGAGTGGACTTCTTACCTTTTCCCGTGAAAGCCAATCGGTTAAAAAAGCAGGGGATTTGAAAAAAACAGTTCAAGAGACCCTGCTTCTAACAGAAAAAGAAATGATGTATCATCAAATCGAAATAAAAACTGATTTTGACGATGATATTCCCATTTTTTCTTACGACTCCGGCCAAATTTCCCAAGTCATTATGAATCTTATGAATAATGCCCGGGATGCCTTGAAAGAACGCTCCCACAAAACGATTACTTTACGGTTAAAAAAAGATAAAGATGCCGTAAGGCTTGATATCGAAGATAACGGAAGCGGCATTCCTCCCCAAGTTTTGAAACGGCTTTTTGAGCCTTTTGTAACGAGCAAACCGGCGGGACAGGGAACCGGCCTCGGGCTTTCGGTCTGCCACGGCATTATCCGCAACCATCAAGGCGACATCCGTGTGACCACCGCTCAAGGAAAAGGAACGACCTGGCATATTTTTCTTCCCGTCTAAAAAACGCTGGCATCTTTGATATTCCCGCGTAGAATAAAACGCCATGCAGCCCCCTTCAAGGTCCTCAATCCGCATTTATTTTCTGCCCTTAATTTTAAGCCTTTTTATATCTTTAATCTGGCCGGTCGATGGCAGCGCTCAAATTGTCAAAGGTCTTTCCGATGAGGAACTTTTGAACACGATTCAAGAGCATGCTTTTAAATTTTTTGTCGAGGAAGCAAATCCTAAAAATGGGCTGGTGCGTGACCGGGCCCATAACTTCCAAAAAGGAGCTACGCGTTCCGCCGCGAGTATTGCTTCCGTCGGCTTTGCCCTCACGGCTTATCCCGTTGCCGTCAAAAGGGGATGGATGGATGAAAGCACTGCGTACGAAATCACAAAACGCACCCTTGCCTTTTTTCTGACTAAAGCTGCTCAGGAACACGGATTTTTTTATCATTATTTGGATATGGAAACCGGAGCGCGTATCAACCGCTCAGAGTTATCTCCGATTGATACGGCCCTCTTTCTGGCGGGGGCTTTATTTAGTGCGGAATATTTTAATGATTCTACGATCCGTGATCTTGTTTTAAAAATTTATGACCGGGTCGATTGGAATTGGATGCTCCATGGGGGCCAGACCTTGTCCCTTGCCTGGTCTCCCGAACAAGGTTTTTTTAAGCAACGATGGGACCATTATAATGAATCCTTAATCATGTATTTATTGGCCATCGGATCTCCCACAAAATCCATTCCGGCGGAAAGTTGGAAGGCCATTTACCGCCCCGTAGGAAGTTACCGCGATTTTCGCCTTATTCAAATGCCGCCGCTTTTTACCCATCAATATTCCCACATTTGGATTGATTTTCGCGATAAAAATGACGGCATGGCGGATTATTTCAAAAATTCTATGAACGCCACACTCGCTCAACGCTCCTTTGCCATCGATCATCAGTCGGAATTCAAAAGTTATGGGCCCAATTCCTGGGGACTTACGGCATCCGACGGGCCTTTCGGTTATAAAGCTTACGGCGCTCCTCCGGGATGGGCATTGCATGACGGGACTATTGCCCCGACTGCTTGTGGAAGTTCTATTGTCTTTACGCCTCAAGATTCGATAAACTGTCTGCGCCATTTTTATGAAAATATAGGCAGTTCCTTATGGGGCCAATACGGATTTTCGGATGCTTTTAATTTGGATAAAAATTGGTTTGATCAGGACGTCATCGGTATTGATCAAGGCACGCTGCTTCTGATGATTGAAAATTACAGGTCCGGCATGATTTGGGAAATTATGAGCAAAAGTGTTTCGATCGCGAAAGCGATGGAACAAGTTGGTTTTAAACCCGGGACCCTTGAAGTGGCCTGGCCTGATCCACCTCAAGCCAAGGCGGCGTATGTTCGGGGAGGCATTCAAGTTGACGGCTATCTCAAAGATTGGCCGGAAGGACAGCCTATTGGCTTGACGTATGAGCATAAAGAAACGGGCGAAATTAAAAATGACGGAGAAGATTTGACGGCCATGGTTCGGTTTGCCTGGGATGAGAGGGCCTTGTATTTTTCAGCCGTGGTCACCGACAACAGCATTATTTTGCGTAAAACGGGAAAAAATATCTGGCAGGATGATCTTTTGGAAATTTTTGTGGACCCCGGAGGGGATGGATTGAATTGGGGAAACAGTCGAGATTTTCAAATCGGTTTTCGGCCACATACAGAAAATAGCCAAGTGGAAATCTGGTCTTGGTTTCAAAATACGAATCAACCGCCGGATCCCAAGGCCGTGCAAGCCTCGGGATATGTTCACAAAACGGGTTATTTATTAGAAGGGGCCATTGGCTGGGATTATTTGGGCATCGAACCCGTTCAAGAAATGCTTATCCGGGTTACTCCGGCCATTCATGACATTGATCAGGACCGGAGTCAAGGAAAGGTCCAATGGTTTTTCCGTAATGAATACGAACTTAATCGTTTTGTCTTAGGCCAATTAATTTTGGGAGGTCCTCATGAAACACAAGGAAAGTAGCTCCATGTATCAATTGTTGGGCCAGGCCATTCGAAGCCGCTTTCAAGAAGGGATTGAAGCCGAAAAAATCGAAATTCATAAAATGGTCCGTAAGCTTCGTCAGGAAAGAGGCCTTACGGGCGTGGAGGTTTGCAGAAGGGCCGGGGATTTGAATCCCAAAACTCTTGCCGCCATAGAAAATGGCCATATTATAAATCCTTCCATTAAAACTTTTCAATCCCTCGCTCGGGGGCTTGGAGTGACGGTGAGCGAGCTTTTTCTTCAAACCGAATTAGCGATGGAAAGGCATTTTTATGTGGGGTCCCAAAAAGGGGCGTTTCAAATGGAATTTCCCTCTCTGGGGGTAAAGGCCATTTCTTTCACCCCCCTCAACCGGGATTTTTTTTGCGGGAAAATTATTGTGGGTCCGAAGCGCCGCATCGATCAAACCTTTTGGAAATCTCCTATTCAGATCTATCTTTCCATCCTTGTGGGCCGTTTGGAGATCGAAGTGGAAAGCCGGAGAGTGATTCTCAGGGAAGGAGAAAATGTTTTTTTTAACGGGGTTTTGAGGCATGTTTTCTATAATCCCATGCACCGTGATGCTGTTTTTTTGATGGTGACGGCGCCTTCTTTCTTATAATTCAACGTTGAAAGAGGCCAGGCCTCGTTAAGTCAAGTCGCTATTTAGCTTAGCCGATAATAAAGGAACATATAAAAATGACACAAACGGGCGGGTCGAAAGGTTTATGAAACGACAAAAGTCATATTTTTTTGCTTTTTGCATGACAGTGGTCCTTATGGTCAGCGGACTTGAAGCGGCGGAGACGCCAGCGCCAAAGGCCGCCTCTGATCCGACAGCCGCCTCTTCGGCTTCTTCCACCCATGAAAGTCTTACCAAGCAAGCCATTCGTGAGCAGGTACGCGTTCTACGGCAGGAACGCGCTGAGACCATGCCCTATCTTGACCGGGGTTATATTCGTTACGAAATCAATGGCAATTTTGTCCGCCAGAAAACCGAATTTGTATCCGGTGGTAAAAAAGAACTTAAAGACCTCATTGCCAGGGCCCTCAGGGTACACACCCCGGCGCGCGCTTCCAAGGAGAGGATATCCTTAGCCCGAAGGAGGATTTTGGCCGCTTGGCGCAAACTATTTCCCGAGACGAAATTTGAAATTCACAAAAAAGGAGGTAATCTTTCTCAGGAACCCTATAACTCGAGAAATTACAAGTTTAGTTTCCGGCAGCCTGTTTTTCACGGAGGGATTTTGTGGAACACCCTGCTTAAAGAGAAGGCCGGGCTTGAGGCCGCTCAAAAGGAATATGATAAGACGCTTTCGGATCTCATTTACGATGTTTCATCCGCTTACTTTGAATACAACCGCACGCGTCTTGTTATTGAAGATCAAAAAAAGGGCATAGAAAAAATGCGTCATTTTTCGGAAATTTCACAGAGAAAATTTAAGGAAGAAATTATTTCTGAGATCGAACATTTGAATGTGCAATCCCTTTTCAGCCAAATGGAATATGATTATGAAACTTCCAAGCAGGAGCTTGAAATCGCCAAACTTGAAATGGACAAGTTCTTAAACCTTACCTCTCATGATGAGATTGATGTCCTGGGATTTTATGATTTGGAGGCCTTGGTGGAAAAAGAAAAAAGCAATCGGGCCGCCGATGTCGCGGTTGCACCGACCCCTCAAACCGAAGGGTATCAATTTGAAGGGGCGCTTCAGGTGCCGGACCTTGGAACTTTGGTGGATTTGGCTTATGAATCCCGTCCGGAGCTGAGGATTGAGGCCAGCAAACTACAATCTGCCCGCCTCGAAGAACGTATTCAAATGGGAGAAATGATTCCTTCGGCCGACGCGGTTCTCGAATTTGGGAAATTAGGAGAGGCCTTTGATGCCAATAGCACCCGTCCCGGGCTTAGGAATGAATTTCGCTTTATGATCGAAGTTAACTGGAATGCCGCAGGCAACAAAATGAATTACACTTATGAAAAAAATGCCCAACCTCCTTCTGTGTCACAATTTTTGCAGGGATCAGGCTCAGAAACCAACCGCAATTCTTTCAGTGTGGGCTTGTGGGACGGGCTTGATCAGTGGGCTTCGATGAAAGAGGCCGAAGTTGCGAAACTTGATCAAATCGTGGAACTTGAAAAAGCCGAAAAAGAAGTCATCCAAGATGTAAAGCAAGCCTATTTCGATTTTCAAAAGGCGCAGATCCAGGTAAAATCATCCCTCCAACGTGTCGATTACCGCAAACGTTTGACACAGCTTGCCGAACATCGCTTGAGTCAAAATGAAGTTCAGATTTCCGAATATTTCCAAACAGAAATTGATCTTTTACGTGAACAAACCGAACTTCACAAAGCGCTTAAGGATTACTTCAGCGCCAAAGCCAAATTGAATCATGCCATTGGCAAAGAAGACCTGTTGCCGATGGAGGCAGTCCATGGAAAATAATACGCCGTTTGTCCAGCCGCCGGAGTCTCCCCGTTCCAAAAATCCTCTTGAGAAGCTAAAAGCCCTTTTGGGGAAAACAAAAATCCTTTCGCCCAAAATCGTTCAAGTGATCAAAGAAAAAATGGCTTTTGTGATCAAACTCTGGAATGAAAAGCATGAAGTGCCGCCTTCGCCCTTTAAGCCGGAAGGTAAATCAGGCCTGATTGCAAAAATACGGGTGTTGATCTTGGCCCATCGTGGGAAACTAATCATCGGTGGCGGAGTTCTTGTCTGTTTGCTTATCGTTCGCGGTTGTTTTTTTAATCCCAAGACCAAAAAGAGTTTGGAGCAGGTAGTTTCCGAGCCTACCGAAGCCAAAGATAAACCCGTTCCGGTCAAAGGATTTAAAGTGGGCCGTTTCAATTATGAAGATTCCTTGAATGCTCTCGGGACCGTGAAAGGGGCCATGGAATTTAAACTCAGTTTTGAAATCCCGGGTGTCATCAGTTCCGTCAATTATAAAGAAGGGGAGCGCTATGAAGAAGGGTCTCTCCTTATTTCCCTTCGCCAAGATGATATTTTGCTGCGTTTAAAACGCAGTCAAGCGGATTTGAACAAATCCCAAACCAATGCGCAAATCGCGGAAGACAAAGTGAAAGAGCACGAAAAATTATTCGCCATGGGGGCGATTCCGAAATCTACGCTTGATAAAGTGAAACTGGAATTAGATGCCACCAAATATGAAGCTGAGGCGGCCCGCCTTGAAACCAAGGCCAACGAGGCCATGTTGGAAAAATCCAATCTCTATGCTCCTTCTGCCGGTATGATCGGCAATCTTAATGTGGAGGAAGGGGAAACGGTCACCCCCAATACCTTAGTCGGAACTCATGTGAATACCGAATTTGTTTACGCGGAATTCGGTGTCGTGGAACGGGATGTCAACAAAATCGCCTTGGGACAGAAAGCGCGCGTTTTTATCGATGCGTTTCCGGACAAAAATTTTGAAGGGGTGATTGAAAATATTTCTCCCGTTGTGGCGGGAACAAGCCGTACGGCAACCGCACGGGTGCGTGTCGAAAACCCCGAGCATATTTTATTGCCGGGCATGTTTGCCCGCATTCGTATCCTTCTTTACAGCAAAAAGAACACACTCATTGTCCCCACCGAATCGGTTCAAGGAGGCGAAGGGGAACAATTCATTTATGTGGTCAATCCCCAGAAAAATGTGACTGAAAAAAGAACCATTGCCATCGGTTACACGCGTCCGGATTATTCCCAAGTCGACGCCGGTTTGACGGAAGGGGAAATTGTCGCCGTTTCAGGACTTGAAAAGCTTGAAGAGGGCAAGACCGTCCGGCTGCTTGAAACGCAGGAAGCCGAAATCTGACGCATGAATTTAGTCCAATTCTCGGTGCAAAAAAAAGTGACCGTCGTGATGGTCACTCTGGGAATTATTCTGGTCGGGACTATTTCTTTTTCCCGCCTTCCCCAGGAACTTTTCCCGCCGATTACCTTTCCGCAGTTGACCATCGTCACGGACTATACGAATGCCGCTCCTGAAGAAATCGAGACCCTCATCACCAAACCCATCGAAGAAGCCGTTGGGGCCGTTGCCGGTTTAAAACATATCGAATCAATTTCCCGTGAAGGACGCAGCACTGTCATGGTTTCCTTTAATTGGGGGCAAGATATTGACTTTGCCGCTTTGGCCGTGCGTGAAAAAATCGACCTTATCAAAGAAAGACTTCCCAAGGAAGCCGAAGACCCTGTCGTTTTAAAATTCGATCCGCTCGCACGGCCCATTTTAATCCTCTCGGTTTCGGGACAAAATCTCGAGCCGGTCCAGATGAAATATTTGGCTGAAAAAGTTATCAAGGATAATTTAGAAAAAATTGACGGCGTGGCTTCTGCCACCATTTCGGGAGGACTGGACCGGGAAATTATTGTAGAAATTGATCAAGCTCGGCTTGAGGCCAATCACCTTTCCCTTTTACAAGTGATCGAATCGATCGAACAAGCCAATGTTTCTTATCCGGCGGGGAGCATTAAAAAAGGGCTTTATGAGTACCTCATCCGCACCATTGGGGAATTCCGGTCCGTTAAGGAAATAGGCTATTCGGTGGCGGGTATCGACACGCTGGATAAAATCAAAGCCGATGACACGAGTTTTGTTGAAAAGGGAAGCGGAGCCATTCGTGAAACCGTCGACACCCTGCGCCAAGAAGTTCAAAAACGGATGCTCGAAAAAAGACTGGTTTTGATCCGTGACATTGCCGAGGTTGTCGATGGGACCAGCGAAAAAACAAGCATTTCGCGCCATAACGGAAAAGAAAATATTTCAATTTCCATTCAAAAACAGGCGGGTGCCAATACGGTCGAACTTGTGGACCGGATCCGCAAAGCCCTCACGCTTCTTGACTCGGATATTTCGAGCCGCGGCCTGCATTATGAAATCATTTACGACCACTCGATTTTTGTCCGCCGCTCCCTCGAAGACCTGATGAGTGACGCCAAAAGCGGCGGTTTTCTTGTCTTCCTTGTCTTGTTCGCCTTTTTGCGTTTGGTGTTACCGTCGCTGATTTTGATTTTGTCGGTACCGATCACCCTTTTTGGTTGTTTTATCCTGATGAATATGGGCGGCATTACCATGAATACCATGTCCATCGGCGGCCTTGTGCTTGCCATCGGAATGATTGTGGATGCGAGCATTGTGGTGCTTGAAAATATCTTTCGCAAACGCGAAGAAGGGATGGAGGCCTATGAAGCGGCCGTCCAAGGAACCCAGGAAGTTTTGTGGCCGGTCATCACTTCCAACCTTACCACCATTGCTGTTTTTTTCCCCTTGATTGTTTTCGTGCCCGGGATCGCGGGACAAATTTTCAAAGACCTTTCCTGGACGATTATTTATTCCCAGGTGATATCAACCCTGGTTCCGCTCTCACTTATTCCCATGCTTTCCGTTTATCTCAAAGTTAAACCCTCGGGATACAAGCCATGGACGTGGACACGTTTTCTTGAAAAAAGGTTGATTGGCGAAATTCCCAGACAAAAAAAAATACGGACTATTTTAAAAATTTTAACCTTGACCTTCGGCCTTTGCGCCGTCACTTCCTTCTTGATTTTTCCGAGTCTCGAACGTGAAGTGCTTCCTAAAGTAGATCAAGGGCAATTTCTTTTGAAGGTCACCCTGCCTATTGGCACGCGGCTAGAAGTCACCGACCGGGTTTGTCAACGGCTGGAACAGATGATGCAAGGGATCAAAAATATCAAAAATATTGCGGTGACCATTGGTTCTGAAAAAACGGAAAAAGGACAAGTCAAGGTGGAAGCCATGCGGCCTTCCCAGGCTTTAATCTTGGTCACGCTGGAAGGAGGACGCAAAAAAAGATCTGCAGAGGTTGTTCGAATTCTCGAAGAGAAAATTAAGACCGTTGATACGGAGAGAGCACAAATTGATTTTGTTCTGCAGGAAAGTGAATTTGCGTTTGCAGAAGGCGGCATCAAACCCGTTTTGATCTTGGTCCGGGGCTATGACGAAAAGAAAATGACACAGCTTGTGGAAGACATTCAAAACCGGCTCGGTCAGATTCGCGGCATTGCCAATATTCAAGATGATATGGGAGAACCGTCTCCGGAAACCAAACTTCATATTGATAAGTCAAGGGCAGCACTTTACGGGATTTCCGCTTTGGACATTTCCTTGATCGCCAAGGCGGGGTTGGAAGGTGTCGTGGCAACTGAGTACCGGGAGGCCGGCAAGGAGTATGATGTGCGTGTGCGTTTAAGCGAAAGGGACCGGAGCAATATCGAAAACCTTAACTCTCTCCTTCTTTATTCTCAAGTGCTCGATACCCTTATTTCTTTAAAAGAAGTGGCCAAAATCGAAAGAAGTTTGGGGCCCAGTGAAATTAAACGCTTGGATCAGGAAAGGACGGCCACTGTTTCTGCGGA
The DNA here is from genome assembly GCA_016196565.1 of Candidatus Omnitrophota bacterium. The sequence goes on along the minus strand of JACPXK010000006.1, from coordinate 15,930 downwards.
CATTCTGGGGCAGGCAAAAAGTAAAGATGTGCTCGTGGCAGTACAAAAGATGCTGGCGGGGCTCAGTATTCCTGAAGATTTTCAAGTTCAGCTTTCCGGTAAGGCAAAGGAAGTCAAAGAGAATTTTGCCATGGTTATTTTTGCCTTTGTTCTTGCCGTCATTCTTAATTATATGATTATGGCATCTCAGTTCGAATCCTTTATGCAGCCGCTTCTTATTATGATCACGGTTCCGCTGGCCCTTTTTGGGGTTGGCATTGCGCTATGGATTTCGGGAACCTCCCTCAATGTGATTTCTCTGCTTGGCATGGTGCTTTTGGCAGGAACCGCCGTCAATAATGGGATTGTTCTTATTGAATACATCAACCAATTACGGGAACAGGGTATGGATGTGGAAGAAGCGGCGCTTGAGTCCGCAAAAATTAGAACACGTCCCATTTTAATGAGCGCCCTAACTTCTATTTTGGGGCTCGTGCCGCTTGCCCTTGGCCTTGGAGAAGGGGCGGAATTGCGTTCTCCCATGGCCATTGCCATGATGGGGGGAACGCTTTCCTCGACGGTTTTGACCCTGATCGTGATTCCTATTTTCTATATTTTGATCACACGGCTTTCTGAAAAATTTTTTGGAATGGAGGAAGAAGACTAAGCTGCTATGGGACTGCCGAATGTTTCCATCCAAAGGCCGGTTTTGACGACCATGATTTTTCTTGCCCTTTTGATTTTGGGCATGATTTCCCTTATGCGGCTGCCCATTGAGCTTTATCAAGGGCAAAATCAAGGCATTGTCAGCATCATCGTACGGGCGCGAGGCGGGCTGGCACCCGTGGATGTGGAAAAAGGCATTACCAAACCCATCGAAGAAGCCGTGGCCACCGTGACCCATTTAAAAAATCTTTATTCCAATTCTCGTGAGGCCGAATCGCGTGTGACCATGGAGTTTGAACCCGGAACCAATATGGATTTTACCGCCCTTGAAATCCGCGAGAAATTTTCCCGGGTCAGGCCCATTCTTCCCAAGGAAATCGAAAAACCCGTGATTGCAAATTACGATGACACCGAGTCTGCCATCGTGGTCTTCGCCCTGACTTCACAGAATTTATCTCCGGAGGAAATCCGGGAACTTGTGGATGTGGACTTAAAGCCTGTATTGGCGCGGGTAGACGGGGTTGCAAGCGTTGAGGTTTACGGAGGCCGGGAAAGAAAAATCCTGGTTGAAATCGATCGCGACAAGCTGGTGCGTTACAACATTTCCATTGAACGCGTCATGGACATTCTGGGGCAAAGTAATATTAATCTCGTGGCCGGCAATGTGGACAAAGGAGATTTGGAACTCGCGGTCAGAAGTATGGGGGCCTTTCAAAGCGTGGAAGAGATCGGGGAAATTGGAATTCAAGCCACGCGTCAGGGGTCGATCATTCCTCTTAAGGAAATCGCTACGGTAAAAGATTCCTATTTGGAATCTGCCGATGCGGCACGTCTTAATCTTGAACAAAACGTTACGGTTTATGTCAAAAAGACAAGTCTCGCCAATACTATTCCTGTTGCCAAAACGGTAAGGATGGTGTTGGATGATTTTAAAAAAGCCCATCCGGAGGCCGTGGATATTGTGATGGTTTCCGATAAAGCGGAAATTATTTCTAGGTCTATTCACGATGTTCGTGACGCCCTTCTTATCGGGATGGTTCTTACCATCATTGTGATTTACTTTTTCCTAAGAAAATGGGTCCTTGCCCTTATTATTTCCACGGCAATTCCATGTTCGGTGATCACCACTTTCTTTTTTATGAACATGTTTCATATCTCGATCAATGTGATGACGCTAAGCGGCCTTGCCCTTGCCATCGGAATTATGGTGGATAGCGCCGTCGTCGTGATGGAAAATACCTTTACCAAAAAAGAACAAGGCATGACGGACGGTCATGCCATCCGGGAAGGTTCGGAAGAAGTCTGGCTTGCCCTTTTCGCATCTTTAGTCACAACGCTTATTGTCTTTTTGCCCGTGATCTTTATTGATAAAAAAATTCAAATGGCCTATTCCGGTTTCGCCTTTACGGTTTCAATTTCCTTGATCATGTCGTTTTTCGTTGCCTTGATGCTCGTTCCCATGCTTTTGATGCAATGGGGCCGTGGAAAAATCAGTGCTCATCAAAAAGGGCAATCCGGAGAGTGGGGAGAGGGATTTAAAGATTTTTACCGCCGGATCATGCACTGGAATTTTAAGTTCCGCTACCTCATCGTGGCCATTTTTATCGGACTCTTTGTTTCTGCGACCTTAAAGATCAAGAACCGGGACATCGATTGGCCTACCGCCCTTGAGGAGAATGAGTTTTCAATCATTGTTTTTCCTCTGGCAGGGGCCCGGATTGAAGCCAATGACGATGCGGTCAAAAAAGTGGAAGAAATTTTAGGTAAAATCACGGACATTGAAATGTTCTCTTCCACAGTCCGTAAAGACGATGTCCGGATTTTTGTCCGGCTTAAGCCCAAGTCCAAACGAACCTACGCCAAGGACGAAATCATGAAGCTGCTTGATGAAAAAGGCAATGAGGCGATCAAAGAGGTTCATGACGATTATAGTTTGATCATTGATGAAGGGACGACCAGTACGGAACAAAAAAAACTGGTGGTGAATATTTTCGGGCATGAAAACGACGTGTTGGAAAAACTCGCCGTCGAATTTGCTAATCGCATGTCCAAGGTCCCCGGTTTGATCAATCTGGTGATGACGGATTTAAGAAAACGTCCTGAATACGGCCTGGTGGTGGACAAAGGCCGCGCCGCGGTTTATGGGCTCAATGTCCGCAAAATCGCTGACTCCGTTCATGCCCAAGTGAGGGGCATGAGGCCGACTAAATTTCACGAACTCACCAAGGGTGAAGAAATCGAAATGATTACGAGGCTGCAGGCGATATACCGCCAGAAAATTGAAGATTTAAAATTCATTCCCATTGCCTCTAAAAGCGGTGTCCAAATTCCTCTTGGCGAAATCGCCAATTTTTATCCGACGACAGGGCCCCAAACGATTGACCGTAAAGACAAATACCGTTATGTGTTCGTCAAAGGCGATACCAAAAGGCCCCTCGAAGCTGTGGCCCGTGAGGTCAAAGAAGCCTTAGCCTCGGTCAAACTTCCGGATGATTATTACTGGCGCTTTGGCGGCGGTTTCGAAGAATTGATTTCGGGGAAATCCCAACTTCAATGGGCCATTGTGCTGACTTTCGCTTTGGTTTATATGGTGCTGGCCTGCATGTTTCAAAGCTACCTGCAGCCTGCGCTCATTATGACTTCAGTTTTTATGGCAAGCATTGGCATTGAAGCGGCACTTTCCATAACGCGCAAGCCCTTAAGTCAGCCGGTATTTATCGGCATGATTCTTTTGGCGGGTTATGTGATCAATGCCGCGATCATTATGACGGACCATTTGAATCATTTAAGGGCCAAGAAAGAACAAAAACCCCTTCGTGAGATTTTAATTCAAGCCGGGCTCGACCGCTTGAGGCCGATTACCATGACGACCCTCTCGACAGTTTGCGGATTTATCCCCATGGCCTCGAATTTAGGGCAATCCAGCGATCTCTGGTCTCCCTTGGCGGTGACGGTGATAGGAGGACTTATCAGTTCGACCATTTTGACCCTTTTTATTCTTCCCAATTTAATTTTGATCAGTGAAGAACTTATCGTTCCTTTGTTTAAGAATATTTTTAGCTTTTTGACAAAACCTTTTCGACATTATTTTTCCGGTCAAGCGACATAGCCAGAGAGGAGAATTTTATGAATGACGAACAAAATCAAAATACCAGCACGGAGGGCAGGTCTTACAAGAGAAGGGTCCGAAACATTTTTATCCACAAACCCATACAGCGGGAATTTACCATGGTGGTCATCTCCCTCCTGATGATTTCCTGCCTTGCGGTGGGGTATGTGATTCATGAAACCATTCGAGAGGCAGCTTTTGGCGGAGGATTTCATTTCGGGAAAATCAACCCCTATGAAGTGCTCTCGGAAGTCCGCTATCTTTTGATTCTGCGGGTGACGGCGGTACTGTTTGCCACGCTTCTTGTGATCGGCGCCTTTGGGGTTTTTTTTCTTCACCGGGTGGCCGGGCCGGTGCATCGGTTTCGCCAAACGTTGCTTAGAATCAATGACGGCGAACTGCCTCCTCCCGTCAAACTTCGTGAGGGGGATTTCTTCACGGAAGTGGCGGTCGAAATGAACCGCCTTTTGGAACAAATGCAATCCGAGCGGGGTCAAGCCAAGGAAATGCGCACCCTTGTGGAAAAAATTATCTCCAGCCGTCAGCCGGACTCGGTCATTCAATCCGCCCAGGAACTCAAAGCGGTTTTAGACAAGGCGAAAAAACGCTAAGTTTTTATTTCGTAATAACTTAACGACGTAGACTTTGGCCGCTTTTACCTCTTTCTTCCTTCGGTTTCTTTCCTTTTGCCGAATTGACAGAATAGAATTTTTTATGGTACAGTACGGCCATTCTTAGCAGTGATGCGAAGTGGGCTTTTGCCCACTTTTTTTGTTTTGGGCGCCTGCCGGTACGCAAAACAAAAGGGTCAGACCCCTTTTGCTGGGAAAATTCCATACAAACGAATAAAGTGAGAAAAACGTGACTCAGGAACTTTTATCTTCATTAGAATACATTGAAAAGGAAAAAGGGATCCCCAAGGAAGTCCTCTTGGAGGCCCTTCGCCAAGCCTTGATTTCAGCCTGCCGTAAAAGCTATCCCGAACGGGAAGAATTCGACATTCAAATCGATCCGGGGACCTGCAATATCCGTCTTGTGGCCCATGGCAAAGAGGTTCATGACATGGAATTCGGCCGCATTGCGGCCCAAACTGCCAAACAAGTCATTATTCAAAAAATCAGGGAAGCCGAACGCGAATCCATTTACGACGATTACAGCAAAAAACAGGGGGATATTGTTTCCGGCACCATTCATCAGGTCGAAAAAAAGGCCCTGATTGTGGATTTCGGCAAAACGGAAGGAATCCTTCCGGCCCGCGAACAATCTCCTTTGGACCATTTCCGGCTGGGCGATTTGATCCGTGCCTTTGTGTTGGAAGTTAAAAAAACCCCGCGCGGTCCCGAAATTATTCTTTCCCGGGCTCATTCCGGACTTGTCCGAAGGCTTTTTGAGCTTGAAGTCCCCGAAATTCACGACGGAATCGTTCAAATCAAAGCGGCGGCCCGTGAGGCGGGTTCGCGCACCAAAATCGCAGTGACTTCCAGCGATGACAAAATTGATTGTGTGGGTTCTTGTGTCGGAATTCGGGGTCAAAGGGTGAAAAATATTGTCCGCGAACTCGGGGGCGAAAAAATCGACATTGTCCGTTATAGCGAGGATATCGAATCTTATATTCGCAATGCCATGTCTCCGGCTGAAATCTCGGAAATCAAATTAAACCGAGAGCAAAAGGCCGCAGAAATTTTGGTGGAAGACGACCAGCTTTCACTGGCCATCGGTAAAAAAGGCCAAAATGTCCGCCTTGCCTCCAAACTCATCGGATGGAAACTAGATGTGCGCAGCATGAGCCAGAAAATTCCTCTTAGTTCTCTGGATGGAATTGGAGAAAAAACCGAAGTGGCTTTAAAAGAAGCCGGCATTGTGAGTCTCAAAGATATTATTAAATCAACTGCCGAAGATTTGGCGAAGATTCCGGGGATCGGCCCCAAGACGGCAGAAAAAATTATTATGGCGGCCCACCGGGCAATTTTGGGAAAAACAGAAAAAGAAAAACCCACGCTTAAACTTCCTGGGGATCCGGTAGAAGAAGAAAGCAAAGCTGCCGAAGAGGATGAAAAAGAATCCGCGGAAGAAGAAGAAAAAAACGAAGAAAAAAAAGAAGCGGAAGAATAATTCATGCGCATTCATGAACTTGCAAAATCACTGGGGATGTCGAGTAAGGATTTGATCGAAAGAATCCGGAGTCTCGGCGGCGATGCCAAAACCCACATGTCGGTCGTGGACGAAGAAACCCTTAAATTCCTTCAGGGACGTTTGACGGCTCCTTCATCTCAGAAATCCGCGGCGAAATCAGATGCCTCAGATACTTCAACCATGGTTCAGCCGCCTCCTGCAAAAAAAGCAAAAGAAGAAATCAAAAAAACAGAAGCTGCTCAACCCATTCAATCCGTCGAGCCCGCTTCAACCGCTCAAACTCATACGGTAGAAGCCATCCGTATTCGATTTCCGGTAACCGTAGGGCATTTGGCCACGGAATTTAATACACGAATTCCCGATTTGATTAAAGCCCTGATGACGATTGGTATTTTTGCCAATGTGAATCAACTCCTTAACGAAGAGATTGTTTTTAAAGTCGCCAAAGTTTTGGGCATTCCCGTGGAAAAAATGGAAGATGAACTGGAAAAGGCGGTTTTGGTTCAAGAAGCCGAAGACCCCAAAAAATTAAAGCCTCGTCCGCCGGTGGTGACATTAATGGGACATGTCGATCATGGGAAAACCTCGCTTCTCGATGCCATTCGAAAAACCAATGTGGCGGCCAAAGAAAAGGGTTTTATCACCCAGCATATCGGGGCCTACGGGGTGGACATCCCCGGGAAAGGTCATGTGACTTTTCTTGATACACCTGGCCATGAAGCCTTTACGGCCATGCGTGCCCGAGGGGCCAATGTGACGGACGTGGTCGTGCTGGTGGTGGCGGCCGATGACGGTGTGATGCCGCAAACAGTAGAGGCCATCAATCATGCGCGCGAAGCCGGCTGCCCGATTGTGGTGGCCATCAATAAATCCGACCTTCCGCAGGCCAATCCGCAAAAGGTCATGACGGGGCTTCAAAAATTGGATCTTATGCCGGAAGAATGGGGCGGCAAAACAATTTGCGTTAAAATCTCGGCCAAAACAGGACAAGGCATTGATCAGCTTCTCGAAATGCTTCTTTTGGAAGCCGAAGTTTTGGAGCTCAAGGCCAATCCGGATCGGCTCGCGACCGGAGCGGTTATCGAAAGTCATTTGTCAAAAGGAAGCGGACCGGTCGCTACGATTATCGTTCAACAAGGAACATTAAGGCCCGGAGACTTGGTGGTGTCCGGGCTTCATCGCGGCCGTGTGCGTTCGCTGCGCAATGATCTCGGAAAAAATATTAAAGAAGCCGGGCCTTCTTATGCCGCCGAAGTGAGCGGCTTGGACGGTGTTCCCGAGGCGGGAGAATCTTTCTTTGTCGTCGCGGACGAAAAGACAGCGCGGGAAATTACCGAAAAGCGCATCCTCGAAAAACGCGAAAGAGATGTCAACGGCGGACAAAAACATATGTCGCTGGAAGATCTTTATCACCGCATTTCCGAAGGGAATTTCAAAGAACTCAAATTGATTATCAAAGCCGATGTTCAAGGATCAATGGAAGCTTTAAGCCAATCGCTTGAAAAATTGAGCAATGACAAATGTAATTTGCATGTCATTCATGCGGGGATGGGAGGGGTCAATGAATCCGATGTGATGCTTGCTGCCGCCTCCGACGCGGTGATCATCGGGTTTCATGTGAAGGCCGACCCCAAAGCCGAAACCATTGCCGAAAAAGAAGGCGTGGACATCCGTTTTTATCACATCATTTATGAAGCGCTGGAAGATGTGCGCAAGGCCATGGAAGGTTTGCTGGAACCTACTTATAAAGAGGTTGTGGAAGGAAAGATCGAAATTCGGAAAGTTTTCAAATCCTCCAAAGTGGGGACCATTGCGGGTGGTATGGTGATTAAGGGTAAGGTGACACGCCAAAATCAGGTGCGCCTGATACGCAATCATGTTGTGATATTCGAAGGGAAACTCGCATCGTTACGGCGTTTTAAAGACGATGTGCGCGAAGTTGCCGAAGGTTATGAATGCGGCGCCGCTTTATCGGGGTTCGAGGATTTGCATGAGGGCGATATTATCGAATCCTTCCGCCTGGATAAAATCGCGACCAAACTTTAAATCTTGAAAAGGTCTCACAATTTTTATGCAAGGAAGTCGCAAGGATCGTGTCGGCCATTTGCTTCAAATGGAACTTGGCAGTTTGATCCTCACACGTCTTAAAGATCCCCGCTTGGGTTTTGTCACCGTCACGCACGTGGATGTGAGCGCTGACCTTAAATCCGCTTGCGTGTATTACAGCGTGATCGGAGACGAAAAAAAGAAAAAAGAAACCAAAATCGCGCTGGAAAAAGCCACCGGGTTTTTACAGGCAAGAATTTCCGAAACCATCAAACTCCGTTATACTCCCAGATTAATCTTTCGTTATGATGACTCTTTCGATCAAGGGATGGAAATTGACCGCATGATTTACCGCATTCAAAAGGACGAGAAATGAAGGCAAGAAAAACGGCTGTTTCCAAAACCAACGCCGCCTTAAAAGATTTTTGCTCCGCCCTGAAAAAGCATAAAAGTTTTTTTCTTTCCTGCCATGTCACTCCCGAAGGCGATGCAATCGGAAGTATCCTCGCCATGCAGTCTCTCTTAAAACGCCTTGGGAAGAAAACCTTCGTGGTCTGTGATGATGCTTTTCCGGAAAGACTTCACTGCCTTTCGGACAAAGATTGGCATTCGATGAAGGAACTAAAAAGACCCTATCCCCAATTTGAAGCGATGGTCATTGCCGATTGCCCGACGCTTGAACGCATTGGGGCGACGAAGGAATTGCTGGGTCCCCAAACCGTTATTTTTAATGTCGATCATCACATCAGCAACAATCGTTTTGGCCATCACAATTATATTCGCCCGGAAGCGGCTGCAAGCGGGGAAGTCGTGATGGATATTTTCAAATATTTCAAAATGCCGCTCACGAAAGAAGAAGCCACGAATCTTTACGTGGCCCTTTCCACGGATACGGGATCTTTTAAATACAGCAACACCACGGTTCACTCTCACCGTATGGCTGCGGAATTAATCGCTACCGGCATTGACGTCGAAAAAATCAACGAAAAACTTTATGCTACTTATTCGCTGAACAAAATCAATCTTTACAGCCGCCTTCTGTCGCGTGTAAAAACGACAGCGGGCGGCCAAGTCGCCTGGGCGGCGCTGCGTCGTGAGGATTTGAAAAATTCCGGGGCGACGTATGAAGACACCGAAGGATTTATTGATTTTTTAAGATACATCAAAGAGGTCAAAATCGCTTTTTTTATGAGCGAGCTTGAGAATGGCCATTCGATCAAGGTTTCATTCCGTTCCAAGGCCAATTACGATGTGAATAAAATCGCAACCTACTTTAAAGGGGGAGGGCATCGCAAGGCCTCCGGCTGTACCATCCCAGGGACTTTAGAAAAAGCCGAAGCCATGATTTTAGAACGGCTTGAAAAGGAATGTGATTTCTCATGAACATGATTCAGCCCGAAAAAAACCTTATGACCGAAGGGGTTTTGATTGTCGATAAGCCCCAAGATTGGACATCCCATGATGTCTGCGCCTTTGTTCGCAAACGTTTTCGTATAAAAAAAGTAGGCCATGCGGGAACCCTGGATCCGCTGGCAACTGGGCTTTTAATTCTTCTATTGGGCAAAGCCACCAAACATTCCATTCCCTTGAGTTCCTGCGACAAAGAATATTTTGGCGTCATGGAGCTCGGCATTGAAACCGACACGCATGACCGGAGAGGAAAAGTTACGGGAGAAGCTCCGTGGGAGTCAATGACTTTAGAAGGAATTCGCGAGAAAGCGCGCGAATTTACCGGGGAAATTCTTCAAGTGCCGCCGATGGTTTCCGCACTTAAATATCAGGGCGTACGTCTCTATAAACTTGCCCGCAAAGGTCAGGTTGTGCCACGGGAAGGACGTAAAGTGACGGTTCATGAATTCAGAATCGAAAAAAAAGAAGGGCCATTTGTTCATTTTTTCGCGCGCGTTTCAAAAGGCACTTATCTTCGTACCTTGGTCAATGATTTGGGAAAATCGCTCGGCTGCTTGGCAGCTTTGGCCGAGCTTCGCCGCACACGCAGCGGCGAATTTAGTTTAAAAGACAGTGTGACCATTAATCAGTTGAAATCTTTTAGCCTGCAGGATCTTGCGCCGCATGTATTTGGATTGAGCGCCCTTTCAAAGTCCCGCTAATTTTCTATGCTTCTGATTACCGATTTTCAGGATTTTATTCCCAATCCCAGAAAACCCCTTGTCCTCGGTCTCGGAAATTTCGACGGCGTTCATCTCGGGCATCAGGCGCTTATCCAACGCGTGATTCAAAAGGCGAAGAAAATTCACGGCCAAGCCGCCCTTTTTACTTTTCGCAATCACCCCCAAAGCGTCCTTCATCCCCAAAAGCCTTTGGAGCTTCTGACGACGGCCGAACACAAATTATTTCTTTTTAAACATTACGGTGCTCCTCTTTGCTTTTGGCAAACTTTTAACCGCCGGTTTTCAAAAATCGAAGCTGAAGACTTTGTCAAAAAAATCCTTTTTCAAAAATTAAAAGTTAGCGAAATTTGTTTGGGTTCGAGCGCTCATTTCGGCCATAACCGGAAAGGAAACGCTGCCTTCATGCGTCTCCTTTCCCATCGCTTAGGATTCAAATTTGAAGAAATCCCTCCGATTCAAAAGGGCGGGGATATTGTTTCCAGCTCTCGAATCCGGAGATTGGTTAAGTCCGGCCATCTTGAAGAAGCGAAGGATTGTTTGGGCCGGCCTTTTAGTATTTTCGCAAAAGTGATACGGGGAAAGGGGAGAGGAAAAAAACTGGGATTTCCTACCGCAAATCTTGAAACGCGAAACAGCGTTCTGCCTCCGGGCGGGGTTTATCCTGTGAAGCTTCGCCTTATCCAAAGGAATCAAAAACCTGGCAAATGGTTGTCCGGAGTTTTAAATTACGGCATCAGGCCCACCTTTAAGAAAGATGGCTTCAAACGAGTTGCGGAAATATTTGTTTTGGATTTTAAAGGAAATCTTTATGGCAAAACGCTCGAGGTGGTGTTTTATCCTAAATTAAGGGACGAAAAGAGATTTGCCGGCCCTCAAGTTTTAAAACATCAAATTGGCCGGGATATTGCGCAGGCAAAGAAATTCTTTACAAAAAAAGGCAAGTTGAGTATACTTAACCAACTAAAAACAACGTAAATATAGAAAAGACAAGGAGTTAGATCAAGAAAATGCCGCTGGTTACAGAGAAAAAGAAGAAAATTGTTCAGGATTTCAAACGCACCAAACACGATACTGGTTCGGCTGAAGTCCAAATTGCCCTATTGACTGAGCGTATCAACAGTCTGGACGGGCATTTTAAAGCCAATGTTAAAGACCATCATTCCCGCTATGGGTTGATCAAGATGGTCGGACAGCGGAAAAGACTTCTTAATTATCTGCGTCGGATGGATCCTGAGCGTTATCAGGCAATCATTGCTCGCCTTGAGTTAAGGAAATAATCCCTCCCTTTTCGGTTTTTTCGGATCTACAAAAGGATAAATCATGACTGTTCAGAAAATATCACGCCAAATCGGCGATCGCGAAATTATTATTGAAACCGGCCGTATGGCCAAACAAGCCCATGGGGCTGTCACCGTCCAATGCGGCGGCACGATTATTTTGGCGGCCGTTGTGGGTGCGCACGAAATAAAGAAAGACCAGGATTTTTTTCCATTAACAGTGGATTATCGAGAAAGAACTTATGCTGCCGGAAGAATTCCGGGCGGCTATTTCAAACGTGAAGGTCGGCCGACGGAAAAAGAAATTCTTGTTTCCCGTTTGATTGACCGGCCCATCCGGCCTCTTTTTGCCGAAGATTTTTTTAATGAAGTTCAAATCACCGTAACTGCAATTTCTTCCGACGGAGAAAATCCTACCGACATTCTTGCCATGATTGGAGCCTCTGCCGCTCTTTTGATTTCGGACATTCCTTTTGAAAGGCCTTTGGGAGCCGTCCGCGTGGGACTTATTGACGGAAAGTTTATTTCCAATCCAACGCTTGCCGAGATGGAAAAAAGCGAGCTTGATCTTGTGCTTGCAGGCACGGTGGAAAAAATCATTATGATCGAAGCCGGAGCCAAGGAAATCAGCGAGGAAAAAATGCTCGAAGCCATTAAGTTTGGGCACGGAGTCATTCGCGAAACGGTGGAGTTGGAAAAAGACCTGGCGAAAAAATCCTCAAAACCTAAGTTTAAACCCGCCAAAATCGAAGTTCCCGCGGATATGGATAAAAAAATTCGTCAGGCAATCGAAGGCGGCTTCGAAGCTATTTTTGATCTGGATTCCAAAGAAGCGCGTGAAGAAGGTTTGAAAAAACTTTATGAAAAAGCGCTCGCTTGTTTCGATGCCACGGCGCCTGATTTTAAAGAAAGTCTCGTCAAAATGGTTTTTGCCAAACTCGAGCATGAAAAAATTCGCAGCATTATTTTGAAACAAGGCAAGAGACCCGACGGACGCGGTTTTAAAGACATTCGGCAAATTACTTGCGAGGTGGGCGTTCTTCCCCGCACGCATGGGTCAGCGCTTTTTACCCGCGGCCAAACCCAGAGCCTTTGCGTGATCACGCTCGGTACCGGGGATGATGAACAATCCATCGAAACCCTGGAAGGTGAAGTGAATAAACGATTCATGCTTCATTACAACTTTCCTCCTTTTAGCGTGGGGGAATGCAAACCTAATCGCGGCCCCGGCCGGCGTGAAATCGGTCACGGCGCTTTGGCGGAACGGGCGTTAAAAGAAGTCCTGCCGAGTGAGGAAGAATTTCCTTATGTCGTCCGTCTTGTTTCTGAAATTTTAGAATCGAATGGATCCAGTTCGATGGCCACGGTTTGCGGCGGTACGCTTGCTCTTATGGATGCCGGCGTTCCTTTAAAGGCGCCTGTGGCGGGTATTGCGATCGGGCTTGTGAGCGAGGGAAGCAAATGGAAAGTGCTGACGGATATTGCCGGCATTGAAGACCATTTGGGGGATATGGATTTTAAAGCCGCGGGAACTTCAAAAGGACTGACGGCCCTTCAAATGGATTTGAAAATCGACGGTGTTACGGAAGATATTTTAAAAGAATGCATTGAGCATGCCAAGGAGGCACGTTTCAAAATTCTGGAGAAAATTGAAGCCGCGATTCCGGCTCCGCGCGAAACGCTTTCAGCCTATGCCCCACGTATTATCACCATCAAAATTAATCCTGCCAAAATTGGTGAGCTTATCGGTCCCGGCGGCAAGAACATCAAAAAAATCGTGGAAGATACAGGCGTCAAAATTGATATCGAAGACGACGGCCGTGTTTTTATTGCCTCCACCGATGCCGAAGCCAGCGATGAGGCTGTGCGGCGTGTTAAGGCCGTTGCCGAAGATCCGGAAATCGGAAGAATTTATCAGGGAAAAGTACAGAAGCTCATGAATTTTGGGGCCTTTTGTGAAATTCTTCCCGGAACCGACGGACTTTGTCATGTTTCTGAAATCGCGGACGGTTTTGTCAAAGATGTGACCGAATACCTTCGTGTGGGTGACATTGTGCCCGTGAAAGTGACGGCTGTGGATCCCCAAGGGAAAATAAGCTTGAGCATCAAGCAAGCCAAAGAAGGAGGCCTTTCTCCGCTTCCTCCGGACGTTGAGCGCGATGTGATTTCAGAACCTCGGGGCGGCGGCCGTGACCGTGGCGATAGATCCCGTTCCCGATCCCGCCGGTGAAAGAGCTCGAAATAAAAGTCAAATGCCTGCCCCATTTTGAAGGGCTCGATCTTCCCCGTTACATGAGTCATGGGGCAAGCGGATTTGATCTTCTCGCCGCCATTCCCAAAGAAATCATTCTGGCTCCTCTTGAACGAAACCTTGTTCCTACCGGTATTATTGTTGAACTTCCGCACGGCACAGAAGCCCAAATCCGTCCCCGAAGCGGGCTTGCCCACAAGCATGGCATTACTCTCCTCAATACTCCCGGGACCATTGATTCGGATTACCGGGGTGAAATTCAAGTGATTATGATTAATCTTGGAAAAGAAAATTTCACCATCACGCGCGGCATGAGAATTGCCCAAATGGTCATTGCGGAAGTCGTAAAGGCTACCCTCCTCGTGGCCGATAATCTGGATGCTACCCACCGCGGAAGCGGGGGATTTGGTCATACAGGTTACTAGAACCCAAAGGGGCCCGGCCCCTTTTGAACCCATAAAATCCGATGAAAAAAGAACGCATTAATGAAATCTGGGGAGTTTTGTTTCTCTTGTTGGGACTTTTCAGTCTGACAAGTCTGGTTTTCTTTCATCCCGAAGATATCCCGTTTTTTACTTCGCTTCCCGCTCTTCCTGTTCATAATGTGACGGGCGTTACCGGCGCTTATCTTGCTTTTGTCTTGCTCGCGACTTTCGGAATCAGCTCGCTGATGATTCCCGCCATATTTCTTTTGTGGTCAGGATGTTTTTTTCTGCAAAAAGTTCCGGAAAAAAAACTTTTTAAATTTGTGGGTCTGGCCATTGCCTTATTTTCAACTTCAACCTTAATCGCTATTTCCATTGATCCCGTCACCCGGCTCGAGAAAGCCGGTGCTGTGGGGTATCTTGTAGGCAATCATCTTTTACGTTATTTCGGATATGTGGGGAGTTTTATTTTGGCAAGCTCCTGCCTTTTACTTTCCATTCTCTTGGCAACCGACTTTCTGATTTATCCCTTGGTCAAAAATATCGCGGCAAAATTTCAAAAAACATTCAGCGGTATTTTTGAAACAATCGAAAAGATCCAGGAGCGTTTTTCGATTCAAACCCATGTTCTTCAAGAGCAGGTGGAAAAGGTTATTCGAAAAACGCCAAAACTCACAAAGATTGTGACGGCCGCTCCTCAGCCTCAACTTCCACCAATGCCTTTGAAGGTAAAGCAATACCGGCCGGACATTGAAGAAGCGGCAGAAGAAATTAAAAAAGAAGAAGCCGCTAAAGCTGTTTCACGCCCCGTGCGGGAGGTCAAACCCAGGCCTGATAAAACCGAAACATCTCCGGCCGCTGCCGGCGAAGAGTCCCGTTTCGAAGGAGTCATTTCCTCCAAGAAAGTGCGGGAAGGTGCTTACGTATTTCCTTCCATTGATTTGCTCAGAAAGTCCCAGCGTGAAGCCATTAAGACAGATAATCTTCAAGGGAATTCTAAAATCCTGGAAGAAACCTTGGCTGATTTTGGAATTGAAGTCAAAGTTATGGAAGTGGAACAAGGCCCTGTCATTACGCGGTATGAATTAATGCCTGCGCCGGGAGTCAAAGTCAATTCTATCGCCGCGCTTTCGGATGATTTAGCACTTGCGTTAAAAGCCACCAGCATTCGTCTTATCATTCCTATTCCCGGCAAATCAGCGATCGGAATCGAAGTTCCTAATTCAATCACCAGTGTTGTGTACCTGCGCGAATTGATTGAATCCGGAGCCTTTCGTTCTAAAAAATGTGCCTTACCTCTTGCGCTTGGTAAAGACACAAGCGGTAAACCACTCGTCGCAGATCTTGCCGCCATGCCGCATATTTTGATTGCCGGGACTACGGGCAGCGGAAAAACAGTTTGTGTAAATTCCATTATCACAGCCCTTCTTTATTATTCGTCGCCGGAGGATTTAAAATTTGTGATGGTGGATCCTAAAATGGTAGAACTTGCGATTTACAATAAAATTCCTCATATGCTGGCTCCTGTAGTGACCGATGTTAGAAAGGCAGCCCATACTTTAAATTGGGTGGTCAATGAAATGGAAAACCGGTACAAATTATTTGCTACGGTGGGAGTGCGTAATATTCAAGCGTTCAATACCCGGCCGCTTTCAGAAGAGGCAGCGGCCCAACTTCAAGATGCGCCACCTTCTGAAAATGTAGTGCCGTCCCGTCTTCCTTATATTGTGCTAGTTATTGATGAACTCGCGGATCTCATGATGGTGGCCCAGGACAAAGTGGAAGGAGCCATTACCAGGTTGGCACAGCTTTCCCGTGCGGTGGGCATTCATTTGATTCTTGCTACCCAGCGGCCCTCTGTGGATGTTATCACCGGTGTGATCAAAGCCAATTTTCCGGCGCGTATTTCATT
>JACPXK010000097.1 GCA_016196565.1 Candidatus Omnitrophota bacterium | reverse complement strand
TAAACGGTTTCGGTGGGAAAACCGATAATTTTTCCTTCCCTTGCCGCGCGCGCAACTTCCCGGATGCGGCCAAGGTCAGGGTCTCTGGAATCCATTTTGACAAGCATGGTGGATGTCATGAATCAAAAATCAAGTTTAGCGGGGCTTTGTTTGAGATTGCAATTTTTTGTTTTTTTCGCGGACGCTCTCGACAAGTTTTTGTTTGAACTGCAAAAATTTCTTAGCCAAATCAGCGTCCGAAATGGCCAGCATTTGAACCGCCAGCAAACCGGCATTGCGGGCACCCGGTTTTCCGACTGCTACGGTCGCCACCGGAATTCCGGCCGGCATTTGAGCCGTTGCCAAGAGTGCGTCAAAGCCCGCGAGCGCCGTGGCGCTGATAGGAACACCGATAACCGGAAGTGTGGTGTGAGCCGCAACCACACCCGCAAGATGAGCTGCACCGCCGGCCCCGCAAATAATGACTTTGTAACCATTATCCCGCGCCTTGGAAGCAAATTCGCTCACAAGTTCCGGAGAACGATGCGCGGAAAGCACTTGGATGTCATTAGCCACTTGGAATTCATTTAAGGCATCCGCCGCTTCTTTCATAATTTCCAAATCAGAATCACTTCCCATTAATATGGCAACCTTGCCTGCCGTCACCTTAATACCTCCAGGGCCTTGCGGCCGATGTCGCGGCGGTAAAATCCGCCTTCAAAATGAATTCTTCCGATCACTGAATACGCCCGGTCATGAGCGGCACGAAGATTTTCTCCCAAAGCGGACACCACCAAAACCCGTCCGCCGCTGGTTACAATTTTCCCCTCTTTGTCGAAGGCGGTACCGGCATGAAATACCGCCACGTCTTCCAAATGCGCGGCAGATTCCAAGCCATCAATCGGATATCCCTTATGATAAAATCCCGGATAACCGCCTGAAGCAAGCACCACTCCAAGACAAGCCTTGTCATGCCATTCGAGGGTTTCGGTTGAAAGTTCGCCGCCCGCAATTTCAACGCAAACTTGAAGAAGGTCGGATTTAAGACGCGGCAAAACCACCTGCGTTTCGGGATC
Source organism: Candidatus Omnitrophota bacterium (assembly GCA_016196565.1). The sequence continues at coordinate 3,006 of JACPXK010000097.1, read as the reverse complement.
GCCGAAACGGCAATTATATTCCAAAACCACCGGGCCATTCTTGGTGATCATAATTCCGGCATAGAGAATGCCCTGATAAGGATTGCCTTCCGCTGCCATTCCTTGAATCATGGGACGAATCGTCAGGTCCACGATTTCATGAAATTTTTCTTCCGTGAGAAAAGGGCAAGGAGAATAAGCCCCCATCCCGCCGGTATTGGGTCCGCGGTCGCCGTCATAAACGCGTTTGTGATCTTGAGAACTTGCGAGAGGAATAATTTTTTTGCCGTCGCTTAAAGCCAGAATAGAAACCTCTTCGCCTTCCACCATTTTTTCGATCACTACTTTTTTACCGGCGTCGCCAAAAACTCCCTCGGACATAATTTGAGTCAGCGCCGCCACGGCTTCCTGAGAAGTTTGGCAAATCATCACGCCCTTTCCTTGGGCAAGGCCGTCCGCTTTAATGACGACAGGCATATCGGTTTCGACACAGTAATGCTTGGCTTCATTAATATGAGAGAAAACTTCATAAGGGGCGGTCGGAATACCGAGTTTGTTCATATGATCCTTGGCAAAGGCCTTGCTGCCTTCCAGCATGGCGGCCGATTTGGAAGGGCCGAAAATTTTGATGCCGGCTTTTCGAAATTCATCCGTAATGCCCGCGACAAGCGGTGATTCAGGACCGACGATAGTTAAATCGATATTTTCGGTTTTGGCGAGATTAAGAAGCCCGGCAATGTCATCGACTTGGACCGGCCGGCATTCGGCCAGGCGGGCGATCCCGGGATTTCCGGGGGCCGCGTAAAGTTTGGTCAAAAGCGGGCTTTGAGAAATTTTCCAGGCAAGGGCGTGTTCACGTCCTCCGGAACCGACGATTAAAACTTTCATACCGCTTGGACCCCCTGTCCCCGGGTAATTTTACCGATCACCCAGGAGGATATTCCCGATTTTTTCAAAATTCTTTGTGCCTGGGAAATTCGCGCACTTTTAAGGATTAAAACCATCCCAATCCCGAGATTAAACGTACGCATCATTTCGAAGTCGGATATGTTACCAGAATCCCGCACGAAATCAAAGAGCCTGGGAACCGGCCACGAGCCCATATAAATTGTAGCACCTAAACCAGCGGGTATCACCCGGGGGAGATTATCGACAAAACCGCCCCCCGTGATATTGACAATACCCCCGACAGAGACATTCTGGGCAACCTTTAAAACCGGCTTTACATAAATACGGGTGGGCGTAAGAAGCTCTTTTCCGAGCTTTCCCTTTAAATCCTTTTCCGTAAAAATCTTCCTTAAAAGCGAATATCCATTGGAATGAAATCCGGAAGAGGCCAAGCCTAAAATAGCATCCCCTTTTCGAATATTTTTACCGGTAATTACTTTTTTACGGTCCACCACTCCCACCGAAAATCCGGCCACATCATATTGAGCGAAATCTTGATTGTGATTATAAAAACCAGGCATGATGGCGGTTTCGCCGCCCACTAGCGCACAGCCGGCCTCACGGCAGCCGTCAGCAATGCCTTTTAAAACTTCGCGCGTAATTCTGGGATTAAATTTTCCGGCCGCATAATAATCGAGGAAGAAAATGGGCTTGGCCCCGCAAGTAATGAGATCGTTGACACACATGGCCACCAGATCAATTCCGATTGTGTCGTGGCGGCCTTGAAGGCGGGCGATTTCGAGTTTGGTCCCGACACCGTCGGTGGAAGAGACCAGCAGCGGATCACGCACACCGGCCTTTTTGAAATCGAAAAGTGCTGCGAATCCGGTGGCGCTTCCGAGCACACCGGGCGTGTGGGTGGAACGGATGAGCTTAACAATTTCGCGGTTATACGCAGGGTCCCCTTTTAAATGCGGCACCCCGGCCTTTTCATAAGTCCAATTTGTTTTCACGGTTCTCGCAATAATGGATGATTAGAAAGGGCAAGTATAGCGATTCTGCGGAGATTTTTCTAGACTATATTAAACTAACTTCTCATACTCGGCATGAGTCCCAACCCAAAACCAGAGCAAATTATCTTCGACTTCAACGGCTAAAGCCCGGTATTTGATACTCACTCTGACAGACCAATATTTTCCAACTTTTTTAAAATTAAGGGAGGGATGATGAGGATTTTTCTTCAATAAATCAAACTTCTGATCGGCTAACTTCTGAAGGCCTTTAGTGAGCTTATAGTAACCCTTCCAAAAGGAAGGACTGGCAAAATGCCTCATAATTCCCGGCAATGGCCTTTTTTATAATCTTCAATCGCTCCCTCTGCGATTTTATCAAGTCTTCCTTTTTTGACGTCCTGTTCAAACTGCTTATCCCAAGCACTATTTTCAAATTTATAGAACCAAGCTCGGAATGCCGTCAGTTGTTTGGGTGGTAGATTTGTAATCACTTTTTCGATGTCTTTGATTGTCATGAGTAAGCTCCGTTGCTAAACTATTAAAATTATAGCATAGCCTTTTATTTATTCCTTTTCCCATTCGCTGGGCGGGATTTTGGCCATACGCACGGCGCGGCCGGTTTGCAAAAGATGATGGTTGAGAAAAATTTCCGCTCCGTCCGGCATTTTCAAATAAACATCCGAGAGATAGCGGTGATACTTGTCGGGTTTGGTGGTCGTCACCGTCACGGACTGCGCCTTTTTAAAAAGCGCTTCGACAAAGCGTTTGGCCGCCTTGCCTTCCGGCGTACTCAGCTCCGGAGCATCAATCGCTCGAAGCCGGAGTTTTTCTTTGCGCCATTCCGGCCGCTGGGTCCAAATGCGCATCCAAAAAGTGTCGGCGTCAATCACCCGGATCAGGCCGGCCTCATAGGTGTAAAGGTCCGAACGTTTGCCGCCCCGTATTTTTTCGAACCGGTCGGCACCTTTGGCCCTGACAATGTCGCCGTCCTTTAAGCCCTTGGCCTGCTGAGGCAAAAGTTGGCGGTAACTCTCGAATCCCCTGTCCCAATGAAGTTTTTCTTCGATCTCGACAATTCGATAAACGCCGGCTTTGCCTTTGATGGCGGCAAGCGGCGATCGGCTTT
>JACPXK010000094.1 GCA_016196565.1 Candidatus Omnitrophota bacterium | reverse complement strand
CCGATGCCCGTCGAGCCCAGGTTTTCCCGCTCAATCAAAGAGCGCACAATGCTTTTTTTGTCGCCGATGTCGGCCACACCCGCCAGCACATCCACAAGCTCTTTGAGGGCGTCCTCCTTTTCGGTTGATGCCATGTTCAATTTGATGCCGCGTTTATCCAAAAACTCCGTAATTTTCATTTTCGAGTTAGCCTCCCGCTAAAATTCCGGTTCGATTAAACCGTGAATACCTTCTGCCTGCTTGAAAAGGACATTAACTTTTTTGGTGATTGCATTCGAAAAAACAAGAAAATCTTCAGATGAAATTTCCAGCTGCAAACTCGCTTCTTCCACCGACATGGGTTTGGAAGCAAAGGCCTTGGAACGGACAATCTTCGGTTTGGGGCCCTGCAATACCGCTTCCTTCAAAATGCTTTGCGCCGTTCTTACTTTGGGAGAAAGGGCCTTTTCGCCGTGTTCTTTGTGATGGTCTTTGATTTTCTCCCGGAATTTTTTGAGCTGCTTTTCCACCCGCAGGCAGGCCTCGTCCATCGCGGCATAAATATTTTCTTTGCGTTTGCCTTCTCCGTAAGCCTGAAAGTTTTTGGCCGTGAGCGTGACTTGAGCGTCAAAAAGGTATTTTTCTTTTTTAAGAACAACCTGCGATTCGATCAGGCGGGGGGAATATTTTTCGAGCTTCGTGAGCTTGTCCCGCAAATGATCGCGCATACCTTCGGTAACCGAAATATTCTTCCCTAAGAATCTGATGTCCATAATTTTCCCGTCTTTCTATTATATAGTTTAAGCCAGGCTGAATTTTTCACCCAGGTAAATTTCACGCGCCTTGGGATCGCTGGCAAGAAATTGTGACGTCCCGGACACTTCCACCCTGCCTTCGTAGAGGAGATAAGAGCGATCGGTAATCGACAAAGTTTCACGCACGCTGTGATCGGTTAAAAGAATGCTTAAGCCTTGGGCCTTTAATTTTTGCAGGATTTTCTGCACTTCAAAAACCGCAATCGGGTCCACCCCGCTGAAAGGCTCGTCCAAAAGAATCAAAGAAGGATTGGTCACAAGCGCCCGGGTAATTTCCAAACGGCGCCTTTCCCCTCCGGACAAAGTGTAGGCCTTGTTTTTAGCCAGGTAAGCGATATCGAGTTCTTCCAGAAGCCGCCGCAAACGCCGGTCCCTTTCGGCTTGAGGAATATCCAAGGTCTCCAAAATGGCCATGATATTTTCTTCCACCGTTAATTTGCGGAAAATGGAGGGCTCTTGCGAAAGATACCCGATGCCAAGGCGCGCGCGCTGATACATCGGAAGCAAAGTGATTTCCTCGCCGCGGAAATAAATATGGCCGGCATCCGGCTTAATGACACCCACAATCGAATAAAAGGTGGTGGTTTTACCGGCCCCATTGGGACCCAAAAGCCCCACGATTTCTCCGCGGGCGATATTGATACTGACACCGTCGACGACCGTACGGCCCTTATAACTTTTTTTGAGTTGTTTGGTTTCTAAAAGGTACATGGCAAACCCTTAGGAAGGGAACAATCCTTTCTCACTGACATCGGTTTTGGAACCTTCCACATACAAGGCTTCCGCGTCCCCGCCGAAAATAACCCTTCCCTCATCGGCCAGGTAAATCACATTGTCGCTGTAAGTTTTATTGCCGTCCGGATTTTCGATGACGACATTGCCGATTGCCACAATTTTGGAAACACGCCGGGTCACTTTGTTGTAATAAACATCCATGACATCCGCCGTAAGTTTTCCGCGCGCGTCTTGGGCCTCAACGTTATCTTTAAAATGAGCGATGTTTTTTTCATAATCCACCACCAAGGGTCCGTCACAGGTGATCACGGTCGGCCCCTGATCTTTGGCATCCGGATCCTGCACCATCACGGTGACCTTTTTTTTGAACTGAACTTTCTTCAGCTGGGAATCCCCTTGGGCCCCGAGCCCTTTCACATTGATATTATCTTTTTTGATTTCCGCCATGACCTCGGTTTCCATAGTTTGTTTGGCGGGATGAATATCAAGCTCTTCGGTCAAAAGCCTTGTCCCGTTTTCTGTGGTCGCCACCACATTTTTTTGCAGATGCACCATGTTGGCGGTTTTGTCATAACTTCCTTGATCGGCGGTAATGGTGACAGGAACTTCTTCGGCATAAGCCTTGGCCACCACATTCATCAAATCCACGGTTTGGGTGAGGATGTTGGCGGAATCGCCTTCGATTTCGATTTCTTTTTTTCCGTCTGCCGTATATTTGGAAAAAGAAAAAGCATAGACCTTATGCAAAACATCGGATTCTTTTTCACTGGCCTGTTTTTTAGGCACGCGGGAAACAAAATGAACTTGAAGCTGAATAATTCCAATATACAAAACCACAAAACTAAGAGATGCGATAATTACTTTTCTGATCATTAGGATGCCACCTTCCTCGCCTCTAACGATTCTGAGGCCGCCTCCGCCGGCTGTGTTTTCCACCGGTTATGCATCCAGGCCCATTGTTCGGGATAGGCCCGTATCATATCTTCAATTGCTTTCATCCAAACTGCCGTATATTGCCGCACGGCCTCTTCGCGCGTGGTTTGAACCACCGGGCGTATAATTTCTCCCATCACGAGTTTGTAACGGTCGCCCGGCTGGCGGATTAAAAAATTCACCGCAATAGGAGCACCGGTTGCCAGCGCAATTTTAACCGGGGCAATCGGCGTATAAGCCGGCTCCCCAAAAAAAGGAACGAATTCCCCTTTCAAGCCTTCAATATCTTGATCGGGAAGGAGTCCGATAATTTGATTACGGCCCAAAAGCTCAAAAATTCTTTTGGCGGATTCATCCCGGTAAATGGTCGGCACTTTGATGGCAAGCCGCGCGTCCACAATCCAATCATTATACGGCGCATAATAAATACGGCGCGCCAAAACACCGCCGGAAAATCCGGCCAGGCCGAAAACACCGGCCAACAGTTCCCAATTACCGATATGGGCCGTGATCGAAATAATGCCTTTGCCTTCCGCCAGAAGTTTTTGATAAATCTCAAAAGCGTTTCCGGTGTCCACGATACGGCGGACTTTTTCGAAATTGAGCTTGGGCATTTGAAGCAGTTCCACGGCCGTCTCGGCCATATTTTCAAAGACCTTGCGCGCTATCTGCTTAATTTCGGCTTCTGATTTTTCCCGGCCGTATGCACGCCTCAAATTTTCAACCGTCCGGATCCGGTGCCGCCAAACAATCAAATAAGAAAAAAATCCCATGGCCCGTGCCAGCGCCAGCGCGACACGCCGCGGCAAAATATAAACCATGCCTGCCACCAAGCGCGCGGCAAGATACAAAACAAAACGATACGGTTTTTTCTTTGCCACTAAACGAATCCCGCTTTCAAAAGATCCTGAACATCCAAAAGCCCGACGGAGCGGCCGAATTTATCCACGACCGGCAATTCGTCTATCTTCTTGGTTTTAAGCAAATGAAGCGCTTCGGCGGCAAGCCTGTCTTCGCGTATGCTAAGCGGCCTGGGCGTCGCCAATTTTGTCACCGGTTCTTTTAAAATCATTTCTCCGTTTTCTTTCAAATGCCGTCTTAAATCCCCGTCCGTAAAAATCCCGATCAGCTTTCCCTTTTTATCGACCACGCTGCAGCTTCCTGCACGCGCGGAGGTAATGGCCAAAAGGGTTTTTCTCACGGTAGTTTTGGGAAGGACGGTAGGATTCGACTTTCCGCGGCGCATTAAATCTTTGACCTTTAAAAGTTTTCTTCCGAGGCTTCCGCCCGGATGAAGCAGGGCGAAATCTTCGGTTTGAAATCCTTTTTTCTTTAAAAGGGATAGTGCCAAGGCATCACCCATGGCCAAAGCCGCGGTGGTGGAAGCCGAAGGCGACAGATTGAGCGGGCAAGCTTCACGCGTCACACCCAAATTCAAAATCACATCGGCATTGCGGGCCAAGGCGGAATCCGCATTGCTTGTCATGGCAATAAGCGGAATCCCGATTTTTTTCACGGTTGAAAGCATTTTGACGATTTCCTCGGTTTCGCCGCTATTGGAAATGGCGATCATGACATCGTCTTCCGTGACCATACCCAAGTCCCCGTGAATCGCTTCGGCCGGATGCAAAAATAAACTCGGGGATCCGGTGGATGCCAGCGTCGCCGCAATTTTCCGGGCAATAAATCCCGGCTTTCCCATGCCGCTTAGAATAATCCGTCCTTGGCATTTGGCCATTATCTCAACCGCATTTTCAAAAGACCGGCCCAGATTTCGACCGAGCCGGCGGATGGCTTCGGCCTCGATTTTGAAAATTTGACGGGCCGTTTTCAAAACAGCGGCGCTCATACCAAGACCTCTTCTTCGTCAGAAATTAATTTTTTAAGCGAGATCAAAGTTTCAAGCAGCGGTTTTAATTTGGCAAGATGCAAAGCGTTGGGGCCGTCCGAAAGGGCCTCGGAAGGATTCTCATGAATTTCCATGAACACCGCATCCGCCCCGGCCACGATGGAGCATTTGGCAAGCATGGGAATGAATTCAGCCATGCCGCCGGAGGCATTTCCTTTTCCTCCCGGAAGCTGCACGGAATGCGTGGCATCAAAAACCACGGGATAACCAAAACCGCGCATCACCGGAATGGAACGGAAATCACTGACTAGATTTTGATAACCAAAAGAAACACCGCGTTCGGTCAGAAGAATTTTATGACAGCCGATTTCCACCAATTTATCCACAATATTCTTGGCGTCCCAGGGAGAAAGGAATTGTCCTTTTTTAACATTGACGATACGGCCCGTGCGTCCGGCCGCGCAAATCAAATCCGTTTGCCGGCATAAAAACGCGGGGATTTGGAGAATATCGAGGACCTCGCTGGCAGGCCCGATTTCTTCCTGGCAATGAATGTCGCTTAAGATGGGAAGTGAGAATTCTTTTTTGACCTTGGCCAGGATTTTAAGTCCTTTTTCGAGTCCCGGGCCGCGAAAGGACTTGGAAGAAGAACGGTTGGCTTTGTCATAGCTCGCCTTGAAAACATAAGGGACTTTCAGTTCGCGCGCCGCTTGAGAAATTTTTTCGGCGTGGCGAAGGGCGTGTTCTTCGCTTTCAATCACACAAGGCCCGCCGATCAAAACAAAATTTTTGGGATCGCCGAAAACAATAGAATCAAGAGAAACGGATTTAACGGACATTCGATTATCCCTTCCCCGCGACTTCCGCCGGCTCAGAATCACGAGGGGTTTCTACCTTCGTGCCGGCAGGATCCGGATGAACTCCGTTTTCCTGATAAAGAAGGGCATGCTTCACAAATTCGCGGAAAAGAGGATGGGCTTTGTCAGGCTTGGATTTGAATTCCGGATGAAATTGGCTGGCCACAAACCAGGGATGATCTTCCAATTCAATAATCTCCACCAATTTTCCGCCGGGAGAAACTCCCGAAATGCGGAATCCTTGTTTCTGAAAATCTTCGCGGTATTGATTATTGAATTCGTAGCGGTGGCGATGGCGTTCCATCGTCTCATCGCTTTTGTAAGCTTTATGGGCCTGCGTATCTTTTTTGAGATGACACGGCAGCGCGCCGAGGCGCATGGTGCCGCCGAGATTTTCCACCTTTTCCTGTTCTTCCAAAAGACTGATCACGGGATATTGCGTCTTTTTATTGAATTCCGTGGAATTAGCGCCTTTCCATTCCAGAACATTGCGGGCAAATTCAATGGTGGCGCATTGCATGCCAAGACAAATGCCCAAAAAGGGAATTTTATTTTCGCGCGCATATTGAATAGCTAAAAGCTTTCCCTCAATTCCCCGCATGCCAAATCCTCCGGGAATGAGGAGGCCCGAAACACCTTTGAGGTGATGGGCACAATTGCTTTTAAGAATTTTTTCGGAATTAAACCGTTTGAAAACCACTTCCGTATCATTGGCGATGCCGCCGTGTTTCAGGGATTCATAAATGGATTTGTAAGCGTCTTGAAGATCGATGTATTTTCCCACCACCGCGATTTTTACGGAATACTTGGGATGAAGCGCTTTTTCCACCACTTCTTTTCTCCAATCATGAAGGCTTCCGGCCTTGTATTCGATTTTGAGATAACGGCATATCACTTCGTCCAGGCCTTGATCCTTAAACATGAGAGGGACTTCATAAATGGAACGCACATCGCGCGCCTCGATAACCGCAGGAGTATCCACGTTACAAAAAAGGGCGATTTTATCTTTGAGGGCTTTGGAAATTTTCTTTTCGGTGCGGCAAATCAAAACGTCGGGCTGAATACCGATTTCGCGCAAAGTCCCCACGCTATGCTGGGTGGGTTTGGTTTTGAGTTCCCCGGCCGCGCGAATATAAGGAACGAGCGTTAAATGCACAAATAAGGAATTTTCACGGCCGACTTCATGGCGGAATTGGCGGGCGGCTTCAAGAAAAGGCAGTGATTCGATATCACCGACGGTTCCGCCGATTTCCGTAATCACCACATCAATGCGCTTGCCTTTAGAAACATCCCGGATGCGCTGTTTGATGGCGTCTGTGACATGCGGCACCACCTGAACCGTGGCTCCGAGAAATT
>JACPXK010000090.1 GCA_016196565.1 Candidatus Omnitrophota bacterium | reverse complement strand
TAAAAACTAGTTGCGCCCTTTCTATTTGAATCTATAATAGCCCGCTGTGGAAAAGACCAACTGGATAGAATTTCTCGCTTTAAGGCTCAGGTCCCAAATCTCCCTAGAAAATGCTCAAAAGGCCCAGACTTGGGGGTTTGGCCTATTAAGTCTGGTTTCCCTTGGGGCCGCTCTGAAAACCTTTGGAGAAACCGGGGTGAATGCCGATTGGGTCCAGAATTCCCGCATTGTATTTCTCATGCTTTTTCATCTGGTGATGATTTTCGGAGTTTATCTGCCTATTCTTTTTTTGGAAAAGGGGAGAAACCCTCTCGCCCGCACGCTCGGAATTCATGAAGAAACCTCTCTTTGCTTTCTTTCTCTTTTACTCGGATTTTATGCTTTGATTATCGCCAATACGGCTTCTGCCGCCGCCGGTTACCGGAACGAATATGAAACCGAAGCCTCGGCGTTCGGCCATCTGGTGCTTTGGATTAATTTTCTGATGGCCGCAGTTTACGGGGCGGGCGCGGTTTTTTCTTTCGCCGGGTTTTTATTTTTTCCTCAGGGAATTGCCAAGTTTATAGAAAAAAGCCCCCGATTTCTCAAAGTCCTTTTTGGATTTCACATCGGCCTTTGCGTTCTGCTCGCACTTAATTATTCCGGCGCTTTTTTTCATGAGCTTTACTCCGCCGGCCTTTTCTGGATTTTTATGCTTTCTTCCATTTTCTTTGCCGGAAAAATCTTTTCAGAACCTTCGGTTCCTGCGCTTGCCGCGCTGGAACTTGATGTCACGGCCGGGCGCCTGGAACGTTCCGAAGATATTCTTGCCCGGTTAAAAGAAGCTTTCAGCTCACGCCGTTTTCTTTCCTGGCATTTAAGGATTTCCAAGGTCATCGCTGAGAAATCTCATCAAATTGCTCAATTTGCCCATGAGGCGGTTCAATTAATCAGTCAGGGAAAGCCCACGGAACTTGATTTGGGCAAAGTGGAAGACCGTTACCGCCGGGCCGAAGGGCTCACTAAAAAACTGGAAAAAGACGGCCAGCGCTTTGCTTTGGGCGTTTATCTTTTTTGCCTAAATGAATCGGAGCGCGAGAAAGCGGAAGAATTACGCGACCAATTTTCCCGTGAAATACGCAACGCCAAACTGGAACTTGCCAGTATTCGTAAACGTATTGATGAGAAGCTGTTACAGCTAAAAAGCCAGCAGCCCCTGCCGGGGCTTCTGACCGCTTCCGTTCAACCTAAAGCTGAATTGGAAAATCTTTCCCAATCCAAAGCCTGAATTTCCGGTGATTGACAGTCCTTGTTTCGAGGGGTACATTATTAATGCCTGTGCACAGGGCAAATTCATGAATAGAGAAACAAAAAAAATTTTAACCATGGTGGTTTTCGCGGTGATGATTATGCCGGCAGCGCTGGGTTTTTTCTGCCATTGCTGTGAGGCCTCGATGAGCGATCAAGCGGTCCTTCGTCCGGTTCAAGACCATTCCTGCTGCCCGGATTCCGCCAAGCTTTCTCCCAATTGCAATCTTCCTACCATTGACCAGGCAAAGTTTGCGGCTCCTTCGCCGGT
>JACPXK010000089.1 GCA_016196565.1 Candidatus Omnitrophota bacterium | reverse complement strand
CTCTCATGAAGCTCGATGGAAGATTCATGAAATTGGATGCTGGAACTTCCTCGAAATTTAGATCGGTTAATGAGCCTTCGGAAAGCATCCAATGGGAGAAGATGATAGAGGGGCTCCGGCTCTTAAAAAATACGGTGCTACAAAGCCTGTTTTTCACCGGCCATCACATGCAGAATACCGGCGAAGAAGCGGTGCGGGAATGGATACAAGCCGTTGGCGCCATCCAGCCCGAATTCGTTCAAGTCTATTCCTTAGGTCGTTCGCCTAAGGATTCGCGCATTCTGCCGGTTTCCCGAAAAGTTTTGGATAAAATATCAGAACAGCTTACAGAGGAAACAGGGGTTCCATCCTCAGTGTTCGAATAAAACGTAGTGTACCATTCTCTGGACAATTCCAAGACCAAGGGCGGTAGAAACAGGTAGGTTTAAAGTCTGTAACTAAAATAAAAGATGGCGTACCCTTCAAGGTTGTTGTTTTAACCCAAACGATAACCTAAAGCAGAAGGAGGTACGCCATGAGAAGCGTTAACTTCTCAAGTGATAATCTAGCAGTTCAGTTCAAATATTTAAACAGGAATTTAAGGCAGATCGGGATGACAGGAGCCATGGATAGTTTCAGCCAAAAAGCCCACCACGCTGTCCAACACATGATCCAGAGCTCAGTCTGTGATGAATTTGAACGCCAGGTCGGCGCCAAATGGCACGAGAGGGCTGTCTTTAAAAGACGCGGCCACCGCAAAGGCGTTTATCCCCGATTCTTGACCACAAGCTTTGGGCGATCAGAGCTTAGAGTTCCGCGGCTTAAAGACGCCTCAAAAAAAGCAGGGATCAAGTACAGTATTTTCCAGCGCTACCAGCGCCGTCATAAGGACTTTGACCGGATGGTGGTGCTCTCCATGATCCTGGGCCTGTCCACCCGTAAGCAAAGGAGGTTCTTTAAGGCGTTTCTGGGAGACTCCGTCAGTCCCTCCACCGCCTCGAGGCTCCTCTTGACCCTCTCCAGGGATCTGTCGGAGTTTAGAACCAGATCCCTAGAGGACAAGTACAAGTATCTTTTAACCGACGGCTTCTGGGTGAAGGTCAAGATAAACGGCGAGGTTAAAAAGAAGGTCATCCTATTCGTGATGGGGATAGATATCCAAAACCACAAAGAGATCCTAAGCTTCCGCCTGGCCCAGGGCGAGACAGAGACTGAAGTCACCAGTCTCTTAAACGACCTCTACCGCAGAGGCTTAAAAGGTAAACACCTAAGGCTCGTCGGTTCTGACGGCTCAAAAGGCATTAAAGCCGCCATCCAGATGGTCTATCCTTATGCCCAGTGGCAGCTCTGTCATGTGCATGTACTTCGTAATCTTGCCGCTCATACACGGCATAAATACAAACACCGCCAGACCATGATGGAGGATGCCTCCAAGATCTATAAGTCTCAAACCAAAAAAGAGGCCCTCATGCGGTTCCAGGTGTTTTGCTTCAAGTGGCAACCACTCGAACCTTCCGCCGTCCGGCTCTTTAAAGCAAGTTTTCCCGACACCTTGAAGTTCTACGATTTCTCCGAAGACCGTGATCTTATAAGCTCCACCAACTCCCTTGAGAGAGACCAGGAGGAAGTCCGCCGCCGGCTCAAGACACAAGGCTATTACCAGTCCGTTAACGCCTTAAATCTTTGGGTCTTTGGCGTCATTCAGGAGCTTCACAAACAAAGGCAAGAACAACCACCAAAGAAGGTCAAACCATCGAAGATTCTATTTACAGACACTCTTGAAAGTGTCCAGAGATCTTGACACTACTCACTTACTTATAAACTTGTCAAAACGTTCGTAATCAAAGATAATGACTGCAAAATAAGTTCACAGTCCTCATGGCCATTATTAAAATTCTGGGTTCGCTCGCTTTCGCCGTTTTTCTT
>JACPXK010000088.1 GCA_016196565.1 Candidatus Omnitrophota bacterium | reverse complement strand
TTTTCGGAAAGATGATCGAGAAAAACCTGGCGCGTTTCGGCGGGAAGATTCATAAAAACGGCGGCGCCTTGCTGCGGCTCCAATTTTTCCATAATGACCTTGAAAAATTCCGGAGAGGTTTGCTTTAAAAGGCCGGCGGCGTGGCCTGCCTGAAGATAAGGAAAGGCCTCGGCCGAAAGCACCGGAGGAAGGGATTTTAAAACCGAAACCGCTTCATCTTGATCCAGAGTTTCAAGACTATGGGCGGCCCGGACGGGATCCTCTTCAAAATATTTTCTGACAATGGGGAGCAAACTAGGCCGAGGCATCAAGCACCTTAACAAAAGGATAATAAAATTCCCCTTTTAAAGGAATTCGAAGCCGCTTCAAAAGCCTTTCGATCAATTGGTTTTCCGCTTCTTCCCAAATATTTTGCGCCGCTTTAGAACCCACATAAAAACTTCCTCCCGCAATCACGTCATGACCGCCGGCATCGCTCCGGTCGAGAAAGACATCCCGAAGGATTTCGCTGGCCGTCACCTGGCTTTTTTCCATGCGCAGGGAAACATGAAGCCTTCCTTTAAAACGGCCGAGGCAGACGACCCAATGGGCCCCTTTATAAGTAAGTAAAAAGTCGGCCACTTGCGCCACAAGATCAGGACTTTCCACATCCCCCAATTTTGAAACCATCAGGCCCCGCTTCATCATGGCCTGCTGAATGCCCCGGTCCAGGGTGGCGAAAAATTTTCTGGAACGGACCGGATTTTGAATTTTGGCCAGTGCCCGCATGTCACAAAAAGGAAGAATGTCTAAATAGATTTTAATCACGTCGGGACGCGAGGCGCGGTAAAGATTAAGGGTGTCGGTTAAAATGCCATAAGCCAAGGCGGTCGCTACGGGGGCCGGGATCGGCAATTTTAAAATTAAAAGTGCCTGCGCCAAAATCACGCAAGTGGCACCGCATTCGGTATCAATAATCGTCAAATCGGCCATGGGTTTTGTGACATAGGGGTGTTGATCGATAATCAGGACCGGACGCCGGTTGGAAGGAAAGGAATTATTTTCAAATCCCGGCTGGGTATCCATTAAAGCGACATGAGTGTATTTTTTTAAATCGGCCGCACGGAATTTATGGATGGGAAGCTTTAAAATATTCACCATCCCCCGGTTTTCCATTCTTCCGATAATGCCTCCGTAAGCAATCCGGGATTGAACGGCGAAGGCATGCTCCGCCATATAATGAAGCGCATAAGCGCTGGCCAAGGCATCCGGGTCGGGATAATCATGGGTCAAGATCAACAGAGGTGAAAGGGAGTCTTTGCGGCGCGCAAGAAAACGAATAATTTTGCGGGCGCTTTTTGCCGCCGTTGTTTGTCCCGCTGCCTTTTTTTCCGCAACTTTCATTTCGACTCTCTCAGGATGACGTGGCTGAGATTGATTTATGCAAAAGTTTTTTCAAATCTTCGGTGTGAAGATGAAGTTCCGCCATGACCTGCAAAAGATGATTTTCTGAATTCTTCAACATATCCGGCAAGGTTTGCGGATCCGTCACCCAGCGTTTCATCAGCAAAAAGAAATATTCCTGGGTTTCCCTATGTTCCAATTCGACGCCGATACGCTTGGCAATGCGCTGAATTTGATGGCATTCCTCAATCGTTTCCAAGGCAAGACAATTCATTAATTCCTTCGCGCGGTTTTTTAATTCGCGGTTGAGAAATTTGGCGATTTCCTCTTTGCGGATTTCCACTTCAAAGGACTTGGCCACTTCAATGAGGCGATAAATCGCCACCGTTTTTTTCTGCTGAAAACCTTCCGAAGCGAGGTCTTTGACCGCGGCATAGATTCTTCTTTCCAGGGTGTGTTTGGCAGCGTAACGGATTTCTTCGGGGATCGGAAGATTGACGGAACGGTAAATCTCACTCATCTTTTGATTCTCGTCATAAAGATGTTCATAAACCGTGCTGATTTTTTCTATCATTTCCCGCGTGAGAAGGGAAATAATTTTTAGCCGGTCCACGAGCAAAAGGTCCTTCAAGGAATAATAGGTTTCGCCGAAATAGCCGTCGATTTTGCGCAAAAGATCCACAATGTGATGCCGGTGAAGGCCTTCGAATAAATCCTTTTCGATATCTTCCATATTCTGGGCATCCAAAAAAGGCTTGATGGAACAGCGGAAATCGTAAAGCCCGATTTGCACCACGATAAAAATGAGATCGTATTCGTGAAGGGTGACCGCGGAGGTAATGTGCACGCGGCCGAAATTAAGCATC
>JACPXK010000091.1 GCA_016196565.1 Candidatus Omnitrophota bacterium | reverse complement strand
CGGTTGCGAACTTCCAAAGGCGGGGGTGGGAGTGAAATCTTTTCTATCTCGGCCATCACTTTCCTATCATCGGCCGGTCTTGCTTAACCCTAAGCCCTTTCTTGTCTTACATCCCTACGTGCTTCACTGAAGACTTACTTAAATTTTACGAAAGGCAGCCGGCAAGAAGTTCAGAATGTCCCCAGCCACAAGGCTGGTTTGGCCTATTTTTTGGGCCGCTAAATCCCCTGCCAAGCCGTGAATAAAAACCCCGAAACGGGCACTGTCATAGAAAGAAAGCCCTTGGCCGATTAAAGCCGCAATCACGCCGGTCAGAACATCTCCCGTTCCTCCGGTCGCCATGCCGGGATTTCCCGTGAGGTTGATATGTACGCGCCCTGAAGGATCGGCAATCACCGTATGATGGCCTTTTAAAACCATAATCACATGATATTTTTTTGCAATTTCCAAGGCCCGTTTTTTTCTTTCACGGTCACCGGGGCCAAGACTTCCTCCAAACAAACGGTGAAACTCACCCGGGTGAGGCGTTAAAACCGTCCGGCCCGAAACTTGATGCAAACGAGCGGCATGTCCCATAAACGCGTTTAAAGCGTCGGCATCCAGAACCAAAGGATTTTTTGTCTCAACCGCAAGCTCACGGATTAATTTTTGAGTTTCAGGATAAACAGAAAGACCGGGGCCAAGCGCCAAAACATCCTGTGTTTTTGCAAAATTCAGAATTTCTTTTTTACTTTTGATCGCAAGAGTTCCTTTGGACGTGGAAGCCAAAGGCCGGACCATGACTTCGGCCTCACGGCGCGCAAGAATAGAATAAATTTTTTCGGGAACGCCCAGCGTTACGAGACCGGCTCCCGCCCGCAAAGCCCCCATCGCCGCCAAATGGGCGGCGCCCGTCAAACCTTTGGAACCGGCCAAAATAAAAACACGGCCGTAATCCCCTTTATGGGAAGTTGCTTTGCGGGGTTTCCACTTTTCCCGGATTTCTTTAATGATGGGATTCATTTTTTTATCAACCGCTTCATTTCGCGGACAGCCGCGCGAAGCCCCGTAAAAACGGCACGGCTGATAATCGAATGGCCGATATTGAGTTCGTAAATTTCAGGAATGCAGCAAATAGCGTGAACATTTTCATAATTTAAGCCGTGGCCCGCATTCACGATAAGCCCGAGCGAATGCGCATATCGAGCGGCCTTGGCAATTTTTACCAACTCTTTGGGATGTTTTCCTCCGCGCGCATCGGCATAAGCCCCGGTATGAATTTCGATGGCTTGGGCTCCGGTCCTCTTGGCGGCCTCGATTTGTTTGAAAGAAGGATCGATAAAAAGGCTCACTTCAATTTTATTTTTTTTGAATCCGGGAATAATTTTTTTAAGCGCTCTTTCATTTTTTATGGCATCGAGCCCGCCTTCGGTGGTAACCTCCTGCCGTTTTTCGGGAACCACGCATACTTTTTCGGGCCGGAACCGGAGGGCAATTCGAATAATTCCGGGATGAAGGGCCATTTCAAGATTTATAGGAACGCGGCAGATTTTTTTTATTTCCCACAAATCCGAATCCTGAATATGCCGGCGATCCTCGCGCAAATGAAGCGTAATGCCGTCCGCGCCGCCCTTTTCGGCTTCGAGCACCGCCCTAGCCGGGCTGGGCACATGGCCGCCGCGGGCCTGACGCAAAGTTGCGACATGATCAAGATTGACACCGAGTTTTATCATGGGAAAAATTATTTTTTGAGGGTAACTTTCACGCTCAAAGGATCGTCTTTCAAACTTACGTCTGAGGGAAGCAGCATTTTTAAAGGGATTTCGTGAGTCCCCGCTTCAAGCACCGTTACGTCGATATAAGTCTGGATTTGATCCGCCGAAAGTTTATCGATCTGGCTTTTAGATCCTCGAAGCGTAAAAGAAACCTCCGCAGGATTAATTTCAGCCTGTAAATTTTTTTGATTGGGTTTGAGTACCAGAACCGGAACATTTTCGAATTTTTTTTCGCCCGATTCTTCTTTAATGGGAACATAGGCATCAATCAAGGCCTCGCTTAGAGTCTTCACATTTTGCGGAAGCGCCAGCCCCACCGTAATCCGGAAAGACCGGATACGGCCGATCAAATGGATTTTTTCGGTCTTAATGGCGTCCAGTTTTTCGAGTTCTCCTTTGGGCCCTTCAATCAATACCGCATTGGGATTAAGCTGAATTTCACCCGTAACCACTTGATAACCCACCGCCGGCTCGCCGACAAAATCCGGCTTAATTTCAAGCTTTTGAACAATCAATTCATCGAGACTCACCTCGATCACCGGCGGCTGAATGCGCACAACACGGACTTCGGTTTTGGGAACTTTCACTTCTCCCGTTTCCAGACGGAAAGAATATTCACCGGCGGTTTTGGCCTCGTCGCCGATTTCGTGCTCGGCATAAATTTCATGCGAGGTCATTTCGTTTAAAAGCGCGCGCGGCGCCTGCAGCGTCACGTCCACCGCGGGAGTCGAAACCGAAAGAACGCTCATATGAGGATTTTTAACCTTGATTTTCAGGGGAACGGTGCGTGTCACTTCAATGCCTTCTTCGCCCACGGCGTAATACCAAAGGCCGATGGCCAGAAGTAACGAAATTAATTTGACGCCCCAATCTTTGACAAACCATTTGATCATGAGGTGTGACTTTTCTCCCGGAAGGCCTTCCAGTTTTTCTCGAGAAATTCCTTGATGGTTTGTTTGTTATTTTCACCCGCTTTGAAAAGGCTCATCAAAACCCGGCTGAGCCCTTCGCCGTCGAGAGCCCCGGTAAGTTTTCCATAAACTGCCACCGAAATATTTCCGGTTTCTTCCGAGACCACCACGCAGACGGCATCGGTTTCTTCCGTGAGACCGAGCGCCGCCCGGTGACGCGTGCCAAGGGAACGCGCAAGATCGGTTTTTTGACTGAGCGGAAAAAGCGAGCCGCAAGCGGCAATTCTTTCGCCGGAAATAATTACGCCGCCGTCATGGGTCGGCGTGTTAGGCGAAAAAAGCGTGATCAAAAGCTCGGTGCTGACTTTGGAATCCAGAATCATGCCGCTTTCAATATAATTTTTAAGGCCGACGTCACGTTCAATGGCCACAAGCGCCCCGATTCTTTGGCGCGATAAATGTTCGCAGGCCTGAACCAGTTCATCCATGGTGCCGCCCTTTTTCAAAAATCCGCCGAGAAAAGTATTTTGCCCGATACGGGCCAGCGCACGGCGAAGTTCGGGCTGGAAAATAATCAGGAAGGCCACGACTCCCACCGCGAAGAGCTTGGTCAGCACCCAGTTAATCGAATTGAGTTGGAAAAATTTGGCGATATTAAAAATCACGGCGAGGATGACGAGCCCCATCAAAACCTGCATGGCACGCGTGCCTTCGAAAAAGCGGATAAGGTAGTAAAGAAGCGCCCAAATAAATCCGATTTCGACGATAGGTTTTATAATTTCGAAAATTTCCATACCTTATGTTTCGGCTAAGAAGTCCTGATTCGTTAAAAGAGTTCGCTCGATCGTGCGGGAGGCGTGCGGTTGAAATGTTCGTAAGAACGCCGTGTCACGACCCGTCCCGCTGAGGTGCGTTTCAAAAATCCGCGCTGAATAAGATAAGGCTCGTAAATTTCTTCCAGGGTTTCCGCATCTTCGCCGACTCCCACCGCAAGGCTGTTGACGCCGATAGGCCCTCCTTCACAATGATCCATCATGTATTGAAGGATGCGTTTGTCCATGGGATCCAGGCCTTCTTGATCGACATCCAGCATTTGCAGGGCCATTTCCGCTGCTTCGCTTGTAATTTTTGGAAATCCCTTCACCTGCGCAAAATCCCGCACACGGCGCAGCAAACGATTGGCCACGCGCGGCGTGCCGCGTGCACGGCGCGCAATTTGCGTTTCGCCCTGCCGGTCAATTTCGATTTTCATAATACGGCTGGAACGCCGGAGAATATGGGAAAGATCTTCATCTTCATAATAATTGAGTCTTTCGACAATGCCAAAGCGCGAGCGAAGCGGTGCCGTCAAAAGTCCGCTCCGGGTCGTCGCACCGACTAGCGTAAACGGCGGAACATTAATTTTCACGGAACGCGCATTGGGGCCTTTATCAATCATGATATCAATGGAAAAATCTTCCATGGCCGGATAAAGGTATTCTTCCACCAAATGGGAGATACGGTGAATTTCATCGATGAACAGCACATCGCCGGCTTCAAGATTGGTGAGAACACCCGCCAAATCGCCGGGGCGTTCAAGCACGGGGCCTGAGGTCGCGCGGATATTACTTCCCATTTCTTTGGCCATGATATGGGCCAGCGTAGTTTTGCCAAGGCCCGGAGGGCCGAAAAAAAGTACGTGATCCAGCGGCTCTTTGCGCTGACGGGCCGCCTCGATGAAAATCTTCAAATTTTCTCGAAGTTTATTTTGCCCGACAAATTCATCCAGTGATGACGGCCGGAGCGTCAAATCGATTTCTTCGTCTTCGGGCCTGGAATCGGCGTTAAGCAAACGATCTTGGGTCATTGGAGTTTACACATATTTTAGAGATTCCCGCACCAAGACTTCGGCGGAAAGATCTTCGGGTTTATGATTTTTCAAAGCCTTTTGAATGGCCTCTTTGGCGTTTTGTTTTTTGTAGCCCAGCTGAATCAAAGCCTGTAAGGAATCCTGAAAGAGTCCGTCTTGTTCCTGCAAAACAGCCGAAGAGGCTTGGGACTCGGGCATGCGTCTTTCATCTAAAACCAATTTTTCGCGAAGCTCGATAATAATTCTTTCCGCCGTTTTCTTTCCCACTCCGGAAATCCCGGTGAGCAAATGAACGGAACCATCCACAATCGCCCGCTTTAAATCAGGAAGAGTTAATCCCGAAAGAACCGTAATGGCCATTTTAGGCCCGATTCCCGAAATCGAAAGAAGCATTTTGAAAAGGGACCTTTCTGATTCGCTTAAAAATCCATAAAGGGCCTGAGCATCTTCGCGCACCACAAAAAAGGTGAGAATTTTTACGCTTTGACCCAGAGGCGGGAGGGATTCAAAAGTAGAAAGCGGAATGGTCACCGCGTAGCCGACTCCGCCCACATCCAAAATGAGGCTTCCGGTATTTTTTTCTACCAAACGTCCGCTTAAATATTCGTACATAAGGTTAAACCCCGGTTGCCATTACAAGTTTTTTCGAAGAATGCACATGACAAAGCGCCACGGCTAAGGCATCGGCCGCATCCGAGGCCGGCAGACTTTCCAGATGAAGAAGGCGCTGCACCATAAGCTGCATTTGTTCTTTGGTGGCACGCCCGTTTCCGGTCACGGACTCTTTCACCCGGGCCGGGGGGTATTCTACAACGTCAATGCCGTTTTCCGAAGCGGCAAGCATGGCGCAGGCGCGGGCCTCCCCGATTTTCACCATGGCCTGAATGTCTTTTCCAAAAAAAATATTTTCCAAGGCAAGAATGTCGGGATGAAAACGGCAGATCATTTCGGAAAGGGCTTGGTAAATCTGTAAAAGTTTTTGCGCTCGAGGAAGCGACGGCTTGATTTGAATGACATCGGCATGAATGAGCTCATAACCGGCGCCGGTTTTTTTGATCAACCCGGCCCCCGTTCTTTGAGTCCCCGGATCAACCCCCAAGATGATCATCCCATCTCCTTGACGACCTCATCAGGAATATCGCAGTTGGTGTAAACATTTTGAACATCATCATGATCTTCCAAGGCCTCGATCAGCTTGAGCACCGTGCGCGCGGATTCGGCTGAAACCGGCACCAGATTTTTAGGAATCATGGTAACCTGGGAAGATTCCATAGCAATTCCGGCTTTTTTAACGGCTTCGCGCACCGCCTCGAAATCGTGCGGCGCCGTAGTTACTTCAAAATGAGTTCCGGACTGGGATAAATCTTCCGCGCCGGCGGAAAGCGCAATTTCCATCAGTTTATCCTCGGTCGTTTTGGAAGCATCTACCACAATCAAACCCTTTTTTTCAAACAGCCAGGCGACAGAACCTTGACCCGCCATGGCCCCGTTGGCTTTGCTGAAAATACTGCGGATTTCCGCAGCCGTACGGTTTTTATTGTCCGTCAAACAATGAACCAAAAGCGCCGCGCCTTGCGGGCCGTATCCTTCATAGGCCACTTCTTCGTAAGTAACACCTTCAAGTTCGCCGGTTCCCTTTTTAATGGCCCGTTCTATATTATCGGCCGGCATATTGGCATCTTTGGCCGTATCGATAATGGTACGAAGCCTTGGATTGGTATTGGGATCTCCGCCACCCATTTTCGCGGCCACCGTAAGCTCACGGATCAGTTTGGTAAAAATCTTTCCGCGTTTGGAATCCGCCGCGGCCTTTTTATGCTTAATACTGGCCCACTTAGAATGTCCCGACATGCTGTGCTCCCTTAATGGCTTCGAGGGTTCGAATAACGTCGCGTGTGGCAGCCGGCGCGTGCACCCGAATGAGTTGAATCTGTTTCATAACGGCATAAGCGGCAACGGCCGCAGTACCGTAATCACGGTCTTCGGCTTCACGTCCCGTAACTTTCCCGATAAATGTTTTGCGCGAGGGGCCGAGCATCACGGGAAGGCCGAGCTCATGAAAACGTTCAAGCTGGGAAAGAATTTCGAAATTTTGTTCCGCGGTTTTGGCAAAGCCGAGACCCGGATCAATCACCAATTGTTTTGCTTCAATCCCTGCGGCCAGCGCCGAATCCACGCTTTCCCGGAGTTCGCCGATCACTTGCTGGACCACATCATAATAACGCGCCAAGGATTGCATGGTTTGAGGATTCCCCCGCCGGTGCATCAAAATAAGCCCGGCCCCGCTGTCGCGAATCACTTCCGCCATCGCCTGGCCGGAATCTTTAAGGCCGCTCACATCATTGATAATTTCCGCGCCTTCTTCCAAACAAATGCGGGCCACTTCGGGTTTGGTGGTGTCCACGGAAATTGGAATTTGAATTTTATTCTTAAGGGCCTGCAAGATGGGAAGAATTCTTTTTAACTCTTCTCCGGTTTCAATAGTTTCGGCGCCGGGCCGCGTCGATTCTCCGCCGAGATCCAGAATATCCGCCCCTTCTTTTTCGAGCTGCAGGGCATGCTGCACGGCTTTTTCAGGATTAAAAAATTTCCCTCCGTCAGAAAAAGAATCAGGGGTAACATTTAGGATTCCGACAACCAGGGTATGAGGAAAAGAGATTTTTCGGGTTTTAATGCGCCAAATCATGGCAAGTCCGGGCTCGGCACGCCTCCTGCGCGCTCGGTGGATTTTACTTCCGCGGGTACAGGAATGTTCAAACCGACGAGGGTTTTGATTTCTTCGGAATCGAGAACTTCTTTCTCGATAAGGCGGTCGGCAAGTTTGCGGAGTTTATCTTGATTGGTTTTTAAAAGTTCGGTGGCTCTTTGATAGCAGGTATCCGCAATACGCCGGACTTCTTCATCAATCATCACGGAGGTGCTTTCGGAATAATCTTTCTCCTGCATCATATCCCGTCCAAGAAAAATCTGGCGGTCTTTTTTCCCGAATGTCAAATTGCCGAGTTTTTTACTCATGCCAAATTCGCAAACCATGCGCTGCGCGTAGCCGGTGGCCACTTCAAGGTCATTGTGCGCGCCGGTCGTAATGGAATTAAAAATAACTTCTTCGGCCACGCGCCCGCCGAAAAGCACCGTGATTTTGTCATAAAGTTCTTTTTCAGAAATAAGATAACGGTCTTCCAGGGGAAGATGAAGGGTGTAGCCCAAGGCCTGTGTTCCGCGCGGGATAATGGAAACTTTGTGCAGTTGATCCGCCATTCCTGTCACAAGAAGAGTCAAAAGGGCATGTCCTGATTCGTGCACCGCCACAATTTCTTTTTCCTTTTTGGAAATAATGCGGCTTTTTCTTTCCGGCCCCGCCATGACCCGTTCGATGGATTCTTCGAGTTCGCTTTGGGTGACAGCCGTTTTGCCGCGCCTTGCAGCAAGAAGCGCTCCTTCATTGACAAGATTCGCTAGATCCGCTCCGGAAAATCCGGAGGTTTGACGGGCAATGCGGGCAAAATCACATTGAGAATCAAGTTTTACATTGCGGCTGTGAACTTTCAAAATCGCCTCACGGCCTTTGATATCCGGCCGGTCAATCACCACTTGACGGTCAAAACGGCCGGGACGAAGAAGGGCCGGGTCTAACACATCGGGACGATTGGTCGCCCCGATCAAAATCACGCCCGCCTGCGTGTCAAATCCGTCCATTTCTACAAGAAGGGCGTTCAAGGTCTGTTCGCGTTCATCATGACCGCCGCCGATACAGGCAAAACGCTGACGGCCTACCGCATCGATTTCATCGATGAATAAAATAGCCCCGCGGCCGCTTGTTTTTGCCGCGCGTTTTCCCTGCTCAAAAAGATCGCGCACGCGGGCCGCACCGACACCGACAAACATTTCCACGAAATCAGAGCCGCTGATGGAGTAAAAAGGAACATCGGCTTCGCCGGCCACCGCTTTGGCCAAAAGTGTTTTGCCGGTTCCCGGAGGCCCCATGAGCAAAACTCCTTTAGGAATGCGCCCGCCGAGTTTTTGAAATTTTTGAGGTTCTTTCAAAAATTCGATGATTTCCTGAAGTTCTTCTTTGGCTTCTTCAACTCCCGCCACGTCTTCAAAAGTAATTTTCTTTTTTTCATCGCCGGAAAGTTTGGCGCGGGATTTTCCGAAAGAAAAAATCTTGCCGCCGCCCTGCTGAACCCCGCGATAAACAAAAAACCAGAAAAATCCGATCAGGAGAAGGACCGGCAGCACGGAATAAACCAGATTGCGCCAAAATACCTGAGGCGGATTGACGGTGAATTGGGGAACATTTTTTCGAAGCAGAGGAATAAGATCCGGGTCATTGGCCGGAACATGGACTTGAAAATAAGCGCCGGATTTGAATTTGCCGCGAATGATATCTTCCACCATTTCCGCGGAAACAATCTCCTGCGTTTGGGGATTTTGATTGATCAGCTGGAAAAACTCCGAATAGGAAATCTGGCGTATGTCCAAATTGGGGAAAACAAAAAGCTGAAGGATGATGAAAAAAAGCAGGGGGATTAAAAAAAGCGCAATAAGGCGATTTCTTTCCGCATCCCCGTCATTTTTTTTGGGGGGACGGCCGGATTTTCCTCCGCCGGACTGCGTTCGATTCTTCTTAACCTCATTCATTACCTTAACTTACCTCGCTTGGGATATAGGATGCCGAAGAAAGGCCATAGTGTATCACGCCACCCCCTCGGATAGCAAATGCCTTTATGACCGGGCGGATTTTTTGTAAATCAAGACCCTCTGAGGGGTTAGAGAAAAATCAATATCCCGGGGGAAGGAATGCCGGAAGCGGGAGCGGACGAGATTAGGCTTCAATCTTTGCCAAGTTTCAAAATTCACGCCGCTTTTAGGGTCGAGCCGTTTAAGCGCTTTTTCAATCATACGGAATTGCAAAGGGGCCGGAGCCTTTAAAAAACGCATGCGCCGCAATTCCACCTGCAATCTGGTTGCTGTTTTGAAGGTTCTCCTCCAGGTTTCTTCAGCGAGGTTTTCTAAAATCTCGATCTCTTCACTGACAATAGGAGGGATTCTTGCCAGGGCTTGCATGACACGAGGATTAAATTCCCTGCCCAGCATGGGCAAAAGTTTCCGGCGGATTCTATTTCTTAAAAACCGCGGGGATTGATTGCTTTCATCCTTCTGATAAAAAATTTTATGGAAACGAAGATAAGCCAGAATTTCTTTTTTGGAAAAATCAAGAAGCGGCCGCACAAAAACAACTTTCCCGCCCTGAAGGCAAGGACGAATGCCCGCCAGCCCCCGCAGACCGGTTCCCTGCAAGACACGCATTAAAACGGTTTCAGCCTGGTCGTCCATTGTGTGGCCTAAAACAATTTTTTTGATTTTGAAACGCAGAGCTGATTTTTTAAAAAAATCATAACGCAAATTCCGCGCGGCTTCTTCCAATGATTCCGATTCTTCGGCGGCGCGAAGCGAAACTTTTTGGCGTCCGGAAATAAAAGGCACTTTAAATTTTTTAGCAAGCTTGCGGACAAATGCTTCGTCACGATCGGAATGCCGGCCGCGCATTTGATGATTGAAATGTAAAATTCCGAGCTTCAATTTCCATTTTTTATTTTCCAGCCCGTGAAGGAGATGAAAAAGCGCGACGGAATCCGGACCGCCGGAAACCGCGATAAAAACTTTTTCGCGCGGAAGAATTAACTTTTGCTGTTTAAGATTTTCTTCGAATTTTTTTGGGAATGTTTTCATAGGAATTGATTATGGATGATGATCACCAGATCAATGGCAAACGCCGTAGAAAAACTTCCAGTTTTTCAAATGGCTGCGCGGTTGAAAGACTTTCCTTAGTCTTTCACCGCGCGGTCATTGCACATTGGTGCAATGGCGGCGGAGGGAATCGAACCCCCGACGCGAGGCTTATGAGTCCTCTGCTCTACCAACTGAGCTACGCCGCCAGATGATTTCAAAAGGGGCCAGGCCCCTTTTGCTTTTTTTAATTTGTAACCGCGCCTTTGGAGGAAGAAGAAACCAGCCGCGCGTATTTGGCCATGACCCCGTTTTTGTAACGAGGTTTCGGGGCTTTCCATTTTTTCAGACGGGTTTTGATTTCCCCTTGAGATAATTTTACATCCAGCCGTCTTTTAGGAATATCAAAACGGATTAAATCTCCATTTTTCAATGCGGCAATCGGACCTCCGTGTGCAGCCTCGGGAGCCACATGCCCGGCCATCAGTCCGTGAGTGGCGCCGGAAAAACGTCCGTCGGTAAGAAGAGCCACCGAATCCCCCAGCCCCTCACCCACGATCGCCGCCGTCACGCCGAGCATTTCGCGCATTCCCGGTCCGCCTTTGGGCCCTTCATAACGAATGACCACCACATCGCCGGCTTTGATTTTGCGGTTTTTCACCGCTTCAAAAGCGTCTTCTTCACAGTTGAAAACTTTGGCAGGGCCTTCAAAGCTAAGCCGTTTTTCGCCCGCAACTTTCAGCACACAACCTTCCGGAGCAAGATTGCCTTTCAAAATGACAAGACCTCCGCTCGGTTTCAAAGGATTGAAAAGAGGACGAAGCACTTCTTGCCCATGAGTTTCTAGAGCGTCTTGGGCTTCTTCTCCAATCGTTCTGCCGGTCACGGTGATGACATCGCGGTGAAGCAAATCCGCATCGAGAAGCCGTTTGGCCACGAGACGGAATCCGCCCGCCTCGTACAAATCGCTGGCCACAAAACGTCCGCCCGGTTTCAAATCGCCCAAAAGCGGCGTACGCGAACTAATCCGGTCAAAATCCTCAATCGAAAGTTTAATGCCGGTTTCATGCGCGAGCGCCAGCAAATGCAAAACCGCATTGGTGGAACCTCCGGTCATGGCGACGGCCGCGATCGCATTCTCAATGGATTTTTTGCTGATAATATTCGAAGGCTTCAAATCTTTTTTTAAAAGTTCCATCACAAGCTTTCCGGCATCCACACAGGCCTCATCTTTTTTAGAATCCATGGCCGGAATTTCATTCATCCAAATCGGAGAAATACCTAGAATAGCAAAGGCCGTCGACATCGTATTGGCCGTAAATTGTCCCCCGCAAGCGCCGGAATTAGGACAAGCCACGCTTTCCAGCGCGCAGAGCTGGCCTTGAGTCATTTTTCCTGCGGCATGACGTCCCACGGCTTCGAACACATCTTGAATGGTCACGTCACGTCCTTCAAAATGTCCCGGCGCAATGGAGCCGCCGTAAATCATGAGCGATGGGACATCGACGCGGGCCAGGGCCATCACGGTTCCCGGAATGGTTTTGTCACAGCCGGAAATCGCCACGAGGCCGTCAAATAAATGGCCGCGCGCCACAAGTTCGATGGAATCCGCCACCACCTCGCGGCTGACCAGCGACATTTTCATGCCTTCGGTTCCCATCGTAATGCCGTCCGAAATGGCGATCGTATTAAACTCAATCGGAGTTCCGCCCGCCGCACGGACGCCTTCTTTGACTTTTTCCGAAAGCCGGCGCAAATGAAAATTGCACGGCATGGTTTCAATCCAAGTATTGGCAATCCCGATCATGGGCTTATGAATATCTTCATCGGAAAGCCCCATGGCTTTAAGCATGGCCCGTGCCGGGGCCCGGGACGGACCTTCAGTAATGGCCGCACTGCGTTTATTTAATTTCATATGGCTCTCCTCCAAAAGGGGGTCATTATAGCGGATGAAACAAGAAACGGGAAGTTGGAACTAAAGGCTAAACGGCCGCCTTGAAATGCGAGGGATTGTTTAGGGGATCATGATAATAAATTTCTTCTCCGGGTGAAAACCGGTGGCTTTTGAGGGCATTAAAAAGCTCAAGGACACGCCGAGAGAGCTCCTCATAAGAAGGAAATTCTTGGGGCAATTTGAATGAACGGGGTTCAAACTGAAGCGGGGCCGCCGCAATGTTTAACCCGAATTTTTCCATTTTTAAAGCTGTGGCCATGACTTTTCGAATACGTGCGGCAATTTGAGGCAAAGCCGCGGACGATATGCCGAAAAAAATCACCGCGTAGAGTCCGGGGCCCAAAACACACGCGCTGTCTGAAAGACGGAACATGCGAAAAATTTCCCTTTGAATTTCTTCCTGCTGGGGCGAAGAAAAACGGATAATCGCCAAAGTCTCCGCCCATTCCGGATTGCGGGTCCAGCGATAAAGACTTTCCACGCAGCGGCGGAAAAAATAATCCTTAGGATAAAAATTAAGCTCCGGTTCGGTCCGGACCGGTTCGGGTTCTTTTTTATCACCCTGTGCGGGGAGAAGCGGTTCGTCGAAATAAGTCAGATAGGCTTTGAGCGATTCTATTTCTTCGGTCTTGATCTCTGTCGAAAATTCCACATTGTGCCCGATGGACAAACGGTTTTTGCCGCTTTTTTTGGATTGATAGAGCAAGTCGTCAGCCTGTTTGATAATCTGCATCATGTGTTTGATGAGCAAAAGTTTCCAATCCTTCCCCTCAAATTTTTTCGCTTGAAGAGGAATGTCCACCTCGGTCCCCGAAATGCCGGCGCTGATCGTCATGGAAAATTTTTCGGATTTCATCAAAACCGGAGTATTCCGCACGCTCTCGACAATAGACTGAATAACTCCTTCCACCTCTTTTAAAGAAGTTTCCGGGAAAAGGACGATAAATTCTTCACCCCCGAAACGGCAGGCCACGTCATAAACCCGAATCCGCTTACGGATAATTTCCGCGACATGTTTAATGCATTGGTCCCCCACCTCATGGCCGTAACGGTCATTGATGCTTTTAAAAAAATCAATGTCGAGAATCGCCACGCTTAAAACAAGGGGCGTATTTTTCCGGAAGGCGATGGACAATTCCTGAATGAAACGGTTAAAGAAATAACGTCTCAGCTTAAGCCCGGTCAAAATGTCCGTGGTGGCAAGAAAAACAAGCTGGATTTTCTGATGAAAGGCCTTGTAACGAAGCCGGTCAATCTCCATGGCGGAGAATCCGAAAATCGGGATCATTCCCAAAAAGACAATCACCGAAGACAGCATGGCGATGTCCGGTTGTTCGAATCCTGAATTAATCAGCATAAGAAAAAGGAGAAAAGGCGGCAGATAAACCAGGACAAGGGTCAGCCAATTCAGTTTTCCCCGAAGCGGAAAGAGAAGAAGAAGTGTCGCGGCCACCAAATTAACACTATGCAAATATAAGTATTGAGCGACAAAGCCGCTTCGGTAGGCCATATACGTCAGATGAAGAGAGCCCGTTAAACCGCAAATCCAAATCATGACGATATGCCAATCGCCGACCCATTTTTGATGGCGGAGAAGAACGCCGATTAAAACAATGGGTAGAATACTTAAACGCACTAAAAGAAAATGATTTGCCAAATGAGGGGCAACAATACGGTCGACGATGTTAAAGAGTAAATAGATGGAAACAAGAAGAGGAATAGCGATCTTGTAGACGCTTTGAATAATTTGTGTTTTCACTTCTTGATCGTAATCGTACATAGGCCTCTCATTTATCGTCTAGATGAAGAGCAAACCTAAAAATTGAGGCTTTACAGCGAATAGTCACGCGCTTAAACTACCGTTATGAAGCCAAAACCCCCCGCCTTCGACGCTGTCATCTTCGACATCGACAATGTGTTAATCGATACCCGGCATTCTTATCTGGACGCCATTCGCTGGACCATCGAAATTTATCTGACTTCGGATTCCGTTCCCTTTTTTCTTCCCGGAAAACGCGCCAAATCCCTTCTCCTCTCGGAAAAAGACGTCAATCAATTCAAATTGCTCGGAGGTTTCAATGACGATTGGGATTGTTGTTACGGCCTCCTCATTTATCTGACCACCCTTCCGGTCAAACAAAGAACCATGGACCATCTCAAAAGCGTCATGTCGCTTCCGGCCTTTTGCAAACGTATCACCAAACGGCCGCTTCGGGCGGCGGGCATCACGGCCCTGCTCGGCCGGCCCCAGGCGATTAAAATCGAAAAAATCGCCCGCATCTTTCAGGAAGTTTATCTGGGAAAGGATTTATTCCGGGCCACGGAAAGAAGGAGCCCTATTTACTGGCAAAAACGCGGCCTCATGAACCGCGAGAAACTTATTTTCCGCAAAACCACCCTGGAAAAATTAAAACGCCTCGGCGTCAAACTCGGCATCTCCACGGGGCGGTCTCATTTTGAAGCAGCGCATGCCCTCAAACGTTTCGGCGTTTTGGAATTTTTCGATGCCATGACCACCATGGATGAAGTCAAAAAAGCGGAACAAGAGATGAAACAATCGCTGCGCAAACCCCATCCTTTTTGTTTGATCGAAACCGCCAAAAAACTGGGCGCGAGCAAACGTTTTCTTTATGTGGGAGATCTTCCGGATGATATTCTTGCCGCAAGCCAGGCCAAATCTGCGGTGAATATTTGTTCCGTGGGTTTTCCGAGTTTTACGGCAAATCCGAAAGAAACGCTGGAAGAAATCAACAAAATGAAGCCGGATTTTATTGCCCGCAAACCGGCCGATCTCGCCAAACTCGTTCTGCGAGGGGTTTAAGACGCAAGCGAACGCTTGAATAAATACGCACCGAGACCAAGAAGAAGAAAATTCGGCAGCCAAAAAGCCAGCGCAGGAGGAAGCCCTCCCTGCAGTGCAATGGTTTTTGCACCTACAAAAAACACATAATAAAGGCAGGCCATCAGCATCGAGATGGCAAAACTCAGGATAATTTCTCCGCGGCGCACGAGCATGGCCACCGGAATCCCGATAAAGGCAAAAATAAAAGCCCCGAAGGAAAAAGCAATACGGTTATGAAAAGCCGCCCTTAATTCCCGCCGGTCCTGGCTTGATAAAGCCGCGTGGCTACTTAGCCGGATAAGAATTTCGGCAAGCGTCAACTCCCGGGTTTTTTTGCTCATGTTCTTCACATCGGATTGCCCCAAGATAGAAAATTCGTAAGTCTCAAATTGAATTGCCTGTACACCTTTGTCTTTGGCGTCCGAAACACTGCCGTTGTAAAGCCGGACCTTCATCTGCGACTGGCCCGAAGCATAAATAAGCTCGCCGCGTTCGGCCAAAATGGTGCGTACCGGATTTTCAGAATCTTCGATTTCATAAACCACGATGTCCCGCATATTGTTTCCGTCAAGATGTTTGGTCAGAAAAATAATATTGTCATTGATTTTGACGAAACGGCCGGGCTCGATCAACGCGCGCGGGTGTTTGATCATCATTTGTTTTGTGGTTTTTCTTAAAATAAATCCGGCATTGGTTGTGATTTGATCGTTAAAAAGAAACATACTAAGAGAAAGGACAAAACCGATCAAAAGCGGCGGCAGCATAAGCATCAGAGGATGAACCCCCGAGGCCTTCACGGCGCGGATTTCGTTGTTTTGCGAAAGATTTCCGAAAACAATCAAAATGGTGGTGAGGATACTTGTCGGAACGGTGTAACTGATCATTTCCGGCATGGCAAGAACCAGAACGTAAAGCGTGTCAAAAATCGGCACGCCCCGTCCAATAATGAAATGAATCGCCCGCACCAAATAACCGGCCATAAAAATGAAGTTGAGGGTCACGAGGCAAATCACAAAAGGAAGAAAAAGTTCTTTAAAAATATATCGCTGTAAAATTTTCATCTGTTATCCGGTATTTTTGAGGCCGTGCGCCACGCCGTTGATGGATAAAAAAACCGCGCGTTCCAGTTCTTCCAAGCGGCGTGAAGGCTGATCGCGCAAGGCCTTAAGCAAAATGACTTGCGCATAACTGATGGGATCGACATAAGGGTTGCGAAGCTTGATTGAATGCTGCAGGACATAAGTATTTTCCAGAATATCTTTTTGCTGGGTAATGGCCAGAATGGCCTGCTGCGTATCTTCGAATTCTTTGACCACCTTCGAGAAATATTTTTCGCGAAGTTTTTTGTCTTTGACCAAATCGGCATAATGACGGGCAATGTGCATGTCGGCCTTTTGCATGCTCATTTGCATAAAATCCACAATGGTCCTGAAAAAAGGCCATTCCTGATACATTTGGCGCAAATCAGAAAGCCCCGTCATGGCATTTCTTTCCACATGATAATTCACCGCAGAGCCGAAACCAAACCATCCCGGCACGGTTTGGCGGGACTGCATCCAGCTAAACACCCAGGGAATGGCCCGTAAATCTTCGAGTTTCAAAGTCTCACGGCGTTTGGCGGGGCGCGATCCGATGTTAAGGCGCGAAATTTCATGAATCGGCGTGGACTGCGTGTAATATTCCAGAAAATCATTTTCCCGGTACACCAAGGCCCGGTAACTTTCATAGGCGGCCCCTGAAAGTTCTTCCATAATTTTTTCCCAATGCGGTATTTTTTTTGAAGGTGTGCGGTCCGTCACGGTGGCTGCCAACACGGCCGTAATGACAAGTTCGAGATTGCGTTCGGCAATCCAAGGACTGGCATATTTTGAAGCCACCACTTCCCCTTGCTCCGTAATGCGAATCTTTCCATTCACCGTTCCCGGCGGCTGGGCCAAAATCGCTTGATTGGTCGGACCACCCCCGCGGCCGATAGTCCCGCCGCGGCCGTGAAAAAGTTTTTGCTTAATCCCGTACCGTTTGGCGGTTTCTGTCAGCGCTTTTTGGGCCTTGTAAAGATACCAATTGGAAGTTAAAAATCCTCCGTCTTTATTGGAATCGGAATAACCCAGCATGATTTCCTGATAACGTCCCTGGCCTTCCAGGTGTTTGGCATAAAGAGGATCTTCATAAAGCTCTGCCATCACACGGGCGCAATTTTCCAAATCTTCGATGGTTTCAAAAAGCGGAACAATCACAAGATCCGGATTGCCGGTTTCAAGCGCCAGCCACAAAATGGAAAGGATGTCTTCTTTGCCGCGTGTCATGCTGAGGATGTAATGGTCCATGGCTTCGGGATCGACTTTCGAGCGGACATCCCGGATGGTCTTAAAGGTGGCGATGACTTCCTTGGATTTTTCCGAAAGCGCAAGATGCTCGAATTCCGCATGCGGGGCTTGGCGGATCAAACGGTCAAGATCCTTATCGCATCCCAAAATTTTCAGAATCTCGGTGATTGTTTCTTCAATCACCGCGGAATTATCCCGCACATCGAGTTTTACGAAGTGAAAACCGAATAAATCAACCGCGGCCAGAATGTATTCCAAACGGCCTAAAAGATAATCGCCCCTATTTTTCCGGAGCGACTCCATGACAAGTTCAAGGTCCGCGCGGAAAGCTGCGGCATCAGGGTAATGGGTTTCAATCGTTTCGTCCGGGGCCGTGCGCCGCTGGACTTCCAGGGCATTTAAGCGCAGCGTATTAATCAATTTCCGGTGCATCAAAGAAATTTTCTTGCGATAAGGTTCATGCCGGCTTTTTTCCTGAATCATTTCGGCAAAGCGCGGGAGGCCTTTTTCATCTTCTTCAATGGAATGAAGTAATTTCGGGGACGCGCCGACCAAATGAATGGACTGGCTGAAATCCTGAATCATCACTTGCAAGGCGTTAATGTATTTTCTCAAAACCGTGTCTTTTTGCCGGCGTATGGTTTCGAGCGTAATCTTATGCGTCACGAAGGGATTGCCGTCCCGGTCGCCGCCGATCCAGGAACAAAATTTAAGAAAAGGAGAAAAAGGAATTGGTTTTCTATGTTCTTTTTGCATCAGGTCGCGGAATCTTAAAAGCGTGGCCGGCAAAACTTCGAAGAGAACCTGATCCAGATAAAAAAGCCCGTTGTCCACTTCGTCCAGCACGGTTTGAGTGCGGCGCCTTAATTCGTCCGTCTGCCACAAAAGGGTAATTTCTTCATAAATTCTTTTTTCTATTTCTTCGCGCTCGCGCGGCACCCGCAGCTGATACTCACGATCAAAAAGAAGCCTTTCGATCACGAAGATTTTTTCCAGAACAGACCGGCGCTGGGCCTCGGTAGGATGAGCCGTCAGGACGAGCTCGATCGAGAGTTCGGAAAAAATTTTTTTGAAAGAAGAAAAAGAAACTTTTCTGCCGCGAAGAATATGAACGATTTCCTCAAGGGAACCGCGCTGGGGATACCCTCCCTCGCTTTCATAGGCGCGTTTGCGGCGTACCCGGTGTTTTTCTTCGGCGAGATTGGTCAGCTGAAAATAAACCGTAAAGGCGCGAATAACTTTGGTGACGACTTCAAGCGGCAGTTTTTGGATTTTTTCCAGAATCTTTTTTTCAAGCTCATGACTGTATTCGCGCCTGAGCTCGATCGCCATTTTGCGTATGGATTCGACCAGTTCAAAGAAGGCCTTTCCTTCCTGATCGATCAAGACACGCCCCAGGCATTCTCCGAGCCACTTGACTTCCTGGCGAAGCGGTTTTAATTTTTCGTCGTGATATTTTTTATCTTTGATGAGCATGCCTTACCGTACCCAGCGCCACGGTTTCGTCCAGATTCATGGCCTGAATTTTTTCCGCGGCGAATAATTTTTGAACCGTCTCTTTGACAAAGGGAATGCGCGTGGCCCCTCCGGCCAAAATGACCCG
The DNA here is from genome assembly GCA_016196565.1 of Candidatus Omnitrophota bacterium. Next base: position 50,502 of record JACPXK010000091.1, on the reverse strand, counting down.
GTCGATTTCGGAATTTTTCACACCCGCCTCTTTCAGCACTTCTTCGCAAAAAGGAAGGGTGGATTCTATCATGCCGCGTATCTGATCGACGACCTCAAATCGCGAAATGGCGCGCTGATACTGAAATCCGCGTTCTTTCTGGGGGATACGAAGGTCGTAAGACCCGCGGTGAGAAACCGCCCGTTTGGCCCGCTCGGCTTCATCCAAAATAAATTGATAAAGAACCTTATCCTGCTCGATTTTTGAACCGTAACGCTCCGTCATTTCCTGCCACAAAAGTTGTGCAAGTTTTAAATCCATCGCTTCGGCCCCTAAAGAAGAATCTCCGCGGCGGGCCAAAACTTTTTGACGGCCCGCTTGAAATTCCACGAGCGAAACGTGAAAAAATCCGCCGCCGTAATGATAAAAAAGGACTTTGCCCTGAAATTTTCTTTCCTGTTCTTGAAAAACCGCCCCCAGGGCAAGCGCATCTTCCAAAAGGCGAACTTCCGAAAATCCGGCAAGGCGCGCGGATTTTTCGATTTTCTTTTTTTCCGATTCTTCAAAAATTCCCGGGAAAGTAATCACCACCCTAAAAACGGTGCCGTGCAAAAATTCCTCGGCTATCAGTTTTAAGGATTTAAAAACAAACGAACAAATTTCTTCCGGGGCAAACTTTTTGCCGTCCACTTCGGTGGGAACGGTTTCGCGGCCAAGCCATTTCTTGACGGAGGCAATAACGCGTTCAGGGTGCTGGGCGCGAAAATCTGCCGCTTCCCAGCCTGTCATCGTGTAACCATTCTGACGCAAAGCCACGAGGGAAGGAAAAAGAATGCGGTTTTGGGAATCACGAGGATCCGCAAGAACGCGAAACGTTCCTGCAGCATCCATAACCGAGACGCGGCTGTAGAGAGTTCCGAAATCAATGCCGATGGCGTGACTAGTCATTCAAACCTAAACCGAAAAAGATTCCCCGCAGCCGCAGGTTTTTGAAGCATTAGGATTGACGAATTTGAATCCTTTGTCTTTCAACGTGTCGGAATAATCCAAAGTCGTTCCGTCTAAATAAAGATAGCTTTTGGGGTCCACATAAACCTTCAACCCTTCAAAATCAAATTCATGGTCTTTCTCTTTGCGTTTATCGAAATTGAGGTCATAAGAAAGACCCGAACATCCGCCGCCCCGGACCAGCATGCGCAGCCCGACTCCGGAATCTGTTTGTTTTTCCACCATTCTTCTTACTTCGGCAATGGCCGCCGACGTTAACTGAATCATGATTTTTTTCCTCCTTGATAAAAAGGTGACATCGCACGAAGCTTCCTCACGACATTCACCACACAGGCTATTGTCTCATCAATTTCTTCTTCGGTGTTAAATCTTCCCAAACCAAAACGAATGGCCGTATGCGTTAAATCCTCACGCAGTCCGAGCGCTTTTAAGACAAAGGAAGGCTCCGGAATTCCGGAAGTGCAGGCGGAACCGGCCGAAACGGCCACCTTTTCCCCCACACCCGTTAAAAGGGACTGGCCGTCCACATAAGCAAAACTCACGCTCAGATTGTTCGCAAGCCTTTCGGTAGGGTGTCCATTGATATGAATTTGATCGAGTTCTTTTTCCAGCCCGGCCTGAAGCCGGTCCCTTAATTTCGCGAGCCGCGCGCTTTCTTCTTTCATTTCCCCGGCCGCAATTTCACAGGCTTTTCCAAAACCCACAATGCCGGGCACATTCAAAGTTCCCGAACGAATTCCCCCTTCATGCCCGCCGCCGTGAATCATGGGAGCTACCCGCACATGAGGATTTTTTTTCCGGACATAAAGAGCTCCCGTTCCTTTGGGCCCGTATAATTTATGCGCGGTAAAGGACAAAAGATCAATCCCTTGTTTTTCCACATTCACAGGAATTTTTCCCACCGCTTGGGCGGCGTCCACATGAAAAATAATTCCTTTTTCCTTGGCAATTTTTCCTATTTTCTCAACCGGCTGAAGCGTTCCGATTTCATTATTGGCCGCCATGACAGAAATAAGAATGGTTTTGTCCGTAATCGCTTTTTTTAAATCTTCTAAGTTAATACGGCCGTAACGATCGACCGGCAAAAAAGTTACCTGAAGCCCGTGTTTTTCCAGGTATTTCAGCGGGTCAAGAACGGATTTATGTTCTGTGACCTGGCTGATCATATGATTTCCTTTTTGGCGATAAACTTCCGCCGCTCCTTTTAAGGCAATATTATTGGCTTCAGTTGCACCGCTGGTAAAAACAATTTCATCTGGAGTCGCCCCGATGATTTGCGCGATTTGGGCCCGGGCTTTGTCGACCAATTCTTGAGCATGCCAGCCAAAGGCGTGAGTTTTGCTGGCGGCATTACCAAATTCGGAGCTAAAAACCGGCATCATGGCTTGAAGAACGCGCGGGTCCACAGGGGTCGTGGCATGATAATCCATGTAAATAGGCAATTTCATTGGAGTTAACCTCGTCTGAGAGTAATGATAAGAGATCGCCGTAAGGGTGTCAATTGTCTCGCCCGGCGAGACAATTAAAAAAGGCTGGCAGGAAAATGGGCCTGGCGGGAAGCGGCTGCGCGCTCCACGAATTCTTCGGTGGCTTTTTTCCAGGAAACGGGAATTTCATACGTTTTGTAATCCCACGTGGAAGTAAAAAGGATTTTTCCTTCGCGGCAGCCGTATTCATAAATTTCTTTGGTCAGACGCACATCGTCCAAACAATAACGCTTGAGTTCGTCGATTCGGTTTTCTTTGAAAAGCGTCAGCGCATCGCGGCCGCTGCCTGATTTATGCTGTTTGAGCGTGGGAACCGCGAGGCTTTCGAGGCTGGCGCGGTGGCCGCGGACTTGTTCGACTTCCTCGAGTAAATCCAAAACGGGAATGGAAGCAATCGAAGTAAAAAGATAGGGCTCTAAAACCGGGAGGTCAAAACGTCTGATATTAAAACCGATCAAAAGATCAAGATCGCGGAGTCTTTGTTCCACGGCCATGATTTCTTTTTCATCGTAGCAGGTGTATTGTTCCGTGCGGTAATCATAAAGACCGACCACCGAAACTTTCAGTTTTTGAAGTTTGGCCTTTCCGACTTCGCTAAACGACTTTTGAGTTTCCAAATCCAGAACGACAATATTCGAGGATGACACTTCAGGCTCCTACGATACGGTAACCGCAATCGACGTATAAAATTTCCCCGGTAATTCCGCTCCCGAGGGGACTCAAGAGAAAAAAGGCCGTGTTCGCCACTTCTTCGACTTCCACATTACGGCCAAGCGGCGCGCGCTTGCGATGATTATCGAGCATGGTGGTAAAGCCAGAAATGCCCCGGGCGGCAAGGGTACTGACGGGACCGGCGGAAACACCGTTGACGCGAATATTCTTTTTTCCGAGATCCGCCGCCAAATAACGAATGGCCGATTCCAATCCCGCTTTGGCAAGGCCCATCACATTATAATTGGGAATGACTTTTTCCGAACCCAAATAGGTTAAGGCGACAATGCTTCCCCCTTCTTTTTCAAGCAGGGGTTCCGCCGCTTTGGCCAGCGCAATCAAAGAATAAGTGCTCACATCCATGGCCAAATGAAATCCTTCGCGCGAGGTGTCGATGGTCCGGCCGTCGAGTTCTTCTTTTTTAGCGAAGGCCACGCAGTGTACAAGAAAATTTAATTTCCCGAAATCCTGCCCCAATTTTTCAAAAACGGATTTAACTTCTTCGTCTTTGGTCACATCGCAAGGATAAAGAGGAGATTTTTGAGGGAGTTCCGCGGCAAGTTCGGCCACACTTTCCTTCAGCCTTTCCCCTTGATAAGTAAAGGCAAGTTGGGCGCCATGATTGGCAAGGGCTTGGGCAATTCCCCAGGCAATACTGCGCTTGTTGGCAACTCCCACCACAAGTCCGGTTTTGCCTTTGAGGAGTTCGGAAGTAAAAGGGGTATTCTCAGTCACGTTTTTTGTCTCCACGAGGTGAATTCCTTTTGGAAATGAAGTTTAGAAAGGTTATCGTATGAGAAAGCTCATGTCAAGCTTCAATCCCCCAATTGTTTAATCGATTGGACAATTAAAAGGGGCCAGGTACCTTTCGGCACCTGACCCCTCATTGAATCAACGTGAATTTTTAAACTTTACTCAGTCGATTTCGAAAACTCGATCACATGCGTAGGAGGAGCTCCGTGGTAATTCGGTACAAACGACCCTACGATATCCAATACACCACGTCCTGCGCGGTCAAGGGTCCATCCCAAGCCTTTAATCAGGCCTTCGAATGTCCCTATAACGGGAGTTCCCTCCCTCGTTCCTTTGTAAGTGTGAATCACAATCTCTGCCGGTGATGTGACAATATTCACCGTACCGCGGACCAGCATGGCGGGAAATTTCGTCAAATAATTGGTGGAATTGACGTTTTCATCGATAGAACCGGCCAAAAGTGGAGCGGAGAAAACAAGCACCAAACCCAAAACCAGTATCGCGACCTTTTTCATGTGACACCCCCCGTGGCTCATGACTATCTGAGCATCAGTCCCTACTTAAAGGGTAGCATTTTTTGGAGGGGTCACATGAAGCTTAAACTAGCATTTTTGAAAGCCTACAAAAGTAACATTCATCTCACCCGCTGACGCCGGAAAAATCGAAGCTTAGAGAAGCTCTTTAAGATGGGTGATTGTTTTGATATGAAGAAATTTTTCGCGGTCACGGGGCTTACCGGAAACACTGCGGTCGATCAGAACGGCTTCCATCCCGATTCGCTTGGCGCCGTGAATATCATCTTCCAGACTGTCTCCGATATGCACAGCCTCATGGGGTAAAACCCCGGCCTTTTTCAGGGCCTCTTCAAAAATCCGGGGGCTCGGTTTTGCCGCGCCGAAAACCGCGGAGGCCAGCACAAAATCAAAATATTTTCCGAATTCCAAGCCTTCGCATAATTTAAAAAGCCGCGAATCCCAGTTGGAAATAATGCCGAGCGTTTTGCCTTTTTTCTTGATTGCCGCCAATACTTCCTTGGTTTCCGGATAAAGCTGCCAGCTCATGGGATGGCCGAAAGTATCGTAAAGCTCGTCGAAAAAATCTTCAAAGGTTTCGATAATTCCTACTTGCGAAAAAACTTCATGAACAAGATGCCGCCACCACTGTTTTTCGATTTTTTCATTCGTGTGCCCCACCAAATCCTGAAGGCCGTCGCGTTTAAGCCAGGCTTCATGAAATAAAGTTTCCAGATGTTTGGCTTCCGCTTTGAGACCGTGACGCGCGGCGACTTCACAATAAATTTCTCCTACGGAGGGATAAGGACGAAGCAAAGTTCCGCCGGCATCGAAAAACACGGCTTTAAAAGAAGCCAGAAAATCTTTTTGAGTCATGACTATTCCGTACGTCCGCGCCTTTGCATAAATTGTTGAAGCAGCAGGGCCCCCAAAGAAGGAAGGGCCTGCGCTGCTGCGCCGGAATTTTGGGTATTGCCGCTCACCTGATCCTGAGCGGATTGAGTCGTATGCATTCCCCGGCGGCCCATGAGCGAAGAGGTTTCTGACATCATACGTTTATGCGCTTTGTCCTCATGTTCCTCTAAATCTTCCAGGGCGAGGTCAATATCGGTGTTGCTGTAATTCATTTGTTTGGCTTTTTTATAAGAATCACGCGCTTCGTCAAAAAATCCCTGCTCTTCATAAATAGCACCGATCTGCATCATGGCGTTCACATTGTTGGAATCGAGGGCGAGAACTTTTTTAAATTGCTCGCGCGCTTCTTCAAAGCGGCCGGCACGTTTATAAAGAATGCCCAAATTATACTGAGCGGCAAGATGAGCGGGCTGAAGCATCACGGTTTGGGAAAGATGCGAGGTAGCCAGCGCCAGCATTTCCCGGGCTTTGTCCTGAGCGCGGGTTTGACGCAGCGAATCGAAACTTGCGGCATACACATTGGCCAGCTCAAAATGATAATCGGGATTTGCCGGCTCTAATTCAAGGGCATCTTTTAATTTTCTCTCGGCTTCGAGAAATTGCCCTTTGTCTTTGAGCTCGAGCGCCTGCTCGAAAGAAGAGCGGCCTGGATTTAATGCTTCCTGGGCCGCCGTTTCTGCGTAAGTGGAGAGCGAAAGCTGAGCGAAGAGAAAACCGGCAAAAATGATGCTGAAAATTTTTTCAATTTTCAAAGAAATCTCTTAAGCGCGGCTTCCTGCTTTCAATGAGGCGAGCGCCTTTTCATAATTAGGATGCTCTGTGACTTCCTTGACGTATTCCACGTATTGAATTTTGTCATTGGCATCGATGATGAAAATGGACCTTGCCAAAAGCCGTAATTCCTTGATCAAAACGCCATAGGCTTTTCCGAAAGAGGTATCGCGATGGTCGGAAAGGGTTTGAATTTTTGAGGCATTGGCCGCACCACACCAGCGCTTTTGCGCGAAAGGCAGATCGCAGCTGACGGCGAAAACAATAACATCAGAAGGAAGTTTTCCTGCTTCTTCATTAAAACGTTTGGTTTGTAAATCACAAACCGGTGTGTCCAGCGAAGGCACGACACTGAGGAGCCGTGTTTTGCCTTTGGAGGAAGCCAGTGTCACTTCGCTCAAATCGCCGGCCAAAAGTTTGAAATCGGGGGCTTTGTCGCCGGCTTTAAGTTCCGCACCGATTAAGGTAAGAGGGTTTCCTTTAAAAGTCACTGCGCCTTTTCTTTCTTGGTCTGCCATAGATCCTCCTAGGTTGGATGAAACAGGGCAAGCAGTATAACAAAACTATTTGAAAGGAGCCAGGCCCCTTTTGGATTTCATAGGGAATAATTATTCTCCCAAAATCGCCTTTTTATGCCGGGGCGAAATGTATCGAGAAGCCCGAACCATTTGATCGATTTCCACCATAATATCCTTAGGAAGATGCCCAACAATTCCCAATTGTTTTTCCCGGTATCTTCTCTTCAATTCCCCGCGTCCCATAGCTTGAACACCGTTACAATTAATCACCGTTTCTAAAGGGAAGAAAGGCACGGTGCCGGGCTTAATGACAAGATGATCTTTAAAAGAGGGATTCGTTTGAAAAAATTCGAGTTTTGAAGTTGTCAAAAAAAATAACGTTTCGGATTCGGCCGGATTTTGATTTAGAACAATGAGGTATTTCTTTTTGCTGATTCCGCTGTGAAAATGCATTTCCGTGGAAAGAACGGCTCCCCGGTTAAAATATCTTTCGAAGAGCTTATCTAGATTATTCGGAGAAACATCCATTCATCAGGAAGGAGAAGTGAGTGAAAAAATAAGCTCCATGTCTTCACGCAGAGATTCCAAATAAGCCAAAGCTCCGGGAGAAGCATTGTGCTCGCCTTCAAAAAATAAACGGTAATCGATTTCTCTATTTTTTTCCGTCTTTTTCCAGGCGGACTCGCGGTGGGTTAATTGAATCAATTGCGGTCCCGTATAACGTCCATATTTTTCGATCGTTTCTTGAAGGGCTTCAATTTCGGAGTCGGAGAGAACATCCATTTCATGCTGCTTTTTGACTTCAAATACGGGGTGAGACTTAGCTTTGTCGATTTTCAAATAAGTCTTGAGAAGTTCCAGATTTTCTTGCGGAATATTTTTTAGCCGGTAAGGTGCTATGGCTTCATTCATGATATCAAGGGACAAAGACGGGACAGGCCCGTAATCCAGATGGAAATAAACATCCCCCAAAATAGGTCGGCCGTACCGCGTCACATGATATTTGTCTGCATAATAAAGCAGTTTGGCCGCTTTAAGTTTATCCATCCCTTTTGTGTTTAAAGCAAAAAAACAAAGGCTGGCTACTAATTTTTCAACATCAAATTTAAAGCGTATGGGAGGGTTCGAATAGTCGGTCATAACTGCCAGAAGTATACCATCAAATATAAGGGTCCACTATTTAAAATCTAGGCACTGTTGAACAAAGCGCTTTGTTTTCCACAGTGCAACTCCCGAAACTAGCAGAAACATAATTACCACCAATAGCCCAGCCAGTCCTTCGGTCCATTTCGAAATTGGAATAAGCATCAATGATAGCAAAAATATGACGGCCCACCATGTCAGAGGTTTAGAAACTTTATAAACTAATCGTTCATTAAATTTCTCGACTTCAAGAAGACGTTCCAAAACTTGTCCGGCAAACTCACTAAAATTCCCTTGCCATTCTTTTTTTTTGATTTTTTCTAACCAATTTTTAGTTTCTATAGGCGAAAGAGCTTCGGCATTGCCAACGCCAGGTGATGTTCTTAGCCAATGTTTAGCAGAAGCGTATTCTTCACCGATTCTAGATGATTGTGCCTGCAATCTAAAAATTGCGAAGACGCCAACAAGCCCTGCAAAAGCCGCCGCACATTGAGCTAGAGTACTAAAAAAATAAAGAAGGCTTGTTTGATTAATCAATTCTTCCAAAAATAAAAATATTTCAGTCAAAATATTCATTCATTCACCCTCATGGCAAAGCCGAGCTGGAGGAGTTTGTTGTTGAGGTATTCTTCTTTCCCGTTGCGAGTGTAGAAAACATCGGCAAGGTAGCGGTCATATTTGTCGGATTTGGTGCTGGTAATTGTAATTTCAGAAGCGGATTTGAGCTGGCGTTCCACGAATTTCTTGGCGGCTTGACCGGCACGTGTTGCAATCTCAGGAGCGTCAAGGCCGCGCAGACGAAGCTGTTGTTTGGTAGTAAAGCCGAAGCCCAGATCCACCATCACCCAAAGTGTGTCGGCATCCGTGACTTCGTCGAGATAAACTTTGAAAGTAAAGAGTATCTCATCCGTCGCATCTTTGACGCGTTCCAGTTTTCCATTTTCTAAAAGGCGAACAATTTCATTTTCCTTAAAGTAGAAATTTTTCGAAGGCCGAAAGTAATTGGAAAACCCCAAGTCAACAACTAGCTTTCCCTGCCAGGGACCGAGTTTGGCAATAACAATCTTATAAGTATAAAGTTCTCCCTTTTTAGCGACGAGCGTTTCGAGCAAAGGCTCTTTGGAAACAGTAATTTGTTTGGCGGCTTTCAGTTTTTTGATTTCATGGCGAAGAGTTTCGCGCGACCATTTCCCTCGCACTGCTTTTTGAGTAAGCATAAGCCTTTTTTCTTCTTCATTAATTGAGAGTAAATCGCGCTGCTTATCCCAGCTCAATTCGCCCGCATGCGGGCGAATTGAGTTTGAGCGAGCATATTCGACTATATATTTAACTTCTGTCTCGCTTATTCCCAGATCTTTTGAAAGCCGTTTGACTACTTGTTCTCCATATTGGGCGCGGTCTTTATTCAGCAGAATATGTTTCAGAATAAGTTTTCCAGTTTCCCATTTGGTGTGTAACAGTTCACGCTCGACGGCGTCTTGCGCGCGTTCTTTACCATGGGCAATGGCCTGGCGGATTCTATAAAGCAGAACAGAATAGCTGGAGAGCGTTTGCGATTTTTTCTTGGCGATGGCCATAACAGAGGTCATGGCCCGACATTATAGGAGGAAGGCTGGGAAATGTCACTCCTATGGGAATTATCCTTTTTCCCTTTCGACAACCACGACTTTTTCGTCGTCATCGACAGCTTCATGGACAACGGCACCTGTGGCAGCTCCCGCTCCAAACCACGCCGCGGCACAGCCGGAATTTGCTAGAATCAAAAAGAGCAAAAGCAGTGTTTGGATTTTCATCTTCATTTTGCCTCCCTTTCCTCACGAATGGCTCTCATTTGCGGACGTATTGAGACTACGCCCCTTTTTCAGGGAATACTGACAAATACCGTGCCGAATAAAGGGAATTATCTTCAACGTAGAGAGGTAAAAGAGGATAAATAAGAAAAACGAAGGATGAATAATGTACCGCTAAAGTGTCAGATTTTTCAGACGTTTTTTGAGAAATTGAGATCAGCTAGAATGCTGAAGGAAGGTGCCGCTTTTCGTACCGGTGAGTTCGCCGTCTTTGATTTCGGGACGGCCGCTCACAAAGGCCCAGCGAATGCCGTGGCTTAAAAGCTGGGGGTTTTCATAGTTGGCAAAATCAGAAATCGTTTCGGGATCCCATAAAATAATGTCTGCAAAATAGGCCGCCTGAATGACTCCCCGTTCTTTGATTCCGAAATGTTTTGCCACGCGCGAGGTCATTTTCCGTATTTCTTCCCCAAGGAGAATTTTGTTATCGGACAAATCTTCCGCCAGGATTTTCGGAAAAGTCCCAAAGGCGCGCGGATGGGGTTTGCGGCTGCCGTCGGCAATGCTGTCGGAACCCGGCGACACATAAGGTTTTTGCAAAACGCGCCGGACGACGTCCTCGCTTTGGGAAAAATAGAAGGCGCTTGTTTCAAAACCCGTGTCGCGCAAAATCTCAAATAAAAATTCTTCCGGAGATTTTCCGGTTTCCTGGCTGATTTGGGCGATGGTTTTGCCTTCGTAAGACAAATAACGTTCGTCCCCGGCATTCGCAATCATGACATTATCCCAGCGGCGTTTTTTCTGGACATAATATTTTTTGAGTTTGTCCAGAATTTCGGCGGATTTTTCCGGATCGCGGAAAAAAGCGACACGATTTTCATTTTCATAAAGATCGTTCGGGAGAATAACGCCGAGCTCCGCGAAACTTGCCGCATAAGGATAAGCATCCGCTTGCACGCGAACTCCCCGTGCGCGGGCCTCTTCGATTAATCGAAAGGCTTCGTCGATTTTGGGCCAATTATCCGGGCCGGCGGCTTTGAGATGAGAAATTTGAATAGTGGCACGGGAGGTCTCTGCGATTTCAAGGGTCTCCTGAATGGCTTCAATAAGATTTTTGCTTTCGCTTCTCATATGAAAGGCGCAAACACCGTTATGGCTTGCGGCTTCTTTGCAAAGCGCCACGAGCTCTTCTTTGGCGGCAAAAGTTCCGGGGATATAGACGAGTCCGAATGAAATCCCATAAGCCCCTTCTTCCATGGCTTGAGCAAGGATTTTTTTCATTTCATTAATTTCGGTTTCGGTGGCGGCGCGTGCAGCGTTTCCCATGACGGCAAACCGCAAATTACCGTGGCCGACCAGTGCGGCTTGATGGGTGTAAGATCCCGCTTTCCCGCCGGCTTTTAGATAATCCTCAAAACTTTGCCAGGAAATTTCTTTCGGAATCTGCACCCCTTCGCGCGCCCAAACGGAACGGATTTGATTTTGATGATCTCCCAAAACCGGCGCGGCCGACATGCCGCAATTGCCGGTAATTTCCGTCGTCACCCCCTGGGTGATTTTGTTGGGGAGATTGGGATAAACCATGGCATTAAAATCCGAATGGGTGTGGGCATCGATAAAACCCGGCGTGAGAATCAGGCCGGTGCCGTCGATCACTTGAACGGCGTCCCCGGGATTTAGTTTTCCCACAGCAGCGATGGTTTCGTGACTGATGGCCACGTCGGTATAACGAGGCGCCGTGGAAAGCCCGTCATAAACCGTCGCATTCTGAATCAAAAAATCATAAGCTTTTTCTTGTGCCATCGCTTGTGTCGAAAAAACAATCACCAAACCCAAAAGGGGCCAGGCCCCTTGGTGCCAGGCACCTTTGGCTTGTCTCATTTCAAAAAAGTTCCATTTGAGGAGTTGTTTCGGAAAAATTTTTCTTCGGGCTGTCTTTTAAAAATTTGACTTTGCCGTAAAGGCCGTCATAACCGGGAGTGACTTCGATTTCACGGCGGCGCACTTTCATAATCCCTTCGATCACACGCGGATCGCCGTGACCTTGCATTTCGCTTTCGCTGCGCTCAAAAAGAATGTCGAGTTCGGTTCCGAGTTCGCGTATCATTTTTTCATAGGCTTGATCCACGGTCTTGGTCCCCACATTTTTGCCCAAAGCCGCGGCAATAATTTCATCGAGGGGCACCATATTCTTAAACGGGATTTTGCCTTCCGGACAAAAACCTTCCGGACGGTCGGCAAGAGATTCCACCCGGTGCATGACGCCTACGGTAAGTTTCTTGCCGCATTCCGGGCAAAGATAATCATGCTCCTTGGTCACTTTCGGCTCAAAACAAATGCCGCAATCCCGGTGGCCGTCCAGATGATACTTTCCTTCCGGAGGAAAAAATTCGATGGTATAAAGAAAACGCTTGGGGTCACCCTTTTTAATAATGTCCAGAATTTCAAAATAATCCATGGCGCATTCAAACACATTGGCTTCGCGGCCAATGCGGGACGGAGAATGAGAATCCGAATTCGATAAAAGGGTGATTTTATCAAGACCCGAAAGCCGCCAATTCATGGCCGGATCCGAAGAAAGCCCGGTTTCGATGGCATGAATATGCCGCGTCTCGTCCTCAAAACATTCTTCGAGCGAATCAAAACCGGACTGGGAACCAAAAACCGAAAACCAGGGCGTCCAGGCATGCGCCGGCACAATCAGACAATCGCCAGAAATATCCATGACCGCTTTGACAATCTCTTTGACATGAATGCCGAAAATGGGCCGGCCGTCACTGGCGAGTTTTCCCCAGCGCGAAAGCTGGCGATTGATTTTTTCGGCCGCTTCAAAAGACGGCGCGAACAAAACCGTATGAATTCTTTTGGTTTTACCTTTGACGGAAAAAATATTGCTGATTTCGACCGTGAGGAGAAAATGAACTTCGGATTGGCTTCCGCGAAGCTTGAAAAGACCGTTGCCGAGAGGCTCCAGCGCGCTGCGGAGTTCAGCGAAATATTGTGGATGCGTGAAATCGCCGGTGGCGAGTAAATTGATGCCCTTCATACGGGCATAGCGATCCAGGGTTCCGATTTCCATTTCGCGGGAAGTCGCCCGGCTATATTTAGAATGAATATGAAAATCCGCGATAATACGCATGAATCAGATTTTAAAGCCGGGCTTGCGATGCGAAACTTTCACCACGGTATGAATGCCGCCTCGAATGTAAAAATCCCCTTCGATTTGCATCCCTCGGGGTTTCACGGCCCGGACCAAATCCTCCAAAATATGATTGGTCACCGCCTCGTGAAAAGCCCCTTCGTTACGGAAACTCCATAAATAAAGCTTGAGGCTTTTGAGTTCCACGCAAAGTTTGTCGGGGATATAGACAATACGGATCGTGGCGAAATCCGGCTGTCCGGTGCGGGGGCAAAGGCAGGTAAACTCCGGACATTCAAAACGAATTTCATAATCCCGTTTGGGACAGGGATTGGGAAAAACCTCCAATTTTTTTGACGGACGGCTCGGCATGCCGGGAATTATAACACGGCCCTTTAAAGAGGACTAGACGATCATGCATGCCTGCTTTTCATCGAAACTGAACCCGGCTGGTAAAAATTGATTTGGATTTTTGGGAGATTGACTCATGATGACAGCGTTTGATCATTCCGCGCCACAACCCCAGCATTTTTAAAAAATTGAGTTCATTAGAAAAACTTTTTTAAAACCCGTATCTACTATTACGATCACAATTTATTTTAATAATAGACGGCTGCGAAATTTATTTCATTTTGGGATTTCCGCGCGGGGTTCTTGTGTGTATGCTTACCCTCAAATTCATCACAAGGAGATAAATCATGAATATTTTAAATTCACCTGTTCCGGTTAAATCTTCCGAATGGGAATATGTCTTGGAAGATTTGCTGGAAATGGGCACCCAACTTAAAAAGCATGAACGGCAGTTTTTGCTTGAGGCCTTGAGAAGCGAAGATACTTCCAAGGAAGCCATTGAAGTGCATCCTGCCTTTTCCGTCGGGAAACAAATGGTGATTATCCTGGAAAAATCGGCGGCGGGCACGGAAGAATGCTGGATATTTTCTCAGGCAGAGAAAAAAATCCGTAAAATCCGCCTGTAATCTTAACCCAAAAGGGGCCAGGCCCCTTTTGGGTTAGCGGTGCTCGAAATCGCTAAGGCAGAAATTGGAAAAAGAGAAGGAATTGATGGCAATGCCTTTTTGCTGGGGCCAAAGCTTGAGTTCATGGAACTCTTTGTCTTCCCCGGCGACCAAATAATAAAGTTTGGGCTCGCGAACCATAATGTAAGTGTCCCCTTTTTCATCCTCCAAAATATCCGGCCCCCGGTAAGCAAGTGGAAGAGGTTCATCGTCACGCGTCACATACACCCGCCGGCCCTCCTCGCCTCCGGGTTTATCTTCGATACGGTTTAAAACGGCATAAACTTCATGGGCGGAGTAAACAATTCCCAAATAATCGGATAACACGTCGGTGCTGCGGGAATGTTCAAAATAATCGGCGCGATTGGTCCAGTGGCCATGCGCGAAAAAGCCGTGGGGAACGCGCTCGCCTTCGTCCTTGTAATGAAGCGTTTGATCCGGAAAGCGCCGCTCACTATTGGCAAGTTCCCCGCTCCACCAGCTCGGTTGGCGGTACCCTAAATAAGTTTCTGAACCCATAGGCCCGCAAAGTTCGGCATCATAATTTTCCGAGCCCAAATCCTGGGCCAAAGGTTCTGGAAGCACAGCTCCCGGATTAAATTTTTTCAAGTGCTTTCGAATAAAACCTTCGGTGACCGAATGATAACCTTCTCCCACTTGCGTGTGCACAATCATTCCCTTTTCATTGACCAAAAGTTTGGTCGGCCAGGAAATCATGCCGTAAGCATCCCACATCTTAAAATCATTGTCGAGGTAAACAGGATAAGGCATTTGAAACCTTTCCAGGGCCTTGGCGACATTTTCTTTCTCGGCGGCAAATTGATATTCGGGGGAATGAACCAAAATCATTTCCAGACCGTAAGGATGATAAAGCTTGTACCATTCATTTAAATGCTCGAGTTCGCGCAGGCAATTGATGGACGTATAATCCCAGAAGTAAACCAGTGTGATTTTATGCTTGAAGATGTCTTTAGAAGAAGTTTTTTGATTAAGCCAAATTCCCTCTACCGGAAAAGCCGGCGCTTTTTTAAGTTTTTTGCCGGGACTCTTGGCACCCGCGGGAGGGAGGAAAATAAAACAGACAAAACTAACCACCGCGAAAAACAAAACCCATCCTTTTTTCATTTTTATCATAACTCCCTTACTCCTTGATCAAAGCGCCTTCTTTATAAAAGGTACCTGCTGCTCGCGATAATGCAAGCGGACAGCAATTTTTTAAGGTTTTCAGCCGATACACTTTAAAGCCATGAACCAGCGCCCTTCGACCGGAAATATTCTAGGCATTGTTTTGATCTCAACCCTTGCCACCTTTACCGCGGGTTTGGCGGCTTATATTCTTATTCAGAACAAAATACCTGCCAGCCCTTTCGTCCTATGGGACCGCTGGGATACCCTTCATTTTTTGCAAATCGCTCAAAAAGGCTACCCTTCTTTAACCGATGACGAGTTATTAAAATACACGGTCAATTTTCCTTTATACCCTTTGTTGATTCGTGCCCTGACCTTTATTTCACCGGGGTATCTTTTGAACGCGCTTCTGATTTCGAATCTTTGTTTTGCCGCCGCCTGCGTTTTTTTCTACCGGCTTCTCCTTTTGGATTATTCCCCCGAAATAGCCCTAAGATCGGTGTTCTATCTTTCTATTTTCCCGAGCGCCTATTTTTTCCATGCCGGATATTCGGAAAGCCTTTTCTTAATGCTCGCAGTCGGCAGTTTTTATGCAGCAAGAAAAGGAGGGTGGCCGGTCGCGGGACTCTTGGGCATGCTGGCCACGCTGACGCGCGTTCAAGGACTGATTCTTCTGCCCGCTCTGGCGGTGGAGTATTTACAGCAAAAAAATTTCCGTCTTAAAAATTGCCGTTTTCAGAATGCCGCGGCCCTCGCCCTCATTCCTCTGGGTTTCGGAATTTTTATGCTGATGCATTATTTTCTTTACGGCGATTTTTTCCATTATTTCACCGCGGCGAAAAAAGCCTTCGGCAAAGAGCTGGCATTCCCCTGGAAAGGAATGCTTCATGCCTGGGGAGGATTAACCTGGCGGGGACCTGCGGCTAAAATATCGGTTTCGATTTCTGAAATGACCGCGGTTTTTACCGGACTGATACTCAGCTTACTTGCTTTACGTAAAAGCCGTTTGTCTTACGGAGTTTATATGATTTTAGCCTGGATTCTGATGAGTTCCATGACATTCTGGCTTTCCACGCCGCGCTATTTGCTTTCGATGTTCCCCGGATTTTTGATTTTATCTTTATTGGGGGAGAAAAAATTCTTTAATGACGGCTATATCTTTTTTTCACTGCTCTTCTACGGAATCTTCCTCTCCCGTTTTGTGCAGGGATACTGGGCCTTCTGAACCGGATTTGATAAGGCCCGTGGCGATTTGGAGTTCGCGGATTTCCGCTTTGGTGAGAAAACGTCCCCTGCCGGGAAGGGTGGAGCCCAGCATAAGAGGCCCGAAAGCAACCCGGCAAAGCCGTATGACTTCATAACCGAGTGCTTCAAAAATTCTCCGTACCTCCCGCTTTTTTCCTTCCCGAATCAAAAGTTGAAGATTGCGTTTGGTCAGCATGCGGACTTTTTCGGCCTTCGCCAAACCGTCTTCGAGTTCCACTCCCTTTAATAAACGGCCGCGGTCACGAGGATCGAGGGCCCGGCCCAGTTTGATTTCATACCATTTGCCGACTTCATAACGGGGATGCGTAAGCCGGTTGGCAAGCTCCCCGTCATTGGTCATCAGCAAAAGTCCGGTGGAATTTTTGTCGAGGCGTCCTACCGGAAACACACGGGTGCGCGAGGCCTTCGGCTGACGTGACCCTGCAATAAGCGTTTTAGGAAGCAAATCATAAACGGTTTTTTCGGCATGAGGATCATAGGCCGTGGTGGTATAACCTTCCGGCTTATTGAGCAGGAAATAAACATAATTTGTTTTGGCGTCCACCATCCGTCCGCGGAACATAATCACGTCCTGATCCGGATCCACTTGCCTTCCCAAATCGCGCACCACTTCTCCGTTCACCGTGACGGCTCCGTTTCTGACATGAATTTCACATTTACGCCTCGAGTCGATACCTCCGAGCGCCAAAGCCCTGGCAATTCTCATTTTTGAAGCTCCAGATAATAAAGGTTTTTTCCCGCCGCTTCATACTTCAGTTCATAGTTGGTTTTGGAAAGCGGAGAATAAAGGCGCTCGTTGACGGTTTCCCGGACATTCTTCCATAAAATTTTGGCTTTTTCCGATACCTTTTTGATTTCCGAGAAATAATCCAAATCATCGGTGGCGATTTCCACGAAACCCTCCGCGCGAAGACGGCTGTGAAGAAGCCGGAGCAGCGCTTCGCCGACCAGCCGGCGGCTCCGGTGGCGGCGTTTGGGCCAAGGATCGGGAAAATAAACATGAAAAACTGATACGGTTCCAGGCATAAGATTTTCCAAAACAATACGGGCGTCCTCTTTAATAAATTTAATATTCTCGGCTTTACGTTTGAGGGATCTTTCTATTCCGATTTTCATCCATTTCTGGACCCGGTCAATACCCAGAAAATTAATTTCCGGACATTCCAGGGCCCGGGCCAAAAGAAATTTTCCTTTCCCGCATCCGATTTCGATTTCCAAAGGGTTAGTATTCTGAAAGTTCATGGTTTTAAAAGTACCAGGGTTTCGAGATGAGCGGTTTTGGGAAAAAAATCAAAAGGAATGATTTTTTCGATTTTCCAGCCGGCTTTGACAAAATATTCCAAATCGCGCAAAAGGGATTCGGGATGGCAGGAAAGATAGAGCAGCTCTTCGATTTTTTTTGCTGCCGCGAGCACGGAAAGCATTTGAGGACTAAGCCCCCGGCGCGGAGGATCAATCATGGCGACGGGCCGCATCGAGGAAGCCGTTTCAAGCAGCGGCCGGAGAATTTCTTCCGCTTTTCCTCCGTAAACGGAGGATTCCTTCAAACTGTGATAGGCGGCGTTGTGGCGCATGAGCATCACGGAATCATGGGCTTCTTCGATCATGGCAACCCGGCCGACGGCATCGGAAAAATAAATTCCAAAAAGCCCCACACCGGCATAAAGATCGAGAAAAAAAGTTTCTTTGTCAAAAGAAACCAAACTTGCAATCTCTTTCATGACTTGCGGGAGAATAGAAAGGTTGGCCTGAAAAAAAGTATCGAGAGAATAAAAAATCCTTTTGCCGCCGATTTCCGTCCATAAATAATCTTCCGGCTGGAGGCGGAGGGATTTTCTTCCGATACCGCCCCAACGGATCCTGCCGTCTGCGGAAGTCTTCACGACGAGATTGGCATTTCCGTAATTTGCCGGAAGTTTCTCGGATGCGATTTTTTTAAGCTCGGGAAGAAACTCCGAAATCTCGCGTCGGGCAATTGCACAGGATGCGATATCAATGACTTGATGGCTGGAAGCCGGCTGAAATCCCATTAAAAAATCATTTTTTTTGCGGCGGAGCGTCAAATCAAGCCGGCTCCGATAAAAATAGGGCTGGGATGAAGCCACGATCGGTTTAAAAATATCCGGACGCAGCGAAAGTCCCTTGATAAGAATTTCCTTCAATCCCGCCTCTTTGACCGCAAGCTCTTCTTCATACGGAATATCCTGATAAGCGCACCCCCCGCAATGGCCAAAGACCGGGCAAAGGGGTTTGATTTCTCGAGCTAAAGTTGAGTTTGAAATAATATAAGAGGTCATAGAAACCAAAAGGAGACGGTGCAGTATCCCGGGAATTGGACAATGGGTCAAGAAAAATGCTAGACTTCCCGCCCATGGCCGACAAAATCTTTCTTCAGTCCCTCGAAGTCCGGTGCGTCATCGGAATTTTTGATTGGGAACGGAAAATCCGTCAAAAGGTTTTGATTGATTTGGAAATTCCCGCCGACATCCGCCGCGCGGCCAAAAGCGACAGCATTCAGGACACCGTGGATTACAAGAGCATCTCCAAACACATGATTGCCTTCGTCTCAAAAAGCCGCTTTAAACTCATCGAAACTCTTGCAGAAAAGCTTGCCCGGTCGATTTTTGCCAATTTCCCCATTTCAGAAATCAAATTGCGTGTTTCAAAACCGGGGGCAATTCGCGGGGCTGAAAATGTAGGGGTCGAAATTACCCGGCAAAGAAAATGATTTTTTTCTTAAGTCTTGGTTCTAATATCGAACCGGAAAAAAACATCCCCCGCTCGCTCGAACTTCTCAAGAAACAACTCCAAGTCGAAAAAATTTCTTCTGTTTATGAAACCGAGCCCGTCGGTCCGGCCGGAGATAAAAAATTTTGGAATTTGGCATTAAGTATCCGCTCTGATGATGACCGGAAAACCTTCGGCTCAAACTTGCGTAAGCTGGAAGAAGCTTTGGGACGTAAGCGCGATCCCGTGAACAAATTCTTGCCGCGGACCATTGATATTGATTTATTGCCTCAGCCGGATTATCAAAATCAGGCCTTCATCATGATTCCTTTGGCGGAAATCGCCCCCCGCCAAAAAGATCCCGAAACGGGAAAAACCTTTGAAGAACTTGCGGAAGTTTTACGGCTGAAGGAAATGGGGAGATTGCAAAAGATTGATTTAGAGGGCTAAGGCCGCATATTTGGCATAAGGCGCGGAACCGCGGGCAATATCCATTCCGCCCGAAAGAACCCCTGATACCGCCTGAAAACTTCCATTCACCGCTCCGCCGATAACACCAAAAGGAAATCCCGTTATAGAATCGCGAAGGATGGTGGCCGGCACTTGAAAAGCCGTTCCTACCAACCGGGCGACGCCCCGGAAAATAAGCCCGATATTATCCTGGGCATAAACGGAAGGGACACAAAACACACTTAAAAAAAGCAATCCAATGGCAATTCCGGAAAGATATTTTTTGGGAAAAAGATGTTTTTTCTTATCCATTTTTATCTAACATTAACGACATTTGTTAGTCAATGCTTGCGCTTTTTATTCGGGGACTTACCGTACTCTTTTTTTAGGTTGAACTTTTTTTAAATTCAGATACGATAAACCCCCATGAAAAACATTCTTGTTACAGGCGGTGCGGGTTTTATTGGTTCTAATCTTGCTTTAGAACTTCAAAATCAATTCCCCAAAACCAATCTTATCGCTCTGGATGACTTCCGTAGCGCCAGCTTTAAAAATCTGTCCGGCTTTGGCGGCGATTTTATGGCCTCCAATGCGGCCGAAAAGGACTGGCTTTACGGCTTTGAAAACCGTCCTCTCGATGCTATTTTCCACCTGGCCTCGATTACGGATACCACGGTCCTGGACGAAAAAAAGATGATGTTTGATAATGTGGAAGGATTCCGCAATATTCTCGATTTGGCCGCCGCAAAAAAAGCCACTTTGATTTATGCTTCTTCCGCGGCGGTTTATGGAACTCAAAATGTTCCCATGAAAGAGGAACACGGAGGCCGTCCCAACAATATTTACGGCTTTTCAAAATGGGTGATGGAAAATCTGGCCAAAACCTATGAAGGAAAAATCCCCAAAATTGTCGGGCTGCGCTACTTCAATGTTTTCGGTCCCCGGGAATCTTTCAAAGGCGCCGCAGCCAGCATGATTTATCAACTTGCTCTACAAATGATGGCCGGAAAAAGGCCGCGGGTTTTTAAATATGGGGAACAAAAACGGGATTTTGTTTACGTCAAAGACATCGTGGCGCTTACGATTCAGGCATTGAAGGCCAAGGAAAATGCGGTGGTCAATGCCGGAACCGGACAATCGACTTCCTTTAATGAGGTGATTGAAGTTCTCAACGAAGCCTTGGGAACGGATCTTCAGCCCGACTATTTTGAAAATCCTTATGATTTTTATCAGAATTTCACTCAGGCCGATATGTCCCACACCCAAAAGGCCGCCGGGTTTAAACCCCAATATTCCACCCGCGACGGCATTCTTGATTATGTCCTGAATTATCTTTTGAAAGACCGTCTCAGCGCAGACTCTTCCCGCGAAACTGTTTCTTCACGCACAAAAAGCTAAAAAGGCGCTTCGGTTTTTTCGTTTAATCGAAACTGGATGGGCAAGCGGAAGGCAAACCGGCTTCCTTTTCCGGCTTCACTTTCTACCCAAATTTTCCCGCTATGAAGTTCGACAATTTCTTTGGCAATGGCAAGGCCGAGACCGGTGCTTGAAACTCCGGAAGGCTGAAGCAGGCTTACTTGCACGAATTTCTCAAAAAGTTTTTTCTGATCCTCGGGACTGATGCCGATGCCCGTATCTTTGACCGCAATCTCCACGACATCCCCCGGACTGACGGCGGGATCTTTAATGCCGCTTTTTATTTCCACCTGAATGGTCCCGCCGTCCGGCGTAAATTTAACGGCATTGCCTAAAAGATTCGTGACGACTTGAGTAATGCGGTCGGGATCAAGTTCGACTTCCGCCACGTTTTCAGGAAAATGAGTTTCGATTTTTAGTTTTTTGTCCCGCACCCATGTATCGAGGGTGGAAATCACATGCATGACAAGCTCGCGCACGGGGACTTTTTTGGGCTGAAGGCCGGTTTTGCCCGCTTCCAGTTTTGAAATATCCAAAAGGTCATTGATCAAACGTGAAAGTCGGTCGATATTGCGGTTGGCAATAGAAAGAAATTTTTCCTGCTCCGGATTGACTTCCCCCACGTCCCTTTGCAAAATCAAGGAAAGTGATTTTTGAATGGCCACAAGCGGCGTGCGAAGCTCATGCGAAACATTGGCGACGAATTTTGTTTTGAGCTGCGAGAGTTCTTTTTCGTGCGTCACATCGCTTAAAACCGAAACCATCCCCACGGTTTTCCCGTCTTCATTTTCGATGACGGCCGTGCTGGCTTGAAGCACCCTTTTGGTTTCATCATTTAAACTGACAAGCTCAATATGCTTGGCGATGTCCTGGGAATCACGAAGATTGCCGGACGTCATGGCAATCATGTGTTCGGATTTAAGGCCGTCGGTGATAAGCTGCCCTTTTTTCTCCGACTGTTTGACCCCAAGAAGTTTTTCGGCGGCAGGATTCATCAAAACCACCTTACCGTCCTTGTCGACCACCAAAAGCCCCTCGGCCAAATTACGGATGACGCTGTCGACCCGTTCCTTTTCATCTTTGAGCTTTCTATTTTCCCGCTTGAGGGTGGTGACAACTTCCCCTTCGCCTCCTCCGCCGCCTCCCCCCTGATCAAATTGTTCCGCTTTACGGCGCAGGATTTCGAGCTCTTCGGCATCGACCGTCACTCTTTTTTTCTTCTCCGTGGTAATTTCTTCCACATGCTCAAAAAGAAAATCCGCCTTTTGGCCGACAAGTCCTGCTTTGATCAATTCTTCTTTAATTTCGGGAACAAGCCGCTGGCGTATTGTCGAATCCTTTAATAATTTCCCCGTCATTTTCTGAAGTTTTTTGAAATCTTCCGGATATTCGCGGTAAGTTTTGACCACCATGCGTACACGAAGCTCATCGGTTCCTTCTTCGAAAATTTTTGGGATTTTATTTTTAAGGACTTCGAATTCCTCCCCTTTGCCGAGGCGGTCCAAGGCCTTTTGAAGTTCCTTGGCAAATTTTTCCATGGCCTTCGTAATATCTTTGCCTTGGGCCACGAGAAAAGACATCAGGCTTTCGATAAGGAAATTGACGATTTTGCGTATGACCTGTTCCAGCTGCGTGGCATCTTTAACGTTCTCCAGAGTCAGCTCGGCCATTTCATGAGGACTTTTTTCGAGTTGGACAATAATTTTTTCCGAATCGACTTCCACCGCAGGAGCAGGACCTCCTTGATCTTTTCTTTCTTCCCGCATTTTTTGAATGATTTCAGAAATACTAACTAAAGGTCTGCCGGCGCTTATTCCTCCGCCTTTGCCGGTTCCGGTTCCACCTCCACCGCTGCCTCCGCCTTCCCCCTCTCCGGAACCTTGTCCCGTACCTGCGCCTGTTTTTCCCCGCCCTTCCTCTCCCTCTTTTTCTTCGCCGCCTTCCGAGACAACCACCTGGCCGTCTTCCACCAATTTGAATTTTCCTGTGACCATCCGGATATGCTGAAAATTCTGAATTTCAAAGGCCTTCCGGAATCCCCCTTTTCCTTCGATCACTTTGGGGCGCTGCGACATCAATAGCATAAAATCGGTTATCTCTTTTAAATCAATTCCTTTGATCAATGTGAGCCCTTCGATTTCCACCCGCTCCAGTTCCCGGGCAAGATCTTGGGCCGAGGTTTCTTTTTCGCTTACCATCTGGCCGTCCAGAATAAGCCGGTGACGGATGGTCCCGAAAGTAACGCGGTCTTTTTTTTGGAAAAATTTTTCCACTTCCCGGCTGAGGGAACGCAGGCTTTCTTGAGTGATGGGATGTTTTTCCGAATAAAGGCGGAATTGTTTTAACGTGTAGGTAAACGCTTTGATAAAGGAGGATTGTTCGAAGGCAGCATCTTTCATGAGCAAGGCGTCATGGTTTCAACAATTCTGGTGATTAAGTGGCGGACGGGCGTTTGAGGTTTTTTTCAATACTGGTAATAAGGGATTCCATGTTGACGGATTTGACCACGTAATCCTGCACCCCTTCCAGCTGAAACATATCCTTCATCGGTTCGTAAGACGTTAAGACGATCACCGGAATGTGTTTGGTCTCAGGATCTTTTTTGATCCTGCGCACAAAAGTGTACCCGTCCATTTTAGGCATTTTGATGTCCAGAATAATGAGGGCCGGTTTGTGGATCTTGAGCTTTTCGAGCCCGTCTTCCCCGTTGGCGGCCGTCAGGATTTCATAACCGTGTTTTTTAAGGTCAAATTCGAGGATCTGGACAAAATCCAGATCATCATCCACCAGCAAAATTTTTTTATCCCCCATTGCAATCCTCCTTCAGATTACTCTCTTTTATCGTCTAACCCGGAGGAAACTAAATCCACAGCGGTTTATGCGAAAGGAGTCCTTATCAAGAACCTACCCTTTAAACAGGGCTTTGTCAAAAAGGCGGACTTTCCTTTTTCTTGTCAAAAACCAATAAATCATTACACTAATGGTCATGACAAAAGATCAATTTATCGCTTCCTGTTTTATCGCGCTTTTAGTCTTTGTGGTTTATCAAATTTTCCAGATTTTTGCCCCTTTCGTGCAAAGTATTTTTTGGGCGGCCATTCTTGCCTTCGCGTTTTATCCCGTCTACGAATACCTTGAAAAGAAACTTAAATGGAATGATGCCCTCACCGCCATTATCACGACCGCCTTGATCTTTTTAATGATTGTTCCGCCCCTTGTTCTCCTGATCATCAGCATCTCCAGTCAGGCCATCGATCTTTATCAGTCTATTTCAAACTATATCCGCGACGGTCATCTGGAAAAAACCGTCGATCAAATTCATACCTGGGCCGTGGTACAAAAAATCGAAACCGACGTCTTTCAATGGGAACCTTTCAAGCAAAGCACGACCGAATGGATTCTTACTTCCGCCAAAAACATTGTCAATTCAACCGCCGCTCAGGTGGGCGTTATCACCAAAAACATCTTTTTGGTTATTCTTAATATTTCTATGACCGTTTTCTTGATTTTCATTTTCCTTAAAGACGGAAAACAAATTTATGCCTTCATTTATCAGATTGCGCCTTTAGAAGAAAGGAACAAGAAATATATTTTCCGCCAAATTAACGATACCTGCGCAGCCGTCATACGAGGGCAGCTTTTGACAAGTCTGACCCAAGCTACGGTGGCGGGATTTCTTTTTTGGATTTTGGGCGTTCCGGCGCCAGTATTTTTCGCCGGCGCAACTTTTATTGCTACTTTGATTCCGGTCATCGGCGCCGCTACAATCTGGGTGCCGGTAGCCGCTTATTTGTTCACACTCAACCAACACACCCAAGCCATTGTCCTGGTTGTTCTGGGCCTGTTGGTCATCAGCCTTATCGACAATGTCATGAAGCCCATGCTTATCGGAGAAAAAACGAAGCTGCCGTATTTTCTGCTTTTCTTCGGGATTTTGGGAGGCCTTCAGCTTTATGGTTTTATGGGGGTTTTCCTGGCGCCCGTGGTCCTCTCCATTTTCTTCGCCTTGACCAAAATCTATCAGGAGAAATATCTATAAAAGCAAAAACTTTCATTCAAAGTTTTGGGCTTTTAACCCTCCTTGCCGCGGTTCTTTTTGTGATGGAATTCGTCCTCTCTTCCGTGACCGGCTCCGAGCCGTCTTCCGTTCACCGCATCCTTCCCTTGACCTCTTTCTCCGCCCAGGGCAGTAAGGTCCTTGGTTCGATAACCGGTCCTCTTGCCAAAAAAATGGGACATGAAATGGAACCGGTCAAACAGGTCCCGAAACAAGAAATGACACTTCTCCTTAAAAACGGGAGTCAGGTGACCGGAGAATTTGTTTCCGAGGAAGGCGATTGGATCACGCTTAGAATTGAAGGCGGCGAAATAGGATTTCACCGTTCCGAAATCAGTGAGGTTGTTCGCGGAACTTCTCCCGCTCCCCAAGGTACTTAATTCCCGCCATAAGATAAAACAAAATCACGACCCGCAGGATAATTCCTCCGGCGGAAAAATAGGTCAGCGAACGGAAAATCGAATCCAAAACAAAGACCCCCGTTCCCGCCGTCAAAGCGCGCCGCTGATGAAAGGCGGTTTTTACGGCGAAAAGAAAATAAAGCAAGGCCGCCAAAAAAAGCAGCAGGCGGTCATTAAGGGAATCAAGGTCGGGAACATAAAGAGTTCCGATGACCGCGAAAATCAAATTCACAATGCTCACAAAAAGGAAGGCGCAGGCGGCATCCTCGGCGGGCGTATCGAATTTTTCTTTATGGGTTTGAATTTCCATGCTAGGGGCCGGACGCTGGCCGTCGATTGTCATGGCCAGAATTTCCCGGAAATAATTAAAGAAATTGAAATGAATGGTCACCATGTGTTTTTCCGAATCTCCGATTTCCAGGGAATGATCAATTTTTAAAAAAAACGGCCTCCTCAAAACCACTTTGCGGTCCACAGAAACGGTCACAAAACCCGAAAGCCAGCTTAGATGAAAATCCAGCCGGTGCTTTTCGTCCGCTCCGATAAGATAGGCCTTATGCATTCGTTTTTTCCTCTCCGGTTACCTGCATCACAATAGCTTCCGGCCGGCAAAGCAACCGGATGAACAAATGCCGGCCCCCTCCCATCCCCCGGGAGATGGAACAAAGGGCCCCTTGTATTTTTTTGAGCCCGCTCGCGTAGGGACGTCCCATCATGGTATGGGTAATCATCGGCCCAAAAACCGGAAGCCTGACCTGTCCCCCATGGGAATGCCCGGAAAAAGAAAGGTCGATTTCATCTTTTCCGATATTCAGAAAAACATCGACCGTATGCGTCAAAAGCAGATTAGGTTTGGCACGGTTGAAATTTTTCATGGCCATGCGGATATTGGCGCGGGCGGTTGTGGCGTCGTCAAGCCCGTGTATCAAAAGCGGCGTTCCGTGAAAATCGACTTCAACCGTTTCGTTTTTAAGCACCCGCGCGCCGATTTTCCCGAGCTCTTCCTGAAGTTTTGCCGCAGGATTAAGATTTTTGGGATGAGGCTGTCCGGGGAAATTATGCAAAAAGAAATCCAAAAGGGTGTAATTGTAATAATCGTGATTGCCAAAAACAACGAAAGTGCCGCGGGAGGGTTTTAATTTTTGCAGGTGCCGAATCGCCCAGGGGACCCCCTCGGGACAATCGATAATATCGCCGGTGACGAAAACAAAATCGACTTTTTCTTCACTGAGCCGCTCAAAAAAACGCGTCAAAGGCGGACTCTCCCGGGCAAAATGAATATCTGAAAGATGCAGGATTCGAATTGGATGCGTGAGCTTTTTTTTAATGGAAACATGATAACGGCTGATTTCGTAAAATCTCGGCTCGATAAAAAACATCCAAGCAAAAAGAAGAGCGCCCAAAATAAAGAGAAGTGAAAAAACGAGGGACATCACAGGATTAAAGCGTTAAGCGCCAAGAATTTTTCCGCGGCTGCCGTCCATTTGAATTCCCTTCATCATATTCTCAAGCTCTTGTGGACGCGTGCTGGCCTTCAAGGCTTCATCGGTGGAAATCTTTTCATCCTTCCAAAGTTTAAAAATGGCATCGTCAAAAGTTTGCATGCCTTCCTGAAGGCCGTTACGAAGGGCCTGGGGAATACGGTCGAATTTTTTCTCACGGGCAAGCTGGCGCGTGGTGTAATTACCGACCATGATTTCAAAGGCGGGCACAAGCGATTTGCCGTCTCTGGCGACGAGAAGTTTCTGGGCCACAAAACAGGTAAGGTTAAAACTGAGATGATTCAGGACTTGATCGCGTTCATCCGCAGGAAAAAAACCCAGGACACGGTCAAAAATCTGGACCACGGACTTGGCATGAACCGTGGCGATCACAAGCCGTCCGACTTCCGCGGACGAAAGCGCAAAATTAAAAGTTTCCTGATCACGCATTTCCCCGATCACCACCACGTCGGGAGATTGGCGCACCACATACCGCAAAGCGGAATTAAAATCATTGGCATCGATTCCGATTTCCCTTTGATTGATAATGCATTTTTTGTCCTCATGCAGGTATTCGACGGGATCTTCAATGGTAATAATGTGGCGTTCCACGTTTTGATTCATCATGTCGATCATGGCGCTGATCGTAGTGGTTTTGCCGGAAGCGACCGTCCCGGCCACCAAAATAATTCCGGATCGTTCTAAAGCGATTTTTTTAAGCACGGCCGGTATGTTCAACGCTTCAAAACTGGGAATGGCTTTCCATAAGGTGCGAATCACCAGGGAATAAGTGCCTTGCTGAAAAAAAACATTGGTCCGGAAACGCTGGGAAGACCCCAGCAAAGAAAAAGCAAAATCCACGCTTCTGTTTTTTTCCAGCAAAGCCATTTGATGAGGACTCAGAAGACTTTTGACAATTTGCTCGGTGTCTTCGGCCTTCACGGCCGTGAAAGGCATGGCCGTAACCACGCTGCCCACGCGGGTACGCGGAACAGCCCCTACTTTAAGAAAGAGATCCAGCCCCTTCATTTCGAGGACTTTTCCCATCACCTGACTTAAATAGGATTTTGCATCCATAAGGTAAAAGATACCTGATGATTAGTTTTTAGCGAAGGCTTCTTTCAAAAGTTTTTCTAGCTCTCCGGAATCGCGCAATTCGTGCATGATGTCGCATCCCCCGACTAATTTGCCCGCGATAAAAATCTGGGGGAAGGTCGGCCATTTGGAATATTCCGGAAGGGTGGCCCGAATGTCAGGATTGGCCAGAATATCCACCGCTTTGAATTCATAGGGAAAAGTTTTTAGAATGCCTACCGTCGCTGCTGAAAATCCGCATTGCGGCGACTCCGGAGTCCCCTTCATAAAAATGACGATTTTGTTATTCTCAATTTCTGATTTGATCCTGCTGACAACATCTTGCGGCATTGGGTTTTCTCCTATCTTAAGTTTTTAACACATGGAAAAGTTTTTCGCAAAGGAGGCCGGCTCCTTTTAGGTTATTTAGAAATTTGTTCGGGGGTGAAGGTTTTTATTTTAAGGGCGTGAATGCGTCCGTCTTCCAGCGCTCCCTCGAGGGCACGGTTAATGATTTGATGCTGTTCGATCAAACTTTTTCCCCGGAATCCGTCCCAGACCACCCGCACCTCAAAATGGTCGCTCGTCCCCGTCAAATCCATGGCAGAAATCACGGCTCCGGGCAAGCTGCGATCAAGGATGGCTTCAATTTCTTCGGGGGTTATCATAATATCTCCACAAGAACCCTATCATAAAGAAAACTCCTTAAAATGCAATGGCTTTAAACTTAAAAGAAGCCTGTCTCTTTTGAATTATAACCCTTGAAATTTCGCGCGCTTAGACGATACAGTATGTAAATTTGAGTGGGGTTATCCTTTTGAAAAAATCAAATTTTGCCGTCATTTTGCTGCTACCGCTTGTTTTTTTGCTTCTTCTTCCCCGCTATGTTCACGCGCTGACTCCCGAGGAAGAAATCCAGCAGGAAAAAATTACTCAGCGCACCGATGAGGAAAGGCTTCAAAGGGCGGGCCTTCGTTTTCGCGAACTCGCCTTGGCGGAACAAACTGCCCAAGCTCCTTCTAAAAAACGATTCATCGATAAATTCGACATGGCGCTGGCTTATCTGGAAAGTTTTGACCGGAACGCCAATTTTGATTCCGCCCATAAAAGGGATTGGACCCAGCAAATTACCTTCAATACTTATTTCCGGGACGTCCCCTTCTCATGGATGCGCTATCAAATCGATTACCGTCTTGACACCAGCCTTCATCAGCATTTCGCAGCCAATGATTCCTTCATTCAAGAAATAGGCGGTAAAACGGATTTCAAGCTGCACAAAAATTTCTTTCTCGATACGGCTTATCATTTAAGCTATTACCGTTATCCTTCAGCCACCCAGTCAAGCTATTGGCGAAATCAAGTCATTGTGGGCTTGAAGCATTATCCCTTCGCCACGCGGCGCATTTATCACCGTCCCAATTTTACCTGGGAACATCGCGATTATGTTTACAAAAAAGCGCGGGTGACGCTGGATGGAAATGCCGTCAATACCGACACAAAACGCAAAGACTCCATTTACCGGATTGATCATGAAATCGGGCTGGATCCCTGGAAAACCATTCATGTCGTCGTCCATAATCAAATTGGTTTCAATGAGTCCAACGACCAGCATCAGGATTTTTATGATTATGATTATTTCAAAACCTCTCAAATGATAAGCGGCAGTTATAAAAAATGTTATCTCTTTTCGGGATTTCAATTCCAGCGTAACAATTACACTGCGCGCCAGCAGCAAGGAACGGCCGAGGCCGAAGACCTCCCGACTGTCTTTGGCGGCATTTTTTACACTGTTTCAAAACATTTGTCTGTCGGATTTAATGCGAGCTATTTTCACAGCGATTCCAATTACCCTGATTTAGAATATGGTGGGGCTACTTTTACCCTCGGCTTTTACTCTAATTTCAAACCCGCCGAAATCTTTGATTACGCCTCACGCCTCTTAAGACACTAATCCTTCCCCCTCAGCAAGTTTATAGCAGTTTATAACTTGTTATGGCACTCTATTGCCAGATAGATCACTCACCAGCTACTGTTTCCGTGAGGACCAATGCCCTACATGAGAAAACAAAGATCACAAAGCTTACTGGTAACGGGAACCCTTTTAACTTTTCTATTTTTCATTACGCCTTCAGGCTTTGCCCAGCATGCGGGCATGACAGCTCCGCTCTCCGACAGCGCTCAAAAAACAGACACGGCGGTCAAAGATCAAATCACTAAAACCGAAAATACTCAGGAAAAATCCTTAATGGATCATAAGGCCTTGA
The DNA here is from genome assembly GCA_016196565.1 of Candidatus Omnitrophota bacterium. The sequence goes on along the minus strand of JACPXK010000091.1, from coordinate 20,496 downwards.
TATTCAATGTCAGCGGCGAGACTTTTATTTTAAGAAAGGGTGATTCGTCCTGGAAACCGATGGCCAAGGATGACATGATCAGCGAAGGAGATCAGATCAAAACGGGCAAGGATTCTTTTGTGGAAATTTCCTATGACGAATTTTATTTAAATATCGCCCGCATCGGAGCCAATACGATTGCAGAATTTCGCTCCATCGAACCTACCGATATTTTTATTTCCGACGGCGGCATTTTCAATAATCTTGAAGGCCTTACCAAAGGGTCTACCTATGAAGTGGCCACACCGACTTCCGTGGCCGGTGTGCGCGGCACGGAGTTCCTGCGTTCTTTTGACGCTCAAACCCAAACGGATATGACGATTTGCGATCGCGGGGCCGTGGAGGTTTTTCCCATCACTCCCAATGGTGATTTGATACGTGAAGCCGGAGTTCAAGTGACAGGCGGTAACAGCTTTGAAATCAATCCTGAAAAAATGGCCGCCATCACCGAGAAAAATTTCGATGCCGTAAAACCCGTAGAGATGACACCCGAACAGGCCCAAATGATGGGGCAGATGGCAGATTCTGCCAAGGAGAATCTTACGGGTTTTGTCGGCAATCCGGAAGCCATTCAAATCATGCATGAAAAATTCAAAGAAGAAATACTTAAAAATCCTGAAAAAATGGCCGCGGTGATGAACGAAATGCGGGAAAAAGACCGGGAGTTTTTCGGCCCGGGCGGCCCGAACGGCCCCAACTCAGGCGGACCGAATCATCCCAATGATCCCAACAACCCGAATAATGGCATCAATCCCAAGACCATGGATCCCAAGATGATGGATTCGAGAATGATGATGGACCCTAAAGCCATGATGGATCCTACGAATTTTGATCCGAAAAACTTTGATCCCAAAGGCAACCTCGACCCCCAAAATTTTGACCCTAAAAATTTCGATTCCGGTCAAATGCCGAACTTGGAGCAGAATCAGAATTTTGAGCATTCTCAGGAAAACTTCCAGCGGGATTATAATGCCTGGGGAAAAGAAAATTTTACGCCGCAAGAAAGCCGCGGGCCGTCCGCATCTGAAAACCGGCCGGATCAACCGCAGCCCACGGTACAAGAAATGCAGCATATGCAGGAACAAATGCGGCAGCAAATGGAACAGTATGCTCCGCAAATGCAGCAGATGATGCAGCAGCAAATGCAAGAGCAAATGCAGCAGATGCAACAGCAGCAGAACTTGGACAACAGGATTCAATACGAAAACCGCATTCAGGAAATTACGACGAATTCCGCCTACACCGATTACTGCCAGAAAAATCCCGGCGCTGAGGGCTGCCACTAAAACCCAAAAGGGGGCAGACCCCTTTTGAATGCTTTCTCCTCGACCATTCTTCCGCTACAATACACATCATTCATGTCAAAATCAAAAATCAAAATCTATCTTGCTTCGATTTCCCAAAGACGGAAAGATTTACTCCGCAAAGCAAAAATCCCCTTTGCTTTAATTTCCTCTTCTTATCAGGAAAAACACGAGCCCGGCGGCCGGCCGTCGCAATTAGTCATGAGTCACGCCCTGGGGAAAGCCCGCAAAGCAAGCGTTCCAAAAATCAAAAATAAGGAAAAGGCCTGGATTCTGGGAGCCGATACTTTGGTTTATTTTAAAGGGCGTCTTCTGGGCAAACCCTCCAGTTTATCCGAAGCTCGCCGTATGCTTGGCCGGATGTCAGGCCATATTCATTGGGTTTACACCGGCATTGCTTTGCGAAATGCAAAAAGCGGAGAAGAAAAGGTATCTTTTACCAAAACCAAAGTGAAATTTAAAAATTGGAATGAAAAACAAATTGAAAAATACTTGCAGCGCGTCAATCCCTTAGACAAAGCCGGCGCCTACGCCATACAAACCCGCCCTTCCATTGTGGCAAATTATGAAGGGTCTTTAAGCAATGTCATCGGGCTGCCGCTCGAACTTCTCAGGAAGATGCTCCGAGGGACCGGCCGCAAAGCTGCTGTCTGAAATGATAAGCCACCACTCCGAAGGCCACCGTCACATTCAGTGAATTTTTTAATCCCGTCATCGGAATTTCGATCGCCGTATCGCAAAGCGAAACAAGTTCTTCATGAATGCCGCTGATTTCATTGCCTAAAAGAAGTGCCACAGGCGCCGCGGGAGAAAACTCTTCGTAGGAAATACTCTTTACGGTTTGTTCCAGTAAAACGATTTTGTAATTTTCCTCTTTAAGCTTTTTTACACACTCCAGAACGCTTTTGCAATACTCCCATGCCACCGAAGCCTCCGCGCCCAAAGCGGTCTTAGAAATTTTTGAATCCGGAGGAAATCCCGTAATGCCGCAAAGCCATATCTTTTCCACCCCCACGCCGTCGGCGGTACGGAAAATAGAACCCACATTATAAAGGCTGCGTATGTCATTTAAGATGACGGCAAACGGAAGCCGCGGAACCTGACGGCTTACTTCCTGCCTGGCGAGTAATTCTTTATGCGTTAATTTGCGCGTCACTCCGGTCCCCCGTACGATATTGATCTCCGCTTTGCATTTTCCACCGGCGGTGAACCCAGGACCATTGTTCGGGATAAGCGAGAATTGTTTTTTCCAGCCATTGATTCAGCGCCAAGGTGGTTTTGATTTCCCACTCGCCGGTTTGATCATGAATTTCGATTTCCGGGTCCACATGAATTTTGTAGCGGCCGCTTCCAATGCGCAAACAATAGGCGGGGATCAAAACACAGCCTGTTTTTTTGGCAAAACGGACTGGAATGCTCGTGGTCGACGTAGGTTTTTCGAAAAAATCTACCCACACGCCTTCGGGCCCTGCCCATTGATCGATTAAGACTGCGGCCAAGTGATTATTTTTTAGTTCCGTAAGCACTTTTCTGACAGCCTTAGATTTATCGATCGGGTTTAACTGGGTTTGCTTTCGAAGCCCTTGAATCCACTCATAAATATAAGGGTTTCGTATGGGCCTTACCACCACCGAACAAGGATAGCCGCGCAAATAAGGAAGAAAAGCCAAATATTCCCAAGCGCCCAAATGAGAGATAACGAAAACAATGCCTTTGCCTTTGGAAAAAGCCAGATCAAGATGCTCCGTCCCTTCAAAAATAAACCGGTTGTGAGCCTCTTTCAGGATGACCGGAATGCGGAAAAATTCCACCAGCGCCGTCACCATATGACGAAAGGACTGACGCGCAATTCTCTTTTTTTCTTCTTCCGGAAGGGAATTTCCGTAAGCAATGTTTAAATTATAGAGGGCGATTTTCCGCCGTTTGGCCATCGCGAAGTAAAGCAAGTCCCCTATGCCTTGAGAAATCCAGACACAAACCGGCATCGGCAGGCTGTTCAAAATCCCGACTAAAATCCGGAGGCATGCATATTCGATAAAATCCCAGCCCGGGATAAAATTCCGCAGTTTGAACCTTTTCTTTTTCTTCATTAAGTCAGTCATGGCAGGGATACTTTATAGAATTTTGGAAAGTTTTGCTAGAGGCCTTTATTGGGAAAGGCTTTGCCGGGTCGAATCGAGATAACGGGAAAGAAAGAGAATGCCGTGAAGAGTTTCCAGAGATGGCAATTGGCGGTATTTCTCCAAATAGGCGTGAATATTCCATGGTTCGTCCCGATGCGCTTTTCGTCCGGAACCCAAACTTTGATGAATCAATCGAAAAGGCATTTTTGTTTTTTCAAAATAATTTGTCATCGTCTTTTCATGAGCAAGCCCGCGAAAAACCAAATGCACAGCGCCCGGATTCAAACGAGCGTCGCTTAAAATCTGGACGCTCAAATTTTCATCCCGCGTTTCAAGCGACTTCGAAATATAGCGGTAAGCAAGCCCAAGACTGGCCAAGGCTTCTTGATCGCGATGGCGTATCGTCCAATGAAGGACCAAAAGGCTCATCACATCCCGGCGAAGATCATCCAGATAAGCTTCAAAAGAAGGCTCTTCGAATTCAAGGCGGATATTCCGGCCGCGGAGTTCCCAATCCTGAATCCCCTCCCGGAGTGTTTTATAGAAAAGGTTTTGCGTATTTTTAAAAGCTTGGCGGGGATTCTCATGGGCCACGGCTTGGCGAAATATTTTTTCCAAAAGCGCGCGTGATTCCAAACTTAAAGTATCGGCGAGAAATTCCTCATACCAATTTTTGCCTGAAGGAGCATTTTGGCCGAGGAGTGATTGAATCCCTCTGACATTTTGCGGAAGCGCGGCGGGATAAGCATTCTCAATCCATATCGTAAGAGGGGTTTCGGGATTGATTCCTTTTAACATAAGGCGCGCCCGGCGGACGGCCCAAGAGCCGTCGGATTGATTTCCATGAGCCGAAAAAATCATCCGGACTACTGTGGGTTTTTCGATATTTTCGAAATATTTTCCACGCGCCAGCGGCAGGACAGTTTCGGGATGAAAACTTAAATCGGAAGAAGTGTCATTTAAAAGCCGTATGGTTTGGGCCAAAACGATGGCCGGCTGGAAGGCCAAAATCCCGGCTAGCATAAGAAAAAAAACCGCCCGCTTAATTTTCTTCAATTTCATTCCCCTTGTAATCCGAATTTTAAATCGAAGACGGAAATGCTATCGACAAAAGATTGGAAAAGATTAACACGGCCTTTTCCGCAATACAAAACCTCATGAAAAACTCTATGGTTTTTGGGGCCTGATGATCACGCGTGCTAGAAAGTGCTAAAGACTCAGGCGGGTCTTTTTATGATTCCAGAGAAAGAAAGCCACGATCAGGCTGAGTCCGATCGAGGCCAAAGTATCCGACGGCCAATGCTTATTTTCAGCCACGCGGTAGACAGCCGTGGTAAGGGGGAAAAGGAAAACAAGCCCTCTGGAGACTTGATTTTTAAGGGCGAAAAACAAAAAGGCCGACGCCCCGCTCACCAGAAGGACATCTCCCGAAGGAAGGCTTTGAAAAACATGTTCTCCTTCAGTCAGTCCTTGAATATTAAAAAAAGAAAACGGCCCGAAACCGCCGTAAGGACGCGCCCTCAAAAAAACAAATTTAAGCAAATGCCCGATAAGCCCGGTCAAAGCACTGCCCAGAAAAATTCCGAAGGCAAAGTCCTTAAGATTTTCTTTACGGGAAAGCAGGGCCAGCAAATTAAGCGCCCCAAGCACAATCCAGAATTCGACATTACGGCTGATGGTGTCTCCAAAATGAATGATTCCGGCCAAATAAGAATCTTTGCCCGACTGTATCCAGCGAAGAATGGCTTGATCAAAAAACATGACGAAAAAAACCGCAGGAATAAAAATGAAGAGCAAAAGGAAAAAAGGTTTGAGGTTCAGCGGCTTTAAGGAAGACCGGAATCCCCGGAAATAGCCCCGGAGAATTCCACTAAGCGCTGTCAAAATAATGAAAAGTGCGGCGAGCTGACGGGGATGCAAGAAAACCTTTCTCTTAAAACTGAAATTGCCGGAAAATCCCCGTCGCCGCCCACTGGGAAAACCAGGAGCCAATCGGCAGGGTTTCAACTTCCGGTGTTTTTTCGAAGGCTTCTGCCAAACTTTGTCCCGAAATTAATTTTTCCAGAAGGGCAAACTGTTCGGGTGAAATACGTTCGCATTCGACCGCCACTCCTTGGCGGTAAATCAGAACGGCCTGAGGCCGGTTCATCATCTCGATATTGACTTCTTTGACGGAAAGTTTTCTGGCCTGCCAAATATCCAGCACCGGCCAGGCGGAACTCGTCACCGCCACGGAGGGTTGAAAAGAAAACCGGATTTTTTCCCAATCTTCCGGGGTTAAATTTTTTAAAGCTTGCGGATTCGCAGCTTCGCCGTCAAAGGCATGAAAGGCCATGGCCACGCGCCATTCAAGTACCGCAAGGTCGGAAAGAAAGGGATAGCCTTTCAAAAGATCCTTGGCCGCCGGTTCTTTGAGGAACCCGGAAAGATGGCGCCCGATAAAGGTCAAATTATAATGAGTGGAAGGATATTTTTGGCTGTAGGCGCAGACCAATTCGTGAAAACGGCTCGGGCCGATAACAAAACGAATCGCTTCATAAACCTCCTCGAAGGATTCTTCGGTGCGGGCGATCAAACCTCCGGCATAAACCGCCAAACGATCCTCTCCGGGATCCCCTGCTTGAGGATTGAGATAGCTCCCCCCGCCTTTATCCTCCTCCCGCACTTCGGAAGGATGAATTCTAGATTTCATCCAAGTTTGGATTTCAGCAAGCGAGGGGTTTTTCATTTAATTCCTGATAAATGGTCCGGGCATGGGCTGCTTCTTCGGCCAGACGCGGAAAATCGGGAAGATCCTCATCCCATTCGATAAGCGTTGCCACCGGCCCGAAAAGTTTCAAGGCCTCCCGGTAAAGGTCCCACACAATTTGAATCACCGGTTTACTATGCGTGTCAAAAAGAAATTTTCCCATGTCCGTATGGCCGGCCAGATGAAATTGGCCCACAAACTCTGCCGGAATTTGACGGATGTATTCAAAAGGATCGAAGCCGTGATTGACGGAATTCACGTACACATTGTTTAAATCCAGCAAAATGCCGCAGCCGGAACGTTTGGCCACCGCCGTTAAAAATTCCCATTCGCTCATCACGGAGTGTTTAAAAGTAATGTAAGATGAAACATTTTCAAGCAGGATTCGTCTTCCCAGAAATTCCTGAACCTGCCTTGCACGTCCGGCAATATGGCTGACGGACTCCTCCGTAAAAGGAAGCGGAAGAAGATCGTGCAGATTTTCTCCTTGCACCGAACTCCAGCAAAGATGATCCGATACGATTTCGGGACTGATTCGGTCCACCAAAATTTTTAGGCGTTTAAGATAATCGGGATTCAGAGGATCGATGGATCCAATAGAAAGGGCGACCCCGTGAAGCCCGACGGGATAATGTTCTCTGATTTTTTCTAAAATACGAATGGGCCGGCCTCCGGAATCCATAAAATTCTCCGAAACAGCCTCGAACCAATCTACTTTGGGCCGGTGATTAAGGATAAAATCATAATGCTTGGGTCTTAATCCGACGCCGCAGCCAAGCTCGGGCCAATTTTTCGATATGGGTTTCATCTTTTCTTCACCTTAGAAAGCAAAAGGTACCAGGCACGAAAATGAAAAAGGTACCTGGTACCTTTTGAATTTACTTTTTAAAAAATTAGGCTTCCGCTTCTTCCGTCAAACGTCCGCCTTCGGTTTTCAAGCATTCTTCCTGGGTCATTTGCAGAGAACCTTGCCCTTTACAGGCATTTTTACCGGCACAGCCATGGCCTTTTCCACCGCATTCTCCGGTGCCTTTGCATTCATTGACACCGTAGCAGGCCACTTTATCCCCGGCCGCTTCTTCGGCGTGGGCAATGTTATTTTTAATCATGACGCCGGTCACAGCCAGTAAACCCGCCACAGACGCGGCAATGATTGCGGCTTTCTTATTTTTCTTCAATTCCATTTGAATATCCTCCATTTACTTTAGTTGGTTAATGGTTAAGCAGCTGATTCCATACCTTCAACTTCCAGAATAATTTCTACCTCCTCTCCGACCAGTAATTGTCCTGTTTCAACGGCTTTATTCCAGTTAAGTCCAAAATCTTTGCGATTAATTGTCGTCGTGGCCGTAAATCCGGCGCGTACATTTCCCCAGGGATCCTTCCCCACGCCGTGAATATCCAATTCAAAAATCACTTCCTTGGTCACACCGTGGATTGTCAGATTCCCGTGAAGCTTTGCCTTCCCATCCAAAAAATTCGTCACTTGAGTGCTTTCAAAAGTCAGGGTGGGAAATTTTTCCACGTCGAAAAAATCAGGCCCGCGCAAATGCTTGTCTCGAGGTTCTACGTTGGTGTCTATACTTGCGGCTTGAATGGTGGCCGTGGTTTTCCAGGTTTCCGGCTTCTCGGGATCATAATCTATTTTCCCTTCGAATTGATTGAAGTTTCCGCGCACATTGGAAAATAAATGACGAATCTTGAAAGTCACCGTGGTGTGATCGGGATCCACTTCGTAAGTGGCCGCCCAAACAGCGGAAGCGCCCAATAAAAAAGCCAGGGAAAGAATCAGGGGGAAGAAAAACTTAGGCCGCACGAAACACCTCCAGGTTCAAAATAGGAAGATATTTAAGGGGTTGCGAAAATGGGTACTATTCTGGGCATAAAGGCGGGAAATGCAATAACTTTTTCCGGGCTTAATCCTCCAATAGCTCGTCAATCCTGGGCTTAAGAGCCCCGGCAACAATTTCATTGCCCAGAGGGGTGTAATGATGGGTGGGGCCAAAAAACTCCTCCAGTTTATGATTTTGAAGCGCCTCTTCAAAAACATCCATAAAGTCCACGTAACGGTATTGCCTGGCTTCGAAATGGCGGATGAGTTCCCCATAAATCTTTCGATTCGTTCCTTGCTTGATTTGAATGTCCCCTTCATTGGGAAAAAGAAGGATTAAAGGAATGGCATTTTGGCTAAGCACCTTTTCATAAAAACGGTCAAAAATTTTAACGGTGATTTTAAATGCCTCGGAATCGGGATTATAAACTTCGTCCGTCAAAATAGCGTCATGACGAATCAAAGAGCGGAGACTTTGCCGCAAAATCTTCAGAAACCTCACCGACGCCAGAAAATCGAAAGGGCCGCTGCGGTAACGCTGATTAAAATAAAAGTCTCCCTGCCCCATACGGCCGAGAACTTCCCGTTCACGGGTTAAAAGACTTTCGTAGTCGCTTAATTTCTCCATTGGATTTTTAATCAAAATCAAATTTTCTCCTTCTAATTTGAACCGTGGTTTGGAAAACGCGAAGCCGGCTTCCGGAAAATAAAAAGAACGGAAATTATTCACCGCCCGGAAAATATTTTCCGACATAAAACCGATCAGAACGATTTTAGCGTGAAAACGATCCCCCTCTTTTCTATAACGCCAAAAGGCTTGATCTAAGCCGTATCCGCCTACTCCAAAATTCAAAACTTCAAATTGCGAGTTCATGGCCTGAAGTTTTTGCTCCCAGGTATTTTCAAAGGAAACATCATCGCCGTGCGTGTAGGAATCTCCGAAAGCCGAGATGCGAATCATTCCCGGGGCCGGTTTGAGGGAATAAGAATGATCCGATCGAAGGCCTTGTTCACTCACCTGATGAAGGCCTTGTCTGACCCCCGGCCTTAAAGTCCATCCAAGTTTTGAATCGTAAATAAAGTAGGTTTTGTTTTCGTTCAAAATACGCCGGACGGTATCTTTGTCCTTATCCGAAAGGGAAAAGGTTTGAGGCAAATAGTCGACAGATTTTAATTTCTTGAGGAGAAAAAGGCCCAGCGAAGATATTCCTTCCGTAAAAAGAAACAGAAGAATCCCCAGCAACACCCAGAAGAAAATTTTTTTCATGATTCCCCTTCTTTAACGTCACCTTTGGCAATTCATTAACATTGACTTAAGAAAGGCGAGAAGGTAACATTTTGCCCATGCCGCTTCGAAAAATCCTCTTTCTGGCCCTTTTTTCCCTTTTAATTTCCGTCCCGGCGTTTGCGGCATGGGATTTTCCGGTCAGCCCCTGGACCAAGGAAAAAACTTATACGGACAAAACCATCTATAAACTCGGCTTCGGAACCATGAATCTCATCACCGGATGGACTGAGTTTCTTTTTGAACCGGCGCGCTCCGGAATCGTCAAAGGCATTCCACTGGGCACCGTGCATGTCATCACGGATATGGTAGGCGGCCTTCTTCATATGGGGACTTTTTTTATTCCCGTCGATATTCCCCTTCCGGACGGCGGCGTCAACTTCGAGTCAAGCTGATGAAAACAAAAATAACAAAAGAAGCCTGGCACCGAGGGGCTTGGCCCCTTTTACTGTTGCTTTTTATTTTTTCCTCTTCCGTCTTTGCTTCCCCTTGGGCGGAAAATCAGGGCTATTTTCCCAAAGTGTTCGGGAAATTGGGATTCGGGCTTAAAAATACTTTCCTCGGCTGGACACAAATGTTTATCGAATCCACTCAGCCGAAATATAAAACCGATTGGGAAGGTTTTTGTGTCGGCATGGCAGGGGCTCTCATTTACACCGGCAACGGCTTGGTGCATCTCGTCACTTTTCCTATTCCCCTGGACGTTCCGGATTTAGGAAAAGGCGTTCATATTCCGGAGCGTGCCAGAGATCGTTCCATGGAACATCCCAAAGAAGAAGCAATAGAAAAGGCCATGGAAAAACTTGCGGCTCCCGAACCGGCGGCTTCGCCCACTACATCCGAGTCTGTGACAGAAGAAGTTCCGGCGCCTCAATCTGAAATTCCCCCGGCTGAAAGCATTCCCGTTCCAACTACGGTAGATACCGGAATAGAAGAAGCAACGCAACCCTCCGCCGAAGAACCCGCCACACCCGGACCGGCCGAGCAAGAAACCGCTTCGTCAGAAGCAGATTCCGGTCTCGCCGCGCGGCTTCCTGAAAGCATGCTGGAAACTACGCCGTCTCCGGCTCCAACTCCGACTCCGAGCCCCACTCCAAGCCCTAGCCCCACGTAAAAAAAGCAAAAGGGGCCAGGCCCCTCGGTACCAGGCTCTTTTTTTAAAAAAATCTTAGAAAATATTTTATTAAACTCTTCAATTTGTCCTCATTCGGCCGATATTCTAATATTAAACAGACCGCCTGCCAACGCCAAAGAGGAGGATGAATATGGACATAAGCCGCATGCTTCTCAGAAAAAAAACAAGCCAGCTCCGCAGCGCTTTTACCGATCTTCGCTGTGATATTTCCCGCCACCCTTATGAGGATGCAAGAAATTTACAAATCATCGTCCAAGTCAAATCCGAGGAAGCGGATATTCTGTTTTATCTGGTCGAACACATGAACGCCATTGAAGGCAATTTCGAAATGTCGGATCTTTTGGATAATCTGAACCGTTTGAAACGCGCCTATCACAGCACGGCCAGGCAGTGGCAGTCACTGCGCGCCAAACATTCGCGCCAGCAAGAACAAAGCGATATTGCGGCTTAATAATAAAAGGGGCCTGGCCCCTTTCGAGGGTCACCATGCCCCTTTATGTTTATGAAATTATTTTGCCGGGAGGAAAATCCGGAAAGCGGTTTGAAATCATTCAGAAGTTTTCCGATCCCCCGCTAAAAAAACATCCCAAAACCGGAAAACCGGTAAGGCGCGTTGTCACCCTGCCGGCCATTCTCGGCAATCGCTTTGACAAAACCGTCAAATCGCTGTCAAAAAAAGACAAGAAATTCGTAAGAAATCTCAAAGGTCAGAAGTAAAATCCGGATGTTTAAATCGAATAATCCGAATCAAAAAGCTTCATTTCCTTCGGAGTCACAAAAACCTCTTCGTCCTTCTTGAAATGAAAGCGGCGGTATTTTTCCTGCGAAAGTTCGATATGAATGGTATCGCCGGAAGGCGTGACGACTTCCATCTTGGCCACGGGGCCGGCGGCATTCACGTATTTGACCATGGCCTTAAAAGATTGCGGGCCCGGAGTTCTTTCGACATCAAATAAATGCGGGCGGATATAAACCGTGGCATTTTGGGCACCCGGTTTTAAATTCTCTTGCACAGCTACCGGCGTATCCGCCAGATAAACTTTTCCGTTTTCAAACCGGCAGTGAAAGAGATTCACATTGCCCAGGAAGTGATACACAAAAGGATTGGCCGGATGATGATAGACTTCGTCCGGCGTTCCGATTTGTTCGATTTTTCCATGATTCATCACCACCACGCGGTCCGCTACTTCCAGCGCTTCTTCCTGATCGTGAGTGACAAACACACTGGTCATATGAAGTTTATCGTGAAGCTCACGAAGCCACTGGCGCAGTTCTTTACGCACGCGCGCGTCCAAAGATCCGAAAGGTTCATCCAAAAGTAACATGCGCGGCTCGATGGCAAGGGCACGCGCCAAGGCTACGCGTTGGCGCTGGCCGCCGGAAAGCTGCGAAGGAAAACGTTTGGCAAGTCCTTCTAGCCGGACTAATTTTAAAAGCTCATGAACTTTTTCTTCAAGGGCCTTTTTTGAAGGCCGTGTTTTGCGCGGGCGGACCGTCAGCCCGAAAGCGACATTATCGAAAACCGTCATGTGGCGAAAAAGGGCATAGTGTTGGAAAACAAAACCGACATGGCTTTTTTCCGAATCCTTCGCGGCTTCTTCCCCATCGAAAATGACTTCGCCGCTGGTGGGAATTTCGAGCCCGGCAATAATTCTAAGCAGTGTTGTCTTTCCGGAACCGGAAGGACCCAGCAGGGCCACAAGTTCTCCGGAACGGATTTCGAAATCCAAATGATCAAGCGCCGCAAAATTCTCGAATTTTTTGACGATTTGTTTAATCTGAATGCTCACGCGCCACACTCCATTCAATCCAATGTTTGACGATAAGCGTCACAAAGGCGAGCAGCATCAAGAGAGAAGCCACTGCGAATGCCGCCGTGAAATTATATTCGTTGTAAAGAATTTCCACATGAAGCGGAATGGTATTCGTAAGCCCGCGTATATGTCCGGAAACCACCGATACCGCGCCGAATTCTCCCATGGCGCGCGCGTTGCATAAAATCACACCGTAAAGGAGCCCCCATTTGATATTGGGCAGTGTCACACGCCAAAAGGTCTGCCAGCCGTTTGCGCCAAGAATCACGGCCACACTTTCTTCTTCATTGCCCTGGGCTTGCATTAAAGGAATGAGTTCGCGCGCGACAAAAGGGAAAGTCACAAAAAGGGTGGCAAGCACAATGCCCGGCACCGCAAAAATAATTTTAATGTCATGGGCTTGAAGCCAAGGGCCGAAAAGTCCTTGGGCCCCAAAGACCAGAATATAAATTAAGCCGGAAATGACGGGAGAAACCGTAAAAGGAAGATCGATCAAAGTGATGAGGATTTTTTTACCCCAAAAATCAAATTTCGCAATGGCCCAGGAAGCCGCAAGCCCGAAAATAAGATTGAGCGGGACCGTGATGGCCGCGACTAAAAGCGTCAAACGGATCGCGGATAAAGCCGCTGGTTCGCTTAAGGCTTGAAAATACAATTCGAGCCCTTTATTGAAAGCATTGGTGATCACAATAAGAACGGGAAAAAGCAGGAAAATCGCCAGGAAAAACATCGCAAGCCCGATTAAAATCCAGCGAACCCATGAAGACTCCCTCATTGTGCCGGGCATGTTTTACACTTTCTCGTATTGACGTGTCCAGGCCTGCAGGACATTGGTCGCAAACAAAAGGATAAAAGAAATCACCAGCATGACAACGGCAATGGCCGTGGCTCCGGCGTAATCATATTGTTCCAGTTTGGTCATGATTAAAAGCGGCGCGATCTCGGTTTTCATCGGCATATTGCCGGCAATAAATACTACCGAGCCGTATTCGCCCACCGCGCGCGAAAATGCCATGGCGCATCCGGCAAGGAGCGCCGGAAAAAGCGCAGGAAAAATCACCCGATAAAAAGTCTGCCACCGGCTTGCGCCCAGACTGAGTGCGGCCTCTTCCATTTCTTTTTCTAAATCCTGCAAAATAGGCTCAAGGGTGCGGACCACGAACGGCAAACCGATAAAAACAAGCGCGATTGTAATTCCAAGCAGCGTAAAGGCCGCCTTAATCCCCCATGCCCCCAGGATTTTTCCCATCCAGCCATTTGGCGCATAAAGCGTAGTGAGGGCGATACCCGCCACTGCCGTGGGCAAAGCAAAAGGAAGATCCACAAGGGCATCGATAATTTTTTTCCCGGGAAACCGGTAACGGACCAAAACCCAGGCCACAAGGAGTCCGAAAACGGCATTGATCAACGCGCTCGCCAAAGAAGCTCCGAAACTTAATTTTAAACTCGCGACAACGCGCGGCGAAGTGACTGTGTCCCAGAAATGTCCCCATCCGAGGGCCGTTGCCTTAAAAAAAAGTAACGACACAGGGATGAGAACAATCAGGCTCAGATACACCAGTGTAAATCCCAGGGTGAGTCCGAATCCCGGAATCACGCTGTAAGGTTTATTGATAAATTTGATCAAAAATTCCTCCGTCAGCAAAATGATCCGTGTGGGCTTTTTGCCAGCCGCCGAAATGTTCTATGGTAATCAAATTAATCTGAGGAAATTGTGCGGCATATTTTTGTGCCGCTGCTTCCACGCGCGGCCGGTAATAATGTTTGGCCGCGATTTCTTGTCCCTCTTCCGTGTAAAGGTATTCCAAATAGGCTTTGGCCGCTTCTTCGGTTCCGTGTTTCTTGGCGGCTTTATCCACCACCGTGACGGGAGGTTCGGCAAGAATACTGATCGAAGGAATCACAATTTCAAAATTATCCTTTCCCAGTTCCTCGATTGCCAGAAATGCCTCGTTCTCCCACGTAATTAAAACATCGCCAATGCCGCGTTCCACAAAGGTTGTAGTGGAACTACGTGCTCCCGTATCCAGCACAAGGACATTTTTAAATATCGAAGTCATAAAGAGTTTAATATGTTGAATATCCCCTTCAAATTTCTTTTCGGCAAAAGCCCAGGCTGCCAAATAATTCCAGCGCGCTCCTCCCGAAGTTTTGGGATTCGGGGTGATAATTCCTATTTCGGGCTTTACCAAATCATCCCAATCCTTAATGGCTTTTGGATTTCCTTTTCGTACTAAAAAAACAATGGTGGAAGTATAAGGGGCGCTATTGTTCGGCAATTTGGACTGCCAGTTCTTGGTAATAAGTCCTCCCTTTTGCCAAAGGGCATCCATGTCATAGCCCAAAGCCAAAGTCGCGACATCCGCATCCAATCCGTCAATAATGGAACGCGCCTGTTTACCGGAACCTCCGTGCGATTGATTGATCGTCACATTTTGCCCGGTTTTTTCCTTCCAATGTTTGGCAAACGCTGCATTGAATTCTTCATAAAGTTCACGGGTAGGATCGTACGAAACATTAAGCAGCGTAACGTTTTTTTCAGCAGCATATAAAGGGTGGACGGCGGCGGTAAAAATTATAGTTAACATCATAAACCAAGCGGTACCTGGTACCTTAGGTGCCTGGTACCTTTTGTTTTTGGTCATAAGTAACTTTCCTCTCCGAGCCTATCGGATCGTAGATCCGGAGGACGGCTCGATAGAGCCGGAGGCTTTTGCGAATTAAATAAAATACATTTCTGAAGTTTGAAGGGCGCGGCTTTTTTCAAGCATGTCTTCAAGCGTTGTATTATCCAGAATTTCGGTTTGGGCTTTATACATTTCTTTCATGGTCAAACGAAGCGCGCAGGTGTTTTCATCTTCACATTCGGCGCATTTTTCATAGGCTGTTTTGCTGAGGCAGGGAAGCGGCGCAAGCGGACCTTCCAAAATACGAAGCAGGGCTCCCAACTTAATTTGAGAGGGCCTTTTAGCCAAGGAGTAACCGCCTCCCTTTCCTTTTTTGCTGCGAAGAATGCCGTCATTTTTAAGTTCCAACAAAATCGATTCCAGAAACTTTTTGGGTATTTTCCCTTTTCTGGCCAGATCAGAAATGAGCTGCGTCTGGCTTGTTGTAACCCCTTCTGATAAAAGGAGTAACGCTTTGATAGCATATTTTGTTTTTTTAGATATCATAAGTAGTCTATAAAGTTGATAGAGTATATAGTCTATAAATTCGCAATTGTTAAATTCTTATTTCTGTTTCTAGGCTTTTGTCTGACATTAAAGACAGACATTTTAAGAAATTTGTCAGAGCATTAAGACGTTTAAGCTCCCCTCTCACAGTCTTTTCCCTCTAGGCGCAATGGCACAGGAATTGCACTTTATAGATGAAAGCTATCGGTCTTGTTGGCAACCAAAAGGAGAATCAAAATGAAACCTGACGGACAAAAGTATCAACAGCAAAAAACACAGGGAAGACAGCGAGATAATGTCGAACGGCCTCAGCAGCGACCCGGTCAGCAACAAGACAATCCTCGAAGAGACCAGGAAGTCGAAAATCCAAAGCAAGAAGCTTCCGAGGAAAAAGAACTGACGGATGAGGACGAAGAAAAAAATCCGCCTTCAGGATTTTGATCAGCCAAGACTCCGGTATCGGTAGAAGGATTGACCCCAGCCAAAACATCGATTCGCGCTAGACATGCGCGATTGCGATAAGGAGGCATTTATGTCAGAACAAAAATTACAAACAGAATTGAAAACAGAAAAGATTTATCAATTCCACGCCGGAATTCGCTGGAGTTCTGTTTTTGGCGGGTGGCTCTTTGCCTATGCTTTTGCCATGTTACTTTATTTGCTTGGAGCCGCCATTACCGGAAACTCCTTTTTGATTTTTGGCGAGGGTTTCAAGCAACAAATCACTTTTAGCTCGAGTCTATGGGTGGTGCTTTCATCCGTGGCTGCCATTTTCGTGGGTGCCATGCTTTGCGGACGCTCTGCCGGTGTGATGGATCGGGGAACGGCCGTCATTCACGGCCTTCTGGTTTGGGCCTTATCGGGGGTGATGACATTGCTGGTCGCAGCTATTCAAGCCGCCACCGCTACGCAGTCACAAATCTTAAGCGTACAAACCGTAATCCAGGTGACCGGCACAAGCACAACTCTTTGGGCTTTGTTCTTTACGAACTCACTGGGACTTGGCGCCGGAGCGCTCGGCGGAATGCTGGGAAATGTTCTCTCAAGACGTGCCTTTTCCATAGACAGCACGATTTTTAAATCGGGCCTTTCCTACGAAGAAGACGAGAATAAGCGCGACATCGCATGAAAGAGGAATTTATTCATGAAAGATAAATTCCCTTTGTGCGATAGGCTGACGCGGCCGGCAAAAGCCCGGCCGCGCGGCAATTTCGTCTTCCCTATCCTTATTCAAACCGAATTTGCGGCAGTAAACCGAAAAAAACCGGCGGATATTTTGCCATTCCTCGCCAACACCTTGAAAACGTTTTCCAAATTCGCTTTTGTAAAGCGAACCTCCTCGGGAACGGCGGATACTATTTTCAATTTTAGAATAACGGAGGGGGAATAAACGCCGTATGCGCTCCAAAAAAACCGTTTTGACATTGCCTGGAAGACGCAAAAGCACGGGCGAAGCGTACCGCGCGCCGCAATCGGCGGCCTTCTTTAATATCAGCGGAATGTCCGAATCATTGAGACCCGGAATAATCGGAGCCACCAGAACATTCACTTCAATCCCACGCCGGGCCAGCATTTGAACGGCTTCAAAGCGTTTGAGGACGGCGGCCGCACCGGGTTCGACCAAACGCGCGACTTGTTCATCCCAAAACGGAATACTGACACAGACGGATAAATGAGTCCGCTCATGCAGTTTGGTAAGCAAATCCAGATCACGCGTAATCAAAAAAGATTTCGTGATGAGTGAAACCGGATTGCCGAATTCCAGGCACACTTTCAAACAATCTCCGGTGAGTTTATAGGAAGCCTCAAGCGGTTGATAACAATCCGTATCTCCCGAAAAGACAATCATTTCTCCCTTCCAGGATTTTTTCAAAAAAGCCTGCCTCAAAAGTTCCGGCGCTTTGGTTTTGACCAGAATTTTGTTTTCAAAATCGCTTCCTGCTCCCCAGCCCAGGTATTCATGCGAAGGCCGCGCGTAACAATAAGCGCACGCGTGCTGGCAGCCGCGATAGGGATTAAGGCTCCAGCGAAAGCCAAGATCAGGCGAATCATTGCGCGAGAGAATGCTCCGCGTTTGGTCTTCATAGATTTCGAGCTTTGCCGGAGCTTCGACGCCTTCAAAATATTCCAGGCCGTAATCTTGAAACGGATTCGGAGGATTTTTAATGGGTTTCATCAATATTCTTTTACCTCTGACGGGATTTATAGTCCAGAAAAAAATCAACTTATTTGCAATTCATCCGTACAATCAGTATTCTATGGCCGTTTACTCACAGCGGACAAGCGATTGGCCCAAACAAGCAAAATAAAAAAAATCCCCAGCCCGGAACTTCTTAACGCTTACACCGAAACCGTCAATCACCTTATTGTCTTCCGCGTCCGCATCACCCTGCCGATCGGCGCCTGCCTCTATCTTTTATTTAATTATGTGGATTATCATATTTATCCCGCCGCAACCGCACTCTTTTTGAAGACCCGGATTACTGTCGTCGCCATTTTGGCCGTGATCGTAGTTTTAAGTTTTGTCAAAAAGATCGCCCGGAATTTTATCTGGTTCGCCGATTTTTCCATCGCCGTCATGGCGGCCGGCATTATTTTCATGATTTATAAAACCGACGGCGCCTCAAGCCATTATTATGAAGGCATTAATCTCACCTTTTGGGGCCTGATTTGCATGAATAGTTTTTCCACCAAACACAATATTTGGACAGGCCTTTTTATTCTGGCCCTTTATGAAATCGCGGTTCTTGCCAATCAAACCGGCTGGAGTTTTTCCGGTTTTCTTCTGGCCAATTGTTTTATGGGATCAACGCTACTACTCGCCTGCCTGATGAATAAGTTTTATAGCATTCAGCATTTCAACGGCTTTGTGGCCAATGAACAGCTTAAGCAAAGCGAAAAAAAACTGGCCGAAAGCAATGCCAAGCTCGCCCGGCTTTATCAAGAGGCCGATCAGCTTTCCAAGATCGATGACATGACCAAGGTTTATAACCGCCGGCATTTCGTCAATATTCTGGAAGCAAAACTTCAGGCAGCCAAAAGGTTAGGAAGTTTTTTCTATTTGGTAATTTTCGACATCGATCATTTTAAGGAAATCAATGACAGCTACAGCCACACGATCGGCGACAAAGTCATTTGCCAGGTGGTCGAGACCGTGCAGAGTCATTTGCGCACTTCCAGTTATATCGGACGTTACGGCGGGGATGAATTTATTTTCATTATTGATCAAGCCGATACCGCGAGTTTTTACGCCCGCATTGAGAACATCGGCCAAGCCGTGAGAAATTTAGCGATCCCGGCCGGAAGGAAGGAAATTAAGGTAACGCTCAGTTTTGGGGCGGTCAAAGTTGATCCAGAAAAATACCAGGATATGCAGTTTTTAATCGATGCCGCCGACCATGCCTTAATTCAGGTCAAAAAACACGGCCGGGGCAATGTGTTTTTGATGGAATAAAACCGGCTCTATTTCTTTTCAGCTTTTTCTTTCCGTTTTTCTTCCCATTTTTCTTGCCAATCTTCAACTTTTTCTTTCAAGCGATTGGCCATATCATCGAGCTCAGCGGATAATTCTTTATTGACCTCTTTAAGAGCTGCTGAAGCCCGTTCGAGTCTGCCGAGATCGTCTTTTTTCTGCTGAAAACGTTCTTCTTTATTTTTACTTTTTTCGTCTTTTTCTTTCATCCATTTTTCTTTCTTATCCGCAAAATCATTCAGCTTATTGGACAAATCCGGATTGGAACTTTTCAATTCCGTAGCGGCTTGGCGTAGCGTGCTCACATATTCCATTCCATGTTCAATGTTGGCAAACGCCGGCAATGAAAAGCCCGATACGGCGATTCCAGCCATCAGGAAAACCATCATCATTAATTTTTTCATAGATCCGTCTCCTTCTATTTTTTAATGAAGTTATCATAATATGGCAGAATTTTTTACTTCGTCAGGGTAAAGCTTAAAATCTTGTACGGTAAAACAAAAAAACCCTACCGGGTTAGGGCAGGGTTCTTTTATTTTTAAAAGAGACTTAGGCTTTCGTAACGTTCGAAGCTTGGTCGCCTTTAGGTCCGGCAGTCACGTCAAACTTAACGCGATCACCTTCATTCAGGCTTTTAAAGCCACTGCCTTGAATCGCAGTATGATGTACGAATACATCTTTTCCGCCATTCTCAGGAGTGATAAATCCAAACCCCTTCTCGTTATTAAACCACTTTACAGTACCGAGTGTCATGATATTTTTCCTTTCTCGAAGTATAAGGACAGTAACAATAAAAAAGCCGTGAAGCTGTATTGAAGCTCACGGCCTGATAAATTTATTAACTATCTTACGGCTTCGCTTGCATTAACAACTTGGGCCTATAATAGACGAGTTCGCCGGGAAGTCAACACCTGTTTTCGAGGCCCTTAAAGTCACCCGGAATACGGCCAAAAGGTTGAGGGCAAAACCCACCTAACCATTTGCTGCATCGTAAGATAGCCGCTGTTTTGGCACGGGCGGGTATTCCTCGGGAGCCGGTAAAAAATAAATCGCCAGAAAAATTCCGAGCACCATCACGAGCCAGAAACGTTTGGGATGAAAGATCATTTATCCTTTATTCATCAAGCTGCACGGCAAATCCACGTTCGAGAAGAAGATTGTTGATGAAAATTAAATCGGCGAGTTCAAGGGATTCGGGACTGCGTGAGACGGCATTTTTGGCGGGAATAAATAAGTCTGCTTCGTAGCGATCGAATTTGTCATTTTTACTGCTTCGCACAATGAGATAGGGAGCCTTGGCAAGTGTGGCCTTGAGAAATTCAAACGCGCGCCGTCCCGCGGCAGTATTGATCTCGGGAGCGTCGATTCCGCGCAAGCGGAGTTTTTGACGGCTAACGCCGCCGAGCCTCGTATCAAGGACCACCCAAAGCGGTCGAGTGGCGCGAGGGGATTTCACCCTCGCGCTCTCACAGATCCGTACGTGAGCCTCTCGACTCATACGGCTCTTATCGTCCAACCGTTGCGGGTCTCATACCCATCTGCCAGTGAGCGAAGAGTTGAGGATCGCGTCT
>JACPXK010000095.1 GCA_016196565.1 Candidatus Omnitrophota bacterium | reverse complement strand
ATCCGGTCATGGAATATTTGGAACGAAGCAATATTCCTCGGGAGCTTGCGGCAGTTGTTACGCCGGAAATCGTAGCAGCATTGGAGGATGATCGCTCACTGCGGCCGGCATTTTTGCTTCAAATTTCCGCGGAAAAAGAACCTTCAAAATATTTAGGGCCGCTCGAATATTTGAATACGGGCGTTTTGAATTTATTAAAGACCAAGGGAATCCCAGGGGATGATTTTCTCGACAAATTCAGCGGGTTTTCTATTGGCACAGCCGAAGATGCAGTACGTGCTTTGCAAGAAGGTCATCATATCCTTGTGGGAGTGACGGATCGATATGATAACGTCAATAATCTTCAAAACGCCGTTGCGAACGGCCGCCAAGCTTATTTCCCGTTGGGCCATGGATTGTGGCTCGGGGTCAAAGGTTCGGGACAATTTTTACAAGAACAAAACTCACAAGGTTTTTCATTCCAGCAGCGTGAAAATGCGCTTTATCCTTTTATCGGTCTTGTCAATCTCAAAGAGGCAAGAATAGCCCACGAGTTTTTTAATCGATTAGAGGCCGGTAATCAGGGAACTGCGAGAAACCAAATCGGCGGACCCTTCGTTCAATTTTTGGGCGCCCGAAAACTTTTGGCGATCCCTACTGCGAAACAAGGCTTCGACGGATGGGATTTATTGGATGAAAAATTTGGTACTAGTGGTAAGGGAGAGCATTATGTCGATGAAGATCAAATTTTCAGCTTCTTTCATTTTCCTAAAGCCGACAACTCAGCCGTTTCCTGGATCGAAATCACAGAATCGATGCCTGCCGAAAGTTCTCCCATGCTTGTTTTTAATCTTTTCACAGGCCCTCCGGGGCGTATTTCGAAACTTCCTCAAATTCTTTTAACAGATCCAGGGCTTACGCGGACACGACGCCAGCTTTCAGAAACGTTAAATTTCACCGGTGAATTGCGGGGTGGGAAAATCTTGTCTCCAATCGAAATGTTTGAATATATAGCAGTCAATTGGGCCCTTGGAGAAGCGCAAAAGGCCAATATTAAAATACAAAAAGACACTTTTCATTTTCAAGATCTCACATTCGGCCAGGAAGCAGACAATGAGGAGAATATACCTTGGGCTTTACCCTCGCAGCCGTATTTTTCTCAGCAAGGATGGTATGGTGTGGAGATCAAGTTGCGAAGCTTTCATAAAATATATGCAGGTCTCAGGGATTCAAATTCAGGCGAAGCAATTTCTTTTGAAGAATATCAACGCCTGGTCAGATTGTTTTTTAAAACTTATTTTGAGCACTTAAATCGCCAGGACCTGGAAACGATTGCAGGTGATCTTAATCAACCGCTTTCGCAGCAGCCATTACAGAGGCTTGTTTATACGGTTCCTTCTCATCTCCCCATTTTTGAAAAGCAATTGACCGCAATTCATGGATCAGCCAAGGAAGCTTTAAAGAAGCGGAGGGCGAGCTCTGAAATGCGTATGCTGTCGGAAGGAAGTAGCGCTGCATTAACTTCCTGGGAAAGGCGCGAAGTTACTAAGGAATCTCAGAGAAGTTTTGGCGCTGTGCGCCAAAAGACTTTACCAAGAAGATTTTGGGGTGTTGATAAATTAATCGGAAAAATTGCCGGCGCGAACTGGAGAAGGCGAATTTTGCATAGCTGGGGAGTGGAACCGCTGGCTTATGCTGAGCAGGTCCAATCGCCAGCTGTGGCGCGCGTGATTTATGATTATCGCGGGCCGGTTTCTGCCAAAATGGCGGATTATGAAAAAACCATCGGCCTTGCCGCTGCGGACAAAAAATTAAAACTTTTTCTTTGGGTGGATGGTTCAGACAATGAAATCGCCAATTTAAAACACCAAATCGATCAATATGCCCGCGAACATTACGGAGCTAATTTAAAAAATCTGGCAATTGAAAGAGCGCCTGCGAATTTATGGGCCGAACTTTCTACGCGTGTCAGAAATGGAAAAATCCCGGCCGGTTTTATCGGGGATCCTGGAATTCTTCCCAATGACAATACCATTCCTAATCTAATCATGGCCTCCGCGCCTTCTGCTGCCGTTGAGATACGGGATTTAACAGCTTATCTCGTGGCCGAGCGCCTTCTCACTCCCTGGAATGGCCTGCAAATGACAGTTTATACCGGTGCTTCCTTAGCAGGACCGGAGCGCTGGGCTGCTCTTATAGAAGCTGCCATGAAATCCCGCAGCGAAATTCGCCGCGCCGCATAACCGCGCATTGAAGGATTGACAATCCCAAGGGTGTTTTTGTATGATACCGCAAATGGAAACACCATCGCGCCTTTTATCCTCGATTTTCAAACATCATCTGTCATTCCCGCACGATTTTGGCGGGAATCTTTCCAATGATCCCCGACTAAAGTGTTCGGGGATGACAACTCGTATTTTTCCGGAGGTTTTTTCCCATGTCTGAATTTATCGGCCGTGACCGTAAGGCCCGCCGCGCTTACGGATTTGATGAAATCGCTTTAGTCCCCGGAGATGTCACGATTAATCCCGATGAAGTTGATATTCAATTTAAAATCGGCAAACAAGTTTACGAAATCCCGTTCCTTGCCTCCGCCATGGACGGTGTGGTGGACCCAAAGTTTGCGGTGTCGATGGGAAAACTCGGCGGTCTTGCGGTTCTCAATCTCGAAGGAATTTATACCCGCTATGAAAATTACCAAGAAATTCTGGCGGATATTGCCAAAGCCTCGCCGGAAAAAGCCACGCAGCTGGTTCAAAAACTTTATGTTGAGCCCATCAAAGAAAAATTAATCGGCCAGCGCATTCGTGAAATTAAAAAAGCGAAAGTCCCTTGTGCAGTAAGTTCGATTCCGCAGAAAGCAGAAAAATACGGGGCGATTGCTCAAGAGGCGGGTGCTGATGTTTTTGTCGTCCAATCCACGGTGACCACCGTACGCCATATTTCTTCTTCCTATAAAGTGGTGGATTTCAAAAAATTCTGCAAATCCATGAAAATCCCCGTGATTCTCGGCAATTGTGTGACCTATAAAATTGCCCTGGAATTAATGGAAGCCGGCTGTTCCGCCATTTTGGTGGGAATCGGGCCGGGCTCGGCCTGCACCACCCGGGGTGTTCTTGGGCTCGGTGTTCCTCAAGTGACCTCCATTGCCGATTGTGCCGCTGCGCGCGAGGTCTATTATAAGAAGAGCGGACGCTATGTCGGAATTATCGGAGACGGCGGAATGTCCACGGGCGGCGATATTTGCAAGGCCTTTGCCTGCGGAGCTGATGCTGTGATGGTGGGTTCGGCTTTTGCCCGCGCCCAAGAAGCGCCGGGAAAAGGATTCCACTGGGGAATGGCGACGCCGCATGCCAACTTACCGCGCGGTACGAGAATTCGTGTCGGCACGAGCGGAACGCTGGAAGAAATTCTTTATGGCCCCGCCAAACTCGATGACGGAACGCAAAATCTTGTCGGTGCTTTGCGCACTTGCATGGGAAATGTCGGCGCCCAAAATATTCGCGAACTTCAACTTGCTGAAATTGTGATCGCTCCGGCCATACGCACGGAAGGCAAACTCTTCCAGGCCGCGCAAAGAGTTGGAATGGGGAAGTAAGGACGTGCCCTTGTCATTTTATGAACGAAACCGTAGTCATTCTTGATTTTGGTTCGCAAGTTACTCAGCTCATAGCACGTCGTGCGCGTGAACACAAAGTTTACTCCGTTATTCTTCCTTATCATGCTCCGCTCGCTGAAATCCTCTCCCACAATCCAAAAGCCCTCATTCTTTCCGGTTCTCCGGCCAATGTTTATGGGCCCAAAGCCCCGATTCCGGACAAAAGAATTTTTTCTCTCGGCCTTCCACTATTAGGTATTTGTTACGGCCTTCAATTGATCGCCCATATTTTAGGCGGCAAAGTGCATAAATCCAAAAAGAGGGAATACGGTTTTTCACAGTTGACCGTAAAACGGCCGGCCGGACTGTTTGCCGGACTTCCCAAAAAATTAAATTGCTGGATGAGTCATGGTGACAAACTGGACCGCCTGCCTCCCGGTTTTGAAAGCATCGCCTTTACCGCCAATTCTCCTGTTGCTGCTGTGGCCAATGACAAACGGCGCATTTACGGCGTGCAGTTTCATCCGGAAGTGGTCCATACTCCTCAAGGGTCCAAAATCATCGGAAATTTTCTTTTTGAGATTTGTAAATTTCATGGGGACTGGACTCCCAAATCGTTTATTCAGGAAGCCATCAAAAAAATTCGAAGGCAAGTGGGGCGCCAAAGAGTGGTGCTCGGACTTTCCGGCGGCGTGGATTCCTCCGTTGCCGGACTTTTACTTCACAAAGCCTTGGGCAAACAGCTTACCTGTATTTATGTGGACAATGGTCTTATGCGCCTTAATGAGACATCAAAAATCAAGGCGGTGTTTAAAGACCATTTTCATATGAATATTAAATTTGTCGATGCTTCGCGGATTTTTCTCAAAGCCTTAAAAGGAATTATCGATCCCGAACAGAAACGTAAAACAATCGGACGCGTATTTGTGGAAACGTTTGACCGCGAAGCCAAAAAGCTTGGCAAAGTTCCTTATCTGGCGCAGGGGACTTTGTACCCCGATGTGATTGAGTCCGTTTCCGTGCACGGCGGGCCCACCAGTGTGATCAAAAGCCATCATAATGTGGGCGGACTTCCCAAAGGAATGAAATTTAAATTGGTTGAACCTTTGCGTGAGCTTTTTAAAGATGAAGTGCGCAAAGTGGGTAATGTGCTGGGCTTGAAAGACGAGCTTGTAAAACGCCATCCTTTCCCCGGCCCGGGACTTGGGGTCCGCATTCTCGGCGAAGTGACTCAAGAGCGCTGTGATATTTTGCGCGAAGCCGATTGGATTGCGATTGAAGAAATCCGCAAAGCCGGGCTTTATGACAAAATTTGGCAGGCCTTTGTTGTTTTGCTTCCCGTCCAAAGCGTCGGGGTGATGGGGGATGAACGCACTTATGAAAACGTCGCGGCAGTTCGGGCGGTCACGTCCCAAGACGGCATGACGGCCGACTGGGCTAAAATTCCGAGCGATGTGCTGGGACGCATTTCCAACCGCATGATTAATGAAGTTCGCGGCATTAATCGCGTATGCTATGATATTTCCAGCAAACCCCCCGCCACCATTGAATGGGAGTAACGGTCGAGATCCTTCGGGCCTTTGGCCCTCAGGATGACGGATAGAGATAGTCCTTTCAGGATGACGAGTAAGAGAAGTGCTTGTCATTCTGAGGAGTGCCGATAGGCACGACGAAGAATCTCGAAAACAAACATGTCAAGAAGTGGTTACGTTTATCTCATGACGAATAAGAACAACAGTGTTCTTTATACCGGTGTTACCAATGCTCTGATTAAAAGAGTCTATGAGCATAAACAAAAGCTAGTGCCCGGCTTTACGAATAAATATAATGCTTCAAAACTTGTCTATTATGAGATTTTTGATTCAATAGTAGATGCAATTACTCGAGAAAAGCAAATCAAAGGTTGGACAAGAAAAAAGAAACTCAAATTAGTAGAATCAAAGAATCTCGGCTATGAGATCCTTCGGTCGGCCTTCGGCCTCCCTCAGGATGACGAATAGAAATAATCCCTTTAGGATGACGGGCAAAAAAGTCTTGGAGTAAAGTAAATGCCGCATGCGGATTTTGTCCACCT
>JACPXK010000096.1 GCA_016196565.1 Candidatus Omnitrophota bacterium | reverse complement strand
TTTTGTTCAATTATTTAAAGTTCAAGTCTTTAACTCTTTGCCTATCAAAGACTTGGGAAGGAAAGCGTCCCCAAGGGGATTTGAACCCCTGTTGCTAGAATGAAAATCTAGTGTCCTAGACCGACCTAGACGATGGGGACGTGTGAATCTGCACTTTTCTTGTTCGAAAAGTGCTATTCAATCACTCGGGGCGGTGGCCTCGTGTATTGAATGTGAGCCCGGATGGATTCGAACCATCGACACCTGCCTTAAAAGGGCAGTGCTCTACCAGACTGAGCTACGGGCTCATGGAATACTGTATGGCCTGCACCCAAGGCCGACTTAAATGGAATGAATTTCCCCTTCTTTATGTTTCAGGGCTTCATCCACCTGGGCGATAAATTTGTCCGTAATTTTTTGAATTTCTTTTTGAGTCCCATGTGAAATATCTTCCGGGATGGTTTTGGCTTTTTCCAGCTTTTTCACATGCTCAATTCCCTCATGCCGCGCATTGCGAATGGCCACGCGCCCTTCCTCGGCCACTTTGCGCACGAGCTTGGTCAATTCTTCGCGCCGTTCCGTGGTAAGGGACGGAATTTGAATCCGTGTCACTTTGCCGTCATTGACGGGCGTAAGGCCAAGCCCTGATTTTTGAATGGCTTTATCAATTTCCGCGATAATCGAAGGGTCCCAAGGTTGAATCGCAATGGTTTTGGGATCGGGTGTCGTGATGGAAGACAGCCCCTTCAGTGGCGTAGGCGTATTGTAATAATCCACCTGAATTCCTTCTACTAATGCAATGGACGCACGGCCCGTACGGAGATTTTGAAATTCTTTTTTCGTTACCTCCACGGACTTCGTCATTTTTTTCTGGGTTTCATCGACAATTTTTTTGGTATCCATCACTTCCGGCATCTTGTCCTCCCATGGATTGAAACTTCAAGTTTCAATCCGCTTATGGTCCTGAGACATGAGTCTCAGGGCTATTCTTACGAAACGCGGGTTCCGATATTCTCGCCCAAAATCACGCGGCGTATATTTCCGGGTTGATTGAGATTAAAAACCACAATCGGAAGCTCATTGTCCATGCAAAGGGAAATGGCGGTGGCATCCATCACCTGCAGCCGCTTCTTTAAAACTTCCAAATAATTGAGTTTGTCGTACTTTTTGGCATTTTTGAATTTCACCGGATCTTTGTCGTAAACGCCGTCCACTTTGGTGGCCTTCAAAATCACATCCGCGCCGATTTCAATGGCGCGCAGGGCCGCCGCCGTGTCGGTTGTAAAATAAGGATTCCCCGTGCCGGCCGCGAAAATCACAATGCGGCGCTTTTCCAAATGGCGCATGGCCCGGCGGCGAATATAAGGCTCGGCGAGCTCTTTGATTTCGAGTGCCGATTGAACGCGGGTATGAACTCCGATTTTTTCCAGGGCATCCTGAAGCACCATGGAATTCATCACCGTGGCAAGCATTCCGATATAATCGGCCGTGGAGCGGTCAATGCCCGCGCGGGCGGCCTGAATTCCCCGGAAAATATTACCGCCTCCGATCACACAGGCGATATCGATTCCTAAACTATAAACGTCGCGGATTTGTTCGGCAATGGAAGAAGCGATTTTGGGATCAACCCCGTAACCGAGGTCCCCTTGAAGGGCTTCGCCGGAGAGTTTAAGCACGACGCGCTTGTATACCGGCTTTCTGGGCTTTGCGGTTTTAGCCATGTCGTTCGTTGGACTCTTACGGTGAAAGAATGCGGCAAAACGGAGAATTAATTCGAACCGCCGACTTCAAAACGCACAAAGCGGCGTATCACAATATTCTCACCGATCTTGGCAATAGTTTCGTTCAAATAATCCTGAACCGTCCGGGAATCATCTTTGATAAATTTCTGATTGAGGAGGCAAATATCCTCAAAACGCTTGGCAAGTTTTCCTTCGATGATCTTTGCCTGCACATTTTCGGGTTTGCCCTTCACCTCGTCACGGAAATTATTCTTTTCCCGTTCCAGATCCGCGGCCGGAATATTCTCAGGACTTACATATAAGGGATGCGCGGCGGCAATTTGCATCGCGACATCGCGCGCAAAGGCCTGAAATATTTCATTTTTCGCCACAAAATCGCTTTCGCAATTAATCTCTACAATCACGCCGAGTTTTCCGCCCGCGTGAATATAAGAAACAATCTGCCCTTCCTTGGCTTCACGGGTGGATTTTTTCTTGGCAATGTCCAAACCCTTTTTACGGAGGATTTCCTGCGCCTTTTTAATATCGCCTTGGGATTCCCCGAGTGCCTGTTTGCAATCCATCATGCCGGCTCCGGTAAGTTCCCTTAATTTCAGCAAATCGTTTTTATTGTCTTTTTGAGCGCCTGTGGTCATGGCCAGCGTCACTTATTTGGAACGGCCGGAATCTTTACGGCCGGGTTTTTTGACTTTGAGTTTGGTATCTTTTTCGACTAAGACGTCTTTGCCCGCTTCAAAACGTTCCGCCAATTTTTCTTCAATGGCGTCGGGAATAATTTCAATCGATTCGGAATCCGCGGCGGCTTCACTGTCAGAGTCGGCCGCATCCGTACTTTCGGGTGTTTCAGCGGAGGCAATTCTTTCTTCTTTGGCGACAAGCGGGATTTGCGCTTGACGGCGGCCTTCCTGAATGGACTGCGCGGCAAGTTCGCAGAAAAGTTTGATGGCGCGAATCGCGTCATCATTGCCCGGCAAGGGATAATCCACCAAATCCGGATCGCAATTGGTATCCAGAACTGCCACAATCGGAATGCCGAGTTTAACAGCTTCCTTGATGGCGTTTTCTTCTTTTTTGGAATCGATCACAAAAGCGGCGCCCGGAAGTCTTTTCATATTGCGGATGCCGACTAAATTCTTCATAAGTTTTTCGCGCTCTTTACGAAGCTCGAGGACTTCTTTTTTAGTCACGAATTGAGAAATGCCTTCGCTTTCCATTTTGTCGATATCATCAAGCCGGCGTACGGATTTGCGCACGGTTTCAAAATTTGTGAGCGCTCCCCCGAGCCAGCGCTGATTGACATAAGGCATGCCGCATCGTTCGGCCGCATCACGCAAAGGCTCTTGGGCTTGTTTTTTGGTACCGATAAAAAGGATTTCTTTTCCTTCGGTGGCAACCGCTTTGAGGAAATTAATGGCCCGGTCTAAGCAGGAAAGGGTGATTTCAAGATTGATGATATAGATGCCGTTTCGTTCCCCGAAAATGTACTTTTTCATTTTCGGATTCCAGCGGGAAGTCTGGTGCCCGAAATGAACTCCGGCTTCAAGTAGTTGTTTTAGCGTGACTTGTGACAAGTTTGACTCTTTCTCCTGTTAAATAAACAGGCGGCCTCAGGCCGCCTGAGCACTTTAAAATTGATTGATGAGACTTCGGTATGGCTGAAGCGGCGTGTATTATAACAAAAACCTCCTCTACGACAAGTTTTTTTTTGAGGGTAATCTTTCGCCTTTGCAGGAGGGGGCAAAAACATTACAATAGGCCCCCTTATGAGGCTTTATTGGGAGGCGTTCTTAAGACTTGTTTATCCGGCCACTTGCGGGGTTTGTACCACCCTCCTGGAGCTTACCGAGTCGGGCCTTTGCAGCCCTTGCCAGACCCAGCTGGAAACCCTTCGTTTCTCCCCTGAAGATGCCGTTTTAAGCGAAAGCTTTCAAGCCCTGGATGAAGGCTGGACCCTGTATCCCTATGAAACGCCGGTGCGGGACATTTTAACCGGGATTAAATTCGCAGGAAAACGCTGGCTGGTCCGTGTCTTCGGAGAAGACATTCAAACCTTGTCCGGGATGCTTCTTGCAGAAAATCATTACGATGCCATTATCCCCGTTCCGATCGATCACAAGCGCTTTATAGAAAGAGAGTTCAATCAATCGGAATTAATCGCCCGGAGGATTTCGAAAAATACCGGCATTCCGCTGCGCACCCATTGGCTTTTGAAAAAACACCATACTCCCTCTCAAGGCCTTTTATCCAAAAAGGAAAGGCGCATTAATCTGCAGCATGTTTTTGAGATGAGCCGCCTGGCCCGGCTTGAAGGAAAGTCTCTTCTTCTTGTGGACGATATTTTTACGACCGGGGCCACGGCCGAAGAAGCCGCCCGCACACTCAAAGCCGCGGGAGCCAAGCGCGTGGATCTTTTTGCCCTGGCCCGCACCCCTTTGGAGTCGAGAAATTAAATGAAGGTCCTCGACCGTTATCTTTTAAGAGAGCTTCTCTTACCCATTCTTTACTGCGCGCTGGCGCTTATTTTCTTAATTTTGATCGCGGATCTTTTCGATCATTTGGATGATATTTTACGCAATAAGGCGCCACTTTCGATTGTCTTCCATTATTACGCTTCGCTTATTCCTTATCTGGTCATACAAATTCTGCCCTGGGCCGCGTGGCTTGGCACATTATTCCTCATGGTTAATCTCGGTTTTCATAATGAAATGACGGCCATGAAAATCGCCGGACTGAAAATCACTACCATCATCCGGCCGATTTTTTTTCTCGGATTTCTTTTAGGCATTGCTTCTTTTATTGTGAGCGACCGTGTCCTTCCTTCCTCCTACCGCACGGCCCAGGAACTGCGCGCCGTCTTTATTGAAAAAAGAAAAGATTCCAATATTCAAAAATCCCTTCAGAATGTCACTTATTCTTCCGGAAAAGACCGGCTTTATTTTTTCCGCACCTTTTCGCCTTCACGCGGGCTGGTCGAGGATGTGATTATCCTTTGGTTTGATCAGGCAGCGCAGAACACAAGGCAGAAAACCATCGCGACCCGCGGACGGTGGACCGGAGAAAATTGGGAATTTGACCGGGTGACAGAATATCAAATTGATTCGCGGGGACAAGTTTTGGGGGAACCCCGCCATTTCGCGAAAAAAATCTATCCTGAAGTCGAGATCTCTCCCAAAGACCTTATCAATTCCTCCAGCGAAAGTATTTTTCTTTCTTACCGGGAACTCAAACAGCTGATTCTAAACCTCCGCAAAAACGACCTTCGCGTGGATGCGGAAAAAGTAGACCTTCATCACCGCCTCGCCGCTCCGTGGCAAGCCCTGGTGATGATGCTGACCGTTATTCCCCTGCTCGGGAAAACGGCGCCGCGCAAAGTAATTGCCTTCAATGTGCTTCTTTGCGTCGGCATTGTTTTCGCCTATCACGTCTTCCAAGCTATCGGCCTCGCCATAGGAAAATCCGGACAGTTTTTTCCTTTCCTAAGCGCTTGGTTCGGCAATATTTTATTTGCCTCCGCTGCTATCGCGACACTCGAAAGAGCTAACTACTAATTTTCTTCTGTCTTTGCAGGATTCCGTTTGGGAATATCGATGATGGGAAGTTGAATGGCGCCCAGTTCCGGCGGTTCGGGCATATGATTCAATTTTTGGGCGAGGGAATGCATTCGTTCCGTGACTTCGGCAATCGGCACGGGAGAAGAGGCTGGATCTGGCTTTGTTTCTTCTGTTTCGCTGTGAGCCGTAAAAGATAGAATCAAAAAAAGCGGAAGGGAAAAAAAGAAGGCCTTTGCAAACTCAAATCTTCGTCCCATCGCCGATCACTGCCCCCTTCGGAATAATGACGATACCGTCGCGAATATAATAATTCTCGCCGTCTTTTTCCCTGACCCTGGCCGTGTTGGTAATGGAAACGCGGTTGCCGATGCGGACATTTTTATCAAGAATGCAATTTTCAATCAGGCAGCCTTTGCCGATGCCGATCGGATGGGCATGGCGGCCTCCTTCATAGATGTCATTGCCCAAAAGAACACTGCGGCGAATCACCGTTCCTTCCCGCACCACGGACCTTAATCCGATCACCGAATCTTCAATCGATCCGCCCTCCAGCACGCAGCCTTCCGCCATCAAAACATTTTTGAGTTCGGCGGAAAGTATTTTAGACGGCGGCAAAAACCGGGCGCGGGTAAAAATACGGCCGGTCGGGGAAAGAAAGGTAAACAGCGGATTAGGTTTTGTCAGCTCAATCGAAGCTTCGTAAAAACTGCGGATAGTCCCGATATCGCGCCAATAATCGGAAAAGACATAACCATAAGCTTTGTATTTTTGAATGGCCTTCGGGATTACCTCACGGCCGAAATCGGCTTCCTTGCCGGAGAGAAGATCGGTCAGCACATGCGGCTTAAAAACATACACTCCCATAGAAGCCAGATAAAGGTCTTTGGTTCCTTTTAAATGAAAGCTGTCACGAATAGTTTTGGGAATGATGTATTGCTGAACCTTGTCCGTGGCCGAGGGTTTTTCCCAAAAGGCGCCGATCCTTCCGCTGGATTGAATTTGCATAATACCGAATTGGCTGATTTCCTTTTTATGCACCGGTACCGTGGCAATCGTGACATCGGCATCATTCTCATAATGAAATTTCAAAATATCGCGATAGTCCATGCGGTACAAATGATCCCCGGAAAGAATGAGCACGGTATGCGTATTTTCCAGATGAAAATGCGGGATGTGTTTGCGTACGGCATCGGCTGTTCCCTGAAACCAATCCAAATTGGAAGGCGTCTGCTCGGCCGCCAAAAGCTCGACACTGGTTTGATTGAAAAATTCATAAGGATAAGTGCGGTGAATATGGCGGTGAAGCGAGGTGGAATTAAACTGGGTAAGCACAAAAATCCGCCGCAGCCCCGAATTAATCGAATTGGAAATCGGCACATCGACCAAACGGTATTTGCCGCCGATTGGCACCGCGGGTTTGGAACGGTAACTGGTGAGCGGGAAAAGCCTTTTGCCCTGCCCGCCGCCTAAAATCAAAGTGGTGACATGGTGAAGATCGTTATAAGGACCGGGAACAATATCGGACTTCGAACTCACGCAGACTTTACCTCGGCTAAAAGATCCTGTTTTTGAAAATGTTTCCAAAGCACGCTGCGGAAGGTATTGTTCTCTTCCATTAAGAGGTCAAGCCGGCGGCGTATCTTTTCGATGAAAACGGCTTTATGCGGGTAGCACTCTTTATTGACGAGCAAATCCAGCCGTTCGATGTAATCATCAATCAGCAGGGAGTTCTTCCGGATTTGAAGTTTCAAAATCCTGATTTCTTCGCGCGTCAAATCCGGCGATTCGGCGTCAAGCACCGGCGCCGGCTGAGGCTCGGGAAGCTCATAACCAAAGTGAAAAATCATGATGCGTACCTCACCCAAAGATCATCCAAATGTTTAACGAATTCCGATTTAAAATAAACCCGGTCACAGCCTGAACGCTGGGCCTCTTCCTGCGTCGCCCTTTTGGACTGCGAGACAAATCCGACCACCGGCACAGTCTTAAAATCGGCATTTTGACGCAGCTCTTTGAGTGCTTTGTAGGCTTCGGCCTCGCAAGTGTCCCAATCGAGGATGATCAAGAAAGGGATTTTTTTACGCACATGTTCCACCAGCGGAGCCGCTTCATCAAAATGATGCACGGCCAAATGGGCATGCTTGGCGGATTGGGCGATTTTAGTGGCGAGCAAAACATCTTTAAGAAGACCGTAAACAATTCCACTATGAGGAATCGCTGAACCGTAACTTCCTTCACTCCCCGGGATGGCGGAAGCGGCTTTCGGGAAATTTCTCATCCCGGCTTTGGTTTGCATGAGTTTGTTTTGACGATTGTCAATTTGCTTCATGGAATAGGCTCGAATTCAAGAAAAGCTTAACCCGATTTGGGCATTGAATCAAGGTTTGATTTAGGAAAGTTTTTTAAGGACCTTGACTTTTTCCTGAGCGTCCTTCACCAGTGAGGGAGGATAATTCAAACCCTTTAATTTTTCTTCGGCCTCAGTCCATTTCTTCCCGCGGATGAGCTCGAGCGCTTCTTCATACACCTTTTCAGCCGAAGCCAAACTTTCCGGCAAAAGTCCTTGAATGACTTGTTTTTTGGCCAGGATATCATGCTCAATAGGCGTAAGATCCACCACGGAAGGAGCCGGCGAAGTCAAAATATTATAGAGAGTTGCCTGAATGTCTGCATCAACTTGGCGAACACCGGCCGGATAAGGCGGCGCTGACTCTTTCGAAATTTCAGGCCGGCCGAGTTCCTGCAGAATTTTTTCGATTTCCTGCGCTTTGGTCAAAGCCTCCGGCCAAGACGATTTGTTTAAAAGCTCGCCAAGTTCCTGATACCCCCGGCTCAGGGCTTGTTCTTTTTCCCGAATGGTCTTTTCCACAAGCGTGCCGTTGATGGCCCCGATTTTGGAAAGCGTATCATTAATGAAGACGCGCAGCATGGTGAGCACCACTCCCCGGTGTTTACGGATATCATCGCCGTAAACCGGAAAAGCCAGGGCCTCGACCCATTCATCGCGGGCTTTAAGCAAATCCCCCGCTTTAAAAGCCTCGGCTGCGGGAAGATAATGTTTCTTAAAAACATCTTCCAGTTTTTTCTTATAACTTCCGGGAAGCGGGATTTTATAAAAATTTTCCTGCTCTGCGATCACCTGCTGGAAATTTTCCAAAGTCCAGGTTTGGGAAGGAAGTTTTTCGATAATCCCGGTTTCAAACGAAACCCGCGCCGCCAAAATTTGTTTTTCCTCTTCCGAAATTTCCCGGGTCGCTGAAAGCTCTACTTTGCGGTAAAGCGCCGCTTTCTCCTCTTCGCTTAGCAAATGAACGCCTGTCGTAGGAGCAGTCTGAATTTCAATCGTTTCTTTAGGAGATTTTTTATCGATGCCGGAGGCTATTTTTTTAAGCAGAGAAATTCCGAAAAGACCCGCCAAAACAAGGATTCCAAGGAGGACTGCAATCGTAAGGAACAAACGAAGTTTAGGCCAAAGAGAAGCTAAGGAAGCCGGGTTAAAAGGAGTTTTGTTGAATGAAGATGGAATGCCGGATCGGGATGCCGTCTCTTCCGCTTTGAGCTCTTCCTCTTTTTTCAAGGAAGTGCTCCAAAGGCAGTTCGGGCATTCGAGATTCTCTTTTTCTTCCGCCTCGAAGCGGTGCTGGCAATTGGTGCAGATATACCGGGTCAGTCCCATAACAGAATTATGTCTTTTTTAGTTAAAAGGTCAAGGGACGCCGGTTAGGAGGAAGTGCTGATGGCCCGGTGAATGTGCCAGGATTCATTCAAAAGATTTTCCGCTTGAGACAGGGTTTTCTTACGAGGGAATATTTGCGATGAATCGCGAGCTGAAAACTTGTGGGAAAGAGAAGGGAAATTTACCGGAATATTCACGGCCGGCAAAGACGGAAACGCGGCTCCCAGGCAAAAAAATCCTATACCGCATAAAAAAGCGGTACGCAACCGCTGCCCGGTCCGAACCGGCTTGCCGAAAGGTTTCATCCTGCCGCCTTTCGCCGGTTATAAAGTCATGATTTGATGATAAACCCACCAGCCGCCCGCAGCAAGGCCGGCCAAAACGAGAACCGCGGCAATCATCCACACCCAAAAAGACATATCGCCTCCTTTGTTAGATGTGGAAATTATCGGCGGCTTAAAGAAAAGGATTAGAAATTATTTTTGGACGGAATTAGGCGTTCCAAGCAAAGGAACGGGAGGCCCAAGCACGGTCGAAAGCTTGGCTGATTAGGGAGAGATTTTCTTCGGAAATAAGTCCTTTCAACGCGGAAATAATCCGGGATTTCAATTCCATTAATTGCTTGATTTTTTCGGGCGCCAAACGTCTTTGGCCCAAATTCAATTCTTCGCGGATACGGTAAGCCTGCACTCCCGCGGAACGATACGTGAGGTCGTCGTGAATTCTCCACGCCGGAGCCATCACTTGTTCCAACCATTCCAGAGAAGAACTTGAAATGGTCACATGATCAAAAAATTCGGCGCCGGCACCGCCAGGAACCATTTTGCGCACCTCGCCAATTGCCTCTTGAATCGCTTGATTCAATCGATTTAGAGGAACGACTTGAATTTTCAGCCTCTTAGCTAATCCCGGATATTGCCGGTAATCATGAGCAAAAGCGAGTTGTCTTTGCTGAGCAAGATCGGGATCGCCGCCTACAACCGTTAAAGAAATAAAACGCCCCCGATCATCCATTAAATTGCGCGCCAATCCGAAATAGAAAGAATCATCAGCAGCGGGCAATTGATTCGTCAGCAAAATGTCTAACGCAATTTGTGAAGTGCCCGGCGCTACGGGTTTCCCGAATGGATATAAAGTATCGGCTTCAAGTAATTCCCGGACATGAGGGACAAGATGCGCCGGAATGGGAACAGCGATTCCATCCGTCACATGAACGATAACCCAATGAAACGGCCAGTAAGGCCGGTTCTTGCCAAGGACTTGTTCCTTAATCATTCGCAATGCATCGCCATACTTGGCTTGCCAATCCCCTATTTCCGAAAAGGCACTTGGAACCGGCGGCTTCGCTTGCGGCAGCTTAATGGCTCGAGCTTCCGAGCGTGGAGGCGTAACTCGTAATTCAGAACGGCGAGGAGTGGGTTTAGTGCCGGCAAGATGCCAGCCAGGCTGAACTGCGGCGCGCATGTCCGCGTGCGTAAGGCTGAACCGTTTCATCCATGGAATACCATACTGGCGCACGGCTTGATCCAATTCTCGAAGCCGCGAACGCCCAATAACACCCAGCCAATCTTCGCCTTTTTCAAAAAATTCCTGCCATGTCGCACGGCCGACCATAGCCCCTATGGCACCATAATGTAAGAGTTCTCTCAGTTTCACGATAAATTTATCGAAAGATTCTCCCGCACTCAGCACCACCCAAGGATCACGGCCGGCGGCGGCGTTGAGCCATTTACCGTAATCGATCTTAACACCGTTCACTTGTTCTATTCCTACGATAGGTTCCAATTTGAGAATATCCGCGAAGGGACGTAACAGACGGGCGGATTGTATGGCGTTAATCCTTTGGCGTTTTATAAATTCGGGGCTATCTTTTGTCTCTCCCTCCCGCAGGAAAGTTAATTCTTCGACCAAAAGAAGAATTCCTTCCTCATCGGCTTCTTTTTTAATCTGCCTGGCCAGTTCAAGCTGTTGACGGGTAAACGGTTCATTCTCAACATCCATGTAAAAAAGTATTTTTACGCCCGTATTTCCCATTCGTTTGAGTTTCGCAACGGTAAGTCCGCGTTCACGCTTTGCCGGTGCAGGATCGTAGGATTCTTCAAGACGTCCGATTAAAGCGGTATCGCGCGGCAATATTCCTTCGCTCACAATATCAAGGGCCCCATAAGGAATATCGATGAGAATTCCGGTCGGAAGATCCCCCGATTTTTTTACAAGGGTTTTTTTGGGAGCAAGGTATTCGCCGTAAGAAGGACGGTATTTGATGTCGCCTTTTGACATCCGGCGCCGTTTTTCTTGCGCTATCAGAAAACGCCGGAAGGAATTGCTTTGGTCCATGGCCATAATATTTGCAAGACCTTCATCCTCCCCTTCGCCAAAGGTGATGCCGTGAAGCCCGCGCAATTTTCCGGGTGAAAGATTTAGGAAGTTTTCTCTCCCAATTGCCAATTCCGTTGGGAGATTATCCAAATCGCGCTGATAAGCTTGAATGATGGAAGCCGGCGAATCCCGGTGAATAGGATTCTTTTTCATTTCTTTATTCATTACCTCATCCACCGTGGGCAATGGTTTTCTCGGAATCGAGGTGTTATGTGCCACAGAATGATCAGGATATTTCTCAAACCATCGTTCTTCCGGAACGGCAATATCCTCCCAACGCAAGTTGCGCCATGGAGTTTTGCCGCGATCTCGCCGATGCCGGATAACCGGTGTCGCATAACGATCCACAATGGAATTAATAATTTTCATTCTTTGAACCCCGGTGGTTTTGAGAAAATGATCGCGGGCTTCCGGGGAAGGTTCAATCAAGGCTTCTTTAAAAATGGCCCGGCCCGCCGCATAACCACTGGCACCCGCTTTCATGGACATTCGAAGCTGGCGTTCAAAGACCTTAAAATCGACCCCCGCAGTTAATTGCACCCACGGTTTGTCCGCAAGCCGGTTCATGAGACGCAAATTTTCCCAAAGTTCTTCGTCCGGCATCAAATCAATATCGCCGGGAAATTCGAGTTTAAGAATATCCGCATAAGGGCTTAACACATAACCAGCTTGAATGGCATTTCTGGCCTGGCGGCGCGCGTAGCGAAGCCGCATTGCTTTATATTCGTTAGAATCTTTTCCGTGCGCTTTTTCGATGCGGGCAAATTCCTCTTTTTCCGACGGTCGTTGAAAGCTGTAACACTCGACCATTAAAAGCACGTCATACGTTGCCGCTTCCCGGGCAACCTCATGGACCAAATCAAGTTGTTTTTTCATGTATTCGGGATCATCCACGTCCAAATAAACCAAAAGTTTCGCGAGATTATCCGTACCGCTTGCTTTGAGCTCGGCCATGGTCCAGCCCGGTTCCCGTTCAGCAGGCGCACCTGCCGGCGTCGATTTTTCAACACGAAACATTAACGCTGTATTACGCGGCACAGCACCGGCATTGACCGATTGACGTGCGCCATAAATCGGATCATGCAACACCGTGGTCCCATCTCCACTAAGAATGTTAGAAATAGCAATCTTACTACCCGTCACATCATCTGCAGAAACGACTTTGGCTTCTCCGCGCTCATCATGATATTCGGCAAGCGGCGTTTGAAATCCGCCGACTTGATCGATAGCTAAAATTTTTATGGCTCCGGTTTTGGGGTCAATAAGCCGCGTAAGACCGCGAAGTTTCCCCGGCGTGAGATTTTGAAGATATTGACGGCCTGTGCGGTAATGAGGAATTCCCATGATATCCGCAAGTTCGTCACGAATGGCCTGGCGTGCTTTTCTTTGGCGGCCTCCGAGCTCGGTCATTTTCTTGGGGTCTTTGACAATGCGCTGAGAAAGGCCGATGGTCCCGCCCGATTCGGAATCTCCTTGAATTTCCAGGACATTGACAAGATAGGCGTTATTATAATTTTCCAATTTACGGGCACCCGGAATTCCGAAAACACCGCTTCCCGTAATGAAGGCGATCGAAGTTTGGATTTCGCCTTTAATATCCATCGAACGAAAAATCTTTTGGCCTTTTAAAATCGCACCGGCGTCTTTTTTGCCGCTTTCTTTTCTGAGGCGCCGGATTTCATCCACTTCGGTTTCACCGTTGTTATTGCGCTCACTTTCACGGAAGGCGAAACGGCGTTTCATGTTATAGGCTTTGGATAAATGCCCGGCCTCCGTGTAATTAATTTCTTTGGAATAAATCCGGCCTGCACCAACCGCCCCTTGCTTGGTCAAAGCCGCGGCAACCGCCAAATTGGAAGCGCCTTCAGGAGCACCGCCTACCGTCCATAAAACTTTATGTTTGCCGTTGGCCTCTTTGTGGCCATAGGCCGCGGCGTAAACCCCGTGCTCGAATGTTCCATCTTCAATTTCCGTAACGGTAACTCCTAACTCTTCAAAAGCACGGACCATCGCCGTCTCCCGGTCCCGATGCATGACCACAATTTCAATATCTTGGATACCCCGGCGCAAACCATTGGCTTTTGCGATGAATGTTAGGATTTTTTTCACATTTTCTCGTAATTGAACCGGGTCTTCCGAATAAACATCCGGATCCAAAAGACGGGAAAGTCTTTTGACCAACTGCGGAGGAACATGCGTCACGATAACATGCATGTAAGCATCAGGAATATAACCGATGGATCCCAGACCTTCTCCGGTAAGAAGAAGCGAAGTGCCTCCGGAATCTTTATGCGTCATTTTTTCAAAAGGAATGCCGTGATTATTTGTAGCAACATTCTCTGTTCCTTCCACGTCATCTCCTGCGGTTTTAATCGCTCCGTCAGAAGCGTGGCTAGGATTTGTTATATCGCCCGCATTATCGGCCATCACGACATCGCGGCCGCCGCCTTCGGTAAAGTGATTTTCCATGGCCACTTTTCCCTGAATGGCCACGCCTTCCCGCGTATCACGAGCGATGGCATCAGTTTCCGCTTTATCCGCTTCTTTAATTTCTTCTTCTTCTTGGAATCCTTTACCGACTCTATCATGATCTTTCACCGCCGCAGCCACAGTCACGGTTGACTTTGTCGCAACACCGTTGGATTCCATGTTTTGTTCAAAATCGATTCGCATCAAATCGCGGCGTACATCAATAGGACCCAATTCTTTTAGAATGGTTCTTACAGCCACTCGAACTGAAGGATGAGTGTGATCCTGATACCGGTCTTCCAGCAAACGGTAATGAATCCTTTTGTAATGAGGCTGACGACGGATGGCCGAAGCAACAAGCGCGGCATGTTGTGAATTTTCTTTCTTGGCGGCGAGAAATCGCAAGATTTGTTTTAAAGCCTTCTGCCAATTTTCCCCGGACAATTGAGCCTCCAATTTCGAGAGGCCTGTTCCTCCTTTTTCCATGGGTTGGACAATTTCCGCAAACACGGCAGGATTCACACTGGCACTTCCGACGGCCAATCCTTTGACTTCAGGCTGCTTCGAAA
The DNA here is from genome assembly GCA_016196565.1 of Candidatus Omnitrophota bacterium. The sequence continues at coordinate 8,316 of JACPXK010000096.1, read as the reverse complement.
GCTCCGCGGCATTGAACTGACTCACACTTCCGCCATAAATTAATTGGGCCCGGCCGGCGGTAGCTTCTCCATAACGGTGAGCCAACATACGGCGAAGCCATTCAATTCGCGTGTTCACGGTTTCGGGATCTACTGCTTTACCTCCTGATCCCGCAATCGCGTCCGGCGGCTCATACATAATGACGGTGTCAAGCACATCGGCGGCGGTAAAACCCCTTAATAATTTTTCAAGTTCTAGTTCAATCGCGGCAGGTGTTTTTTCACCCACAGGGATCACCGGCCGTATGCTTTCGGCAAGAAGCCAACGGGCTTTTTGATTGATAATCTCCGGCTTGAGTTTTTGTTCGGAATGTCCCGCAAAGGCAAAACGAATTCCATTGGCAGCCAGCCTTTTAGCCGGAACAAACCGGCCTGTAATTTGGGAGCCTAAAATGACGTTCGGCTTGGAAGCACCGGAAGTAACACCAAGATTTCCTAAATCCGGAAAACTTGCGGCAATGGTTAAACGAGCTTGTTTTCTACTAAGTGTGCGCTCTAAATCCGTAAGCTGTTCGGCTTTGGCAAGCGGCGCTTCTTGGCCCGCATCCGCAATCACGATAAAAGACCGCCAGGACTTCGCCAAATTTTTCAAGAAAGGGTTGAGTGTCGCAAAAAATCCGCGGCGGAAAGTAGACGGGGCGAAGTAAACCCCGTCAAAGGCCCGCAACACTTCATCCTTAGGCTGAGCTTGATAGAAAACCCGCGGCCGGAAAAGCCAGCCGAAAAACCAGCGCAAGAAAAACAAAGCACCGAACATTTCACGTTTTACCGAACTCCGGATTTCACGCGCCATCGCCGGATCTTTTCCGCCATACACGAACCGGATTTTACGAATGCTAAAAGGCGGAAGGCCGGTTTTGCGCAAGCCCTGGGCCAACTGGCTTATTTCCTGCCGGACACCGATGGCATCCCTACTCTTCAAAAAGTAAACCGGCGTAAGATCGTTTAAGAAAGAAGCTTGGATTTTATTCACAAGCTTTTGGCGGTCGCGGTCCTTTTGAATGTCATGGCGAAAATCCTGATTGATAAGAACGGACTTAACTCCTGGTATTTTTTTGATCTCGCCGGCCGGAACATCCCCCGTGAACGGACCGTATTGTCTAAAGGGATCTTTATCCGAAACATCTTGGGCGGCCAAACGCACACGGGAATTTTTTCTTTTTACTATTTTTGTCACTTCCGTATGGGCCGTCGCCACGGCCGTAGCAGCAGGATTAAAGAAAACCGCGTTTGATATTGTGCGTATTTCGCTTCTTTTGCTTGATTTGGCTTTGCCAAATCCATCCACCCAGCCTTTAGACTCCCCTTTGACTTTTAAGGCCTTGTGATTGGCAAGATTGACGGTTTCATTTGAATCGTCGAAAAGACTACGAATTTCGATTTCTTGTAACTCTTCTAAAGGCTCGGTAAGCTCCGGCAAGGTTTCGGAAGGGTCCCGAATCGTATCGGGCTGCGCGATTCCAAGAAGGGTTTGAGTCCTCCGGCTCGTATGGGCGGAATGGCGAAGCGCCCAGCCGGCAAACTTGAGAGAAGCTTGACCGCGAAGTGATGTAAGCCGGACAATATCAACGGCGGAATAATCGACTTTCGAATATTGTTCGGCAAAACCCGCGACAAAACTCTTCGCGCTCGTGCCCGGCGTTAGAAGGAAAGGCGCGGTTTGGGCAAGTTTTCTTTTTTCAGCAATTCCAAAATGCGTGTCGACAAATACGGTAAATTTCCCGGCCCGTTCGATAAGCTCCAGCTCGGTAATCCATTTTTCCACCACGGAATAAATAATATTAGCCCGCGCCGTATCTTGGGACTTGCCGAGAATTTCAGCGGCCATGCGGACGGTCTCGATACCATAAATAATTTCTTCAATGTTCTGTTGCCTGCGTGCCAGCCAGTCATCCAGACCACCCAGCGTGGGGTCGGCAATAACGTAAGCCCAGACTTGGTCCATTTTCTTTCCGACAAAGGAAGTTAGTAGATGAATTAAAGTGTCGTCCAGCTCGCTGGTACGGACCACGAGGGCGAAATGTGTTAATTGATGAAGCCAACTGCTTTGTCCTTTCATGGCTTCCGTCATCATACGCCCGGCGGACACAGAAACATCTGTGAGTCCCAGCCATTGTTTTCCACGGCGAATGATTCCTTTTGCATGAGGCGTGATATTTCTTCCTCCCCCAATTCCGACGCGGGCCTTTTCAATTTGAAAATTAAGATCGTCGAAGAAAAGCTCCAGGGCGTCCAATTTTCTTTCGATCTCGGTGGAAGGTTTATGGCGCCACATTTTTTCACGCAAAATATCAATGACCTCTTGGGCCGCTCCTGCAAAGCGATGCGCGGTGGATTTGTCGATAGACCTATTTCTGACTTTCCGTAATTTGACATAAACACGTCTCATGAGATTTTGCAGGACCTTAATGATCCTGCCGATTTCCTTAACAAGCCAATTCAGAATTGACGGCGGAACACGAAGCCCGCGGGCAAGCGTGCTTTGTGATATCTCGGGCTTAACGTCAGAAACAGGCGCGGCAGTTTCGGGCTTCGAAGCTGGCGGAGTCGCATCAGCAACAGAAGGAGTGCTCTCCATGCGGGCAGCAAAAGATTCGAGCCAACCCGAAGTAGTACGGGCCCAGAAAATAAGCCGGTTCACAGCTTTCATTCGATTGATCCATTTGGCAAACCGATCTGGCATCACGTCATAGGCCCACGGAACTTCCCTTTCAAAGGCTTCATCATGGCTAAGCGCGTAGGCAATTTCATCCGGATTTCTACGGAATGCTTCGCCAAGAGGCACGTCCGGCGGAAAAAGCGTGTCGGAAGGCGCCGGCAAGTCATTGGGAGAATAACTCCATTCCACGGGAGGAACGTCTTCATAATTAGGATTTTTCAAAACGCGAATGCGTCCCGTCACTGGTAGTGGCGGAGCCGTAACTTTCGCCGCCGCGCTTTCGGCAGCAGCTTCCTGCACCACAGGCGGTAAAGCAGTGTCCACTTGATGGGCGCCTGTGACAGTGTCCATTGCCGCGCCGGAAACTTGTAGGCCTTTTTTCAACACCCACTCCGCTGGTGGAATGAGCCGGATAAGCCCGCGCTGTGCGCTTTCGACCTCCCGAATCGTCAGATATAATTTGTCGGCCTCGGAAAAATCTGCCGGCGTCATCGAGCCTGAAACGACCCCCGTCAGGGTCGTAAGCCTTTGATGGATCCCGACCAAGAAAGTTTTTTGACGCTCGAGTTTTTTCTTTTCGTCTTGGTCGGTGACACTTCCTTCTTCCAACTGCCCGAGTATCGGAACAATAAGATTATGCAAACGTCCTGTCACCGCAAAAAGGACGTCGATAACAGTATTACGGGAAATCTCGAAAGTTTGGGTTGATAAGCTTTTTCCCGGCGTTTCTCTTAAAATCTTTTGAAGCGTCCAATCGGTGGCGCGAGCGAGCTCCAGAATGTTTTGAAGGCTTTCCACCAAGGCGAGTAATTGTTCTATGCGTGAACGCGAACCCGCATGAGAATCTCCCGAAAAATCGACGCGGTTTAATAGGGTGTTCACAGCCCCGTCATAAATTTTGATAATCCGGTCAACCGCACCGGCTCCGGTTTCTTGCGGTTTGGGAGACATTAATACTTCATCAAGCTGCCGGTATGCGGCCCGAAGGATATTGGCAAGCCCGTCCTCACCTTCCGTGACCTGTGTCGCCTGCGGAAAAACTTTTCCGATAAGCCGCATGCCGCCTTGCATGCTAAGGAGCTGGCCTCGAATACGGCCCAGTTCGGTTTCGAGTTTTGCGCTCACAAGCGCCAAATCATTTTTTCCTTCCGGTTTCCAGGCAAGCGGACGTAGATTATTGAGCGCGTCCCGCGTTCTGTTTTTGAAATAATCCGTCAGGCCTTCCCGGCCTTCTGCTTTTTCAGGAACCGCGGCCATAAAAGCATTAAGCCGGGTTGTCAATTGACCGGCCGCCCATTCCATCGCGTCGCGGCCGAACCAATCCTGCGCCGTTTGGGTGCCGGACCAATAATTCAGGACTTCCACGGCGGAACGGACACTGCGGACCGTTCTTTCATGGTCTTTTAAGAAATCTCCGGTTTTTTCAAACGGTGTTTCGAGAAAGGAATAAAACCGGTTCAAAAATCTGGCCAGTTTGGTCTTGTCCTGGACGTAGTAAACCCCCAAACCATGCGACTGGGCCACCGGGGAATAATCGGGAGTAACTTCTATGGCGACAATATTTTCTGTGACAGCCGTTTCCGTTCCCGTATTGGAAAACATATGTTTCCAGTTGGAAGGAATCGGCGCGTTTTGACCTTCCCTTCGAACCATGGGAACAATACGCTCCGCCTGTCCATCTTCTGTACCCGGTTTTTCCACAGTGATAGTGACTTGATTGCCCGATACCACCCGGTAAATTTCAGATTGAGGCGTTCTTTTCCAGCCGGCGGGCGTCGGATGAATATGCCCGCGCACACGTGAGAATTCTTTGTCCGCCACTTTTCCGATTAAAACCCCGGACACAATCACGGTAAGATCGCGCCGCATGCCCCGGCTTTCAAAGAAATTTTTTTCTTCTTCCGAAGCATAAACCCCGTGATAAACCATATAAGCAATTTGATCGGGATGGTTCTGCACCGCAGTTTTGTCCATGATGAAATTTCCCAGTTGATCAAAGTAAACGGGCGAAACATCCCCCACAATCATTCCTTTGCCAAAATGAAGCTCGTGAGTTTTTGTCAGCCAAATCGGAAGGCTAGTTGTCTTATGCAGACTTTTATCGCCTTCGGACGGTTTTTCTACAAAAACAGGCTGATACTGCGGTCTTTTGGATTCTCCCGGCGGAGGAGGCAAATCTTTTTCTTCTTCATCAATAACACGGGCTTCTCTGCTCGCCAAGCGGCGAAGTCCGCCCGAAAATCCCCACTCATTGTCATAACCGAGAACAATGGTCACTATCCGGCCATCCTCAGAAACACGGGTAAGGTCAGAAACGAAAATACCCGTATGGGGATTGCCTACAAGAGTCCCTGAGAAAGGAACGCCTTCTTTATAATATTCAATGAAAAAGCGGCCATCCTTAGCGGCAATCTCAAAAGCCTTATTGACTTCCTCAACCGTTGTAGTGCGTTCTACCTCAAACGTAAGTTCGCCGAAAGATGCTGAGGGATTGCCAAACCGGACGGCCAAACCATTCAATTTGCCGCGAACGGAGGGAACACTTTCGCCGATCGCCACAGCAGCTCCCGTGGACGTAAAAACCATATTGGTTTTAACCGAAGGATGACGGTCTTTGTTTTTCTTGGATTCATCTTCCGCCGCATTCTCGTCCGTAAAAGCATGCCAAGTTCCCATCAAGCCGCGTCTGATTCCAAAAATAGTGTCGACTATTTTTGTGGCACCTCCAATGCAGGTTGTGGTGCAGGAAGTCGCTGAAATAATGTCAATGCCGGGCTTTAAATCATATTCATTGACTCCAATCGTAATGGAGGCATCCATCTCTTTCCCCGGCGCTGAAACAATTACCTTCTTGGCCCCTCCTTTCATATGCAGGGCTTTTGCCTTCTTTTTTTCGGTTGCCCCTCCCGTCGCTTCAATCACAATTTCAACGCCATATTTTTTCCAGGGAATGGCCTTAGAGCCCCGTATGTTGAGAAGAGGAATTCGATTCCCTTCGGGGTGCAATTTAATCCAAGCCGTTTGTGTTTCTTCGTCGATGCCGTAATATTTACCCGGCGCGTCTTCCTGGCTCAAATGAGGGAAAAATTTCCCCTGAACATCATCTTTCGTAAGGAATTGCAGCCAAGTTTGAATAAGAGCTTCCGGCTCCGGTAAATGTTGATAGGTATCAAATATTTTTTCCAATCCACTAATCCCATTGATGGCCCCTACTTCCAAATCATCTTTTTCCGGATCTCCAAAGATCCCGATTTCTTCCGGCAAAATCGAATGCTTTAGCGCTTCATCTTTGTATTTTTGAGAAGCACCGAACCAATACCAAAAAAGTGTTTTTCCCGTTCTCCCCGGACCGTTTAAACCCACAACGCGCTTGCGCGGTTTTCCGGTCACGGGATCTGTCAATCGAGGCCGGTAAGGGTCGACAAGATAATCTGGAGTGGGCTCAAGATATTTTGTCAAATCTTCCGGCCGGCGTATGGGTTTGGCTTCTGTTTTTGCCGGAGCCGGCGGGGCCCACCGTTTTATTTTTTTTGACCGCCGGTGGACCGATCGATTTCTTTGGGCCACTTGATTGGCTTGCCCCCAGTCAGGGTCTTGCCAAATCACAATCTCAATCATTTGATTATCACCGGTAAGCACGATTTGAGAAGGATCGATAATCGCTATCTCCGGACGTCCCGCCACCATGTTTGAGGCCAATGTCCTAGTGCTGACGGCAATCCGGCCTTGATACCTGGGGTCCGCCGTGATTTGCTTGAGAATCTTAGTTACCTTTTTGGCGCTCGTGGCTTGTGTCAAGTTAAGCGAAAGGGCGACGGCTCCTCCTTGTGAGTGAGGAACGCGGTAATAAGAAACCGTGAAACTTTTTCCGATGTCAGGACGCACTTTGTTAAGTGTCTTTTGCATTTGCCGGGCGAGGTTGGAAGCCGGCACAATATTGGTCATTGCCGAAGCACTGAAATTAGTATCAATCCTTTTAGGAACCGACGCTCCGGTTGTGACTGCCTGGGACAAAGTGAAGCGTTCCAAACCCGTGATATGCCCGCCATCAATCGGCAAATATTCACCGAGCGCGTCGATCACCGTAAGGGCGGAGGTCATGAATGCCGGGGTCAACGCCGTAATTTGCCCGGAGGGACCATTGGGATCGCCCGGAACCGCGTAGGCATCGGCACCCTCGACATACCGGTCGGTGGCAATTTCAATTTTGACTTTTTTCTTGCTCGCTTGGGCGAATGTCCCGGCCAATTTTAAATTATCTTCGAGTTCGTCCGCGATAATAATACGATCGGCCTCATCGACAATCTCGGCAAGCTCTTTTCCCGAAGGGACATTTTCGAGAACACGCGTTTTCCGATTTCCATAAAATTTAATCCACCGCTGGCCTAGGCTAAAGTTAATTTCATGATTGCGTTTGATCTTCGGATTCAGGCGGTCTTCAAAAAAATCTTGGGTGTGAGGGCTGTCATGGCCAAGGACCTTGAGGAAAGTTTCATCTTGTTTGGCGCCGATAACCGCCGTAATTTCAAAATCATTTTTACGCAAAATTCTCAGATACCAGGGTTTTTGACTATTCCGGACGGCATTGTGCCAAAGATAACTTCTGGCACGCGCAGAGTTTCCATAGATGATGACTTTATCCGGCTTGGAGTTCAATTCACGCAAGAAGGCCTTAATGGCGGGAAATAATTTTTTAAGAAAAGAGAAAAACCCGAAATCGGCTTGCCGAAGCCGGTGCTTTGGAACCCAAATCTCTGTGTTTTCTAATGTCGCGCGCACATAGGGAAGCGCCTTGGGTTCTTGGCCCGAATAAATCGTAATCGATGCGCCACCCCCGGTTGACGAATGGAGCATCTCTTCGGTAAGCCCTTCTTCATCCACGGCCGCAATCGTATCGCCGCCTCCGACAACGGTATTTTTTGCCTTGGCTGCGGTCCGGCTTGCGCTCCGGGTCGCCTTTTTTCCGATTTCCCATTCGAAAACACCTAAAGGACCGTTCCAAAAAACTTTTTTGGCTTCCTTGACGATCTTGTCAAATTTTTCAGAACTTTTTTCTCCGATATCGATAATGCTCCAACCGTCCGGGACATGCCCCACCACTTTGCCATTTTCAATCAAGGTCACCGTATCCGATAGACTGGGCTGAATTTCTTTTGTCCCGTCTTTTTTCTCGACCACCATCCATCCTTCCGGGACCGTCCCGATCAATTCATTGTCTTCATTGATCAATGCCCGGGTCAGTTCCGCGGATTGTTCCATCAAGTCTTTGACATTTCCTTTGGTAATCACGAAATCTTCGGGAAGCACCAGCTCAATGCCTTTTCTTTTCGCCTCTTCGATAATCGATTTGGCCAGCTGAAACTCCGTTTCGGTCCCCACATACGATTCGCCAAGCTGCCCTTTTAATTCGGGATACATCGCCAGAAGAAATACAGTGGCCATGGCGCCGCCAATGGGAAGCTTTTTAAGATAGCCGCCATTTAGCGCCATATTAAGGACCGGGAGTTTTGTGCTGATTTTCAATCCGGCAGTGAGCACAACCTCGGCATCGCGCGCGTCGGTAATCGTTTCTACTTCATGGGTCACAAGCGGCCCTGCGGCACGCGGCATATGGCGCG
>JACPXK010000086.1 GCA_016196565.1 Candidatus Omnitrophota bacterium | reverse complement strand
ATGCCCCAACCCATCCTCTTTATCATCCTCATGATGGCCTTGCCCATGGCGCTGCAAGGTATCGCCGATAGCCGCTCCTAAAACACTCCCAATTCCATTGGCCCCGCTCGACACGCCGGCACCCGCCAGCGTCTGGCCCACAGGAGAAAGAATATTCCCAAGGCCCCGCGTCATGGCATTGAAAAATTCCTCCGCCGAATCCTTAAAACTGTTGCGCTTTTGCGTGCCTTCCAAGACATCAATCCCCGTTTCTTCATCACTTACGAGATGCACATAGGCCACTTTGAAATCTTTTTGGGAATTCGCCGCGGTTGGATTTCTCTTCCCTTCAAGCGATTCGATATCGGCAAGCGTGATGACTTTTTTATTTCCCTTAATCACAATATCACTTGGCAGATAATAAGGACCGCTCCAGGATCCGTCAGAATTTTGAATCTCGATCAAATTACCGCTGGAATGCATGCGAATTTTACGGCCGTCCTCAAGGCTTGGATTTTCAATCACAAACCCGGCGCGCACAACGCTCGCGTCCAGGAGGCCCATGGCATAAAGGTCCAAATCATTATAAGGCATGCCTTCTTCCGTCCGTTTGAAAGCTGCTTCGTCGAGATAGCTTCTGCGAAGGGTAAAAGTGCCGTTGCCGTTATCGACCCAATCATTACCGTCAAGCGGCGAGAAATCGGCATCATAAAAAACTCCCCAATGCGCCGCGGCGCGGCCCAGCATGCCATAAGGGTTGCCACCGTTCGCGGTAAGAAAACTGCCATAGCGATGGGCCAATTCTTGAGTCAGCACATTGCTCCACAAAATCCGGTTTTTATCTTGTGAAAAATCAGAAGAGGCGAAACGAAAATCCGGGCCTGAAGACAGCCCCGAATCCAGAATAATCATGCCTTCGAGTTCTCCGCTTGCGCTGGACCCAAATTCGGTACGAAAATCGTAAATATTCTGGCCGATTCCCTTGACATCATTGCGCGCTCCTAAATAGAAGCTCCCGGTTTCATTGTCCGACACCGAACCCTTGGTCTCGAGGCTAAGGCGTTTTGCGCCCGCAAGCGACGGAAGAAAAACAAGATAATCGTATTGATCCTTAAAACCGGCAAGAAAATTTTGAGAAAGTTCAAGCGACCAGCCGATGACCCCCGACTGAGAAGCCGCATTCAAAATTTCATTATTCAAGGCAAGTTCAAACAAACCATTGGTGATTTGTTTTACGCCCTGGGTACTTTCCTGATAGAGGACAAGATTTTTGCTTGCCCCAACATGGCGGTTTCCGGCCGCATCACGCGTCCGCACGCGAAATTCGTATTCTTTTCCTGACTCCAAACTATTCAAAACAATTTGAGTTTTATTTCCCGAAGGCTTTACGGTTTCTGTCGAAAAGACGGCCGGACTATCTTTCTTCCAATATTCAATAGATATTGCACTGACAACTTCATCGGTCAAGACTTCGATTTTAGCCGAAGCAGCCGTCTTTTCGATGACACGGCTTTTGAGTGTCAAGGAAGCGGTACCGTCAAATCCTTTAGTAGCAAAAGACGGGATATTCGAGGCTGATTCATTGCCGGATAAATCTTTAGTGAATATGCGGTAAACATAACCAGTTTCCGGTTTCAAATCGGGGATTAAAAGTTTTCCGGAGGCACCCGGTTTGAAATAATTGTGCTGCTTGGTTTCGCCCGTCATATTGTCAACCACAACAACAATAGCCCAAAGGAGAGGTTCATTCGCTTCGAATTCAACTACTGCTTGATCGACAGCGGCTGTCACATTATTTTTTGAAATGACCGCCCCGGCCGTATCAGAAGGATTGGCCGTGCGGAAACTACCCTGGCGAACCGGCGGTTTATCAAAAGCTAAGCCGGGATAATTGACAATTTCGAGTGTAAAATTGTATTCCGTGTTGGCGTTAAGATTATCAATTTTAGCGAACACTGTTAGCTGATACTTGCCGTCGGCCCCCTGATAGATGGGAGGAAAGGTTTTGGTCACGGCATTTCCGCCCGATTTAGGCGTATAAGTAATTTTATATTCTTTGATTAATTGATAATTAACATCGGGATCCAAAACGCCGATTTCTGCCGTTGTTTGCGTCACATCCATAATTTCACCCACGACTTTTTGAGCGGGGCTTATCGTGGCTTCCACTGCCGGAGCCGTGCCGAGAGTTTGAAAACTTCTCTTGCGCGTCACGGAATGATTGCCATCGGGATCGATTAATTCGATTTCGTATTCGTATTTGATTCCGGGCTTTAATACCGATGAAACATCAAAAACAATATCTCCCGAAAGAGGGCCTTCCAGCACCATGGTTTGAAAAGCCTTATGCCCTTCTTCATTGAAGTGAAGGATGGCACGGGCCGCCGGTTCATTGGTCTGGAGACGGATTTTTGCCGAATTGTCTGTGATGCTATCTACTTTGATTGATTCGGCACGCGTAAGCGGCGTATTTTCGGGCGTCAGAATACGGGTAATGCGATTAAGCAAGTCATAGGTCATGGAAGTAGCGCCCCCCAAAGGCCCCGCCAATGAAATGAGATTGCCAAACCGGTCATAATTGAATGTTGCCACGATATCATCGGTAGTCGTCGATAAATCACCCGCTTCGCGTGTTTCAATCAAGCGGTCGTTGAGATCATATTGAAATTTAGTCTGGCGGTTTAAAGCATTGGTAATTTGAATGAGTCTTTGGCGCGTATCATATTCATATTGAGTATCGCCGGCTGCGGTACTTACCTTTTTCACCTTTTCACTCGCCGGATCATAAGTAAAATTCACAAAACGCGAAAGCGGATCGCGTATTTGGGAAACCCGTTGAGTCGTTACCCCGCCTACGGTCTCATAAGACAACTCGGTGGAATTATTCAACGCATTGGTAATTTTTGTGACATTCCCCACCGAATCGTAGAAATAATTCGTAGTGCGATTATTGGCGTCGGTGATTCCCGTCAAATTACCGCTCGTATCATAAGCAAATTGCGTTTTGATGCTGGTCGTGTAATAACTTGTCAAATTCCCTGAGGCGTCCCGCACCGGCTGCGCGCCTTCCGTAATGCTTTTGAGATTACCGGTATTAGTGTATTCAAAAAATTGTCCGAAGCCGGTTCCCTCTTCGCTAAAAATAGTGCGTAAATCGCCGAGCGCGCCACCGTAATCGAATCGCGAGATATGCCCCAAAGGATCCGTAATCTTTCGCTCACTGCCAAAATCAAAATAGTCAATGCCCGTCACACTACCGCGGGCATCTTTAATGGAGGTGGCTCCAAAAGCGCCGCCGTAGGTGTAATTAACCATATTCCCGAGCTCATCACTTTCGCTGGTCAATCGAAAGAGTGAATCATAATTTTGGCGCGTCGCGGCCCCGCTTACAGGATCCAAACGCGAAGTATTTTGACTTAAGAGATTGGGATTAATAGTTTGTTTATTGCCGTCGCTATCCGTTTGCTCGACAAGCCGCCCCATTAAGTCATAGACATTGGTAAACCGCGCCTTCCCGGTAAAATCTTTCGATTGAAGCAAGCGATGCGAGGCATCGTAGGAATAAGTTGTCGTCCTCCCGGTCCAATTTTTTTTTACCGAAATCAAATCGCCGGTATTAGCATGATAAGCATAATCCAGAGATTTTCCTTCCGGTCCTTCCGCTTTGATCACACGGTTTTGCGTATCGTAGGTATAAACAATGGAACGGCCGGTTTTCTCATCCCGCATACTCTGCAATCTTTTTTGAGCATCGTATAAATAGGTAATGGCATTGCCATTTTGATCTTTTACTTGATTCAAGCGGCCTTCGCCGGTGAAAAGCGTGCGCATTCCATCTTCATATTCCATGGTCAACGAACCGTCAGAGGCAACGGTAAGCAAATTGCCGGTGAGCGAACCTCCCGCTGCCGTCCCGTCGGGAGTATAGTAGGCCTTGTCTTTGGATAATGCCATGAGAGTGAAATCCTCGGTTTGCCCGGTAGTACGATTCACATATTTAAGCTGGGGATAAACCGGCCAAATTTTTTCATCGACCGTACCTTTCCCATAAATAAAAGATTGTTTGGCCACAGGAAATTTGAGCTCATAAGGAAGATGCGTCCAGCCATAACCTAAAGGAGAACGGACGGCATCAAAGGAATCATAAAAACGGCCGGCTTCGAGCGATAAATCGCCGACGATAGGGAAATTCATATCGGTTTCGCGAAGAAAGAAATTGGCATCCTTTCGCGTGGGCGCCAGAGAAAGGGCCGTGGCATCAAATGATTTACCGCTTGCGCTGAAATCCCATTCGGTCGCCAGATCGGTGGGACGAACCGAGAGCGAAGCCAATTCCATCCCGCTTGCCTTTGCTTGAGTATCGGACAAATAATTGAAATTAACCCCGCTTACAAAATCCACAGTCACTCCGCCGCGAATGATGACATTTCCATTTTGATTTTCTCCTACCGGTGTGGTTCTAGGGGTGCTGATCGTGGGAAGTGAAGCATTTTGAATCCAGGAAAGGTCGATAGGCAAATTGTGATCACGGATAAATTTTGCCAGCGCTACGGCTCTGGAAGCCTGTTTGAGTTGTTCAAAGATGGGGTAGAGTTTAGAAAATTCATCATAATGGGCCGTGAAGAAGCTTGCGTAAGCCTTGGCATCCGGATCTTCCACGCCATTTCCGACCAAAAGATCTTCGGTCAAAAGCATGACGGAATTATTGTCAAAAACAAAAGTGCTTTGGTCGGCCGAACGCACGAGTTTCATTTCTTTAGGCACAAACCAGAAGCGGGAATTCTTTGACTGGCTGCCGCTCGTTTGACTCCAGCGGGTCAGCATATTTTTAAAGCCCGAAATTTTGGAAGCGACATAGGACTCGGAAATATCATAGCCATCTTGAGTCACAGTGCTTTTAGTAATATTGTCCTTGCCCAAATTAAGGGATTTCATGATTCGATCGGCTTCATAGACAACCCATCCGAGCTGGGTATCCTCGATATCCCCGAAATGAATAACGAGCTGATCCTTGCTGAAATCCGACTTTCCATCCGGCCCAAGCTGAGGATCGATGGTTACTCCCGGATCTTCCGAGCTTCCAAACACCGCTTTTAATGCGGTAAGCAAATAATCCATGGGAATTTCAGGAACAGCAGCGGCATCTTCTCCGAGAAGCACAACTTGCCCGGTATACGGATCAAATGTCACTCCCGTAATATCTTTAACCGAAGTACCCGAAATCGCCAAGGATTGATTGAGCAGCACCCCTCCCCGCGAGCCCGCGCGAGAAGAGCCTGTTAGACTTCTTCCCCATCCTCCTCCGCCTCTCGGAGGATTCCCACTAAAATATTTTTTTGTGTCGTCCAGTTTTCTTCTAGCTTTATCTATCGCATCAGATATTTTTCGCTTTATTTCATAAGATGCGTTACTTGCTTTTCGCCCCAAATCGCGAAGTGCCGAATAACTGCGTTCTGCTTGTACAATAGTACTAAATACTTGTGTTGCACCGACGGAATATAACTTACCTTCGAGTGAAAGACTTCTATAATTTAGATTTCTCAATTCGCTTAGGAATTGTTCATCGGCTCGCCGTCTTACGTTAAAATTACCCCCTGCCCCTCCTACAGCAGTATCGTGTCTTTGACAAGCTGCATCAAGCGCATCCCGAGGTTGTCCAGGACCTTTTCGTCCAGCTCCGCAATAATTTCCATACTGTGGGTGCGGGATATAGTCCCACCATTCTAATCCCAGAGGATCTATATGGTTGGCAGGGTTATTTTTTACATAGATATAGGGATTCAAACTTTGTGTTTCATCAAATCTCCCCATTACAGGATCGCGAGAGAAGAAGCGGCCGAGGGTGGGGTCGTAGTAACGGGCTCGAAGATAAACGAGGCCGGTTTCGGAATCGAATTGCTCGCCGGTGTAGCGGAAAGGATTGGTTGACGCGGAAGGAAGGCTTAAAGGATTTCCAAAAGCATCATAGGTATAATTTTCGGCGACTGATCCCGAAGCATTCGCCAAACCCGTAACCGTTCCAAGCCCATCTTGCAGATAATATTGGCTCGTCGATGAGCCCGTATCCAGGCTGGAAATGCGGTCTAATCCATAAGCAAATACTTTCTTAACGCTTCCGGCAGAATCCATTTCCGCAAGCACTTGGGAAATCTCGCGGTTCGGATCGACCACATAATAAGTCCATTCGCCGTTAACTCGTTTGGCGACGCGATTGCCGTCGCCGTCATAAATAAACTCCACAAAGTCTTTTTCATCCGACCACATGATGAGGCGGTTTTCGGCGTCATATTCATAATGTGAAGTTTTGCCGGGCGTTATGCGCTGAACGAGATTTCCGGCGCCGTCATAGACAAAATTTTCTTGACTAGAATTTAAAAGTTTATTGCCGCTGTCAAATTTTTCCTCAAGCAAATTCAAAAGCCGGTTGTCAATGCCATAGGTGTATTTTGTAAGCACGCGGGGATTGGCCGCGGTGACCGTGGAGGGGACAAATTCCTGAGTCAGGCGATTGCCGGATTTATTATAAGTAAAATTATTGGCTCCCCGCGTCGAATCCACTTCTTTGATCAAACGTCCGAACAAATCATAGGTATAATCCAAAGTCCGCGTAGTCTGGCTTGTGCCGGCGCCGCGCTTTTCCACCATTTGAGTGCGATTGCCGATGGCGTCGAGCGTATAGGCATAAGATAAAAGATGTGTTTTGCTGTTGTCGGCGTTAATCCGCTCGTAGATGATCGAGATAAGCCGGCCGGTATTATCGTAGTCATAAGAGGTTTTCACGCTGTCGGGTAAAGTTTCGGAGACGAGATCTCCTGCCGCGTTATAGCTATAGGATGTCACTTTATCGGGCTGGCCGGTTTTTTTCTCAGTAACCTTGATGAGACGATTGGCTTCGTCATAGCCATATTGAATCGTAACACCGCCATAAATCATTTCGACAAGATTATTGGCATTATCGTAGTTGTAATCGATAAGCTGCCCCGTAGGCTGGATCAAACGGCGCAGGCGATTCGTCTGATCGTAAACATAAAGAGTTGTGCCGGCCGCATCCTGCATCGACGTCCTGTCGCCGCGTTCGTTATAGGTATAACGTACTTCGGTGCCATCGGGATAAGTCATTTTGGTAACGCGGTTATTGGCGTCATACCCATAAAGCGTCTGGCCGCCGTTCGGATTGACTTTGCTTACGATATTGCCGTTGACATCATAATCGAAGAATGTCCCGCGCTCGGCATTTTCATCCAGATAAACTGTCCACGTCACCGTTCTTGAATTTCCCGCCAAATCAGAAAAAGCCCGCGTAAATTCATTTTTGCCGCGCGCAAGCTCGACCCACTCGCTGCCCGCGCTTTCTCCTTTAAGATGAACGTCGCTGACTTGATAATTCAAGAGATAATGCCGGTTAAACACATAAGTTTCGGAAGCTAAAGACGTCACAGGCGCGGTGGCATCAAGAACAATAGTATCGTTTGAAGTCATTTCATTGGCGGCCTTATCCTTTAACTGATAGCGAACTTCTTTCGATCCATCCCCTTCCGGTAAAATCAAAGTTTCACTTGCTGCCACATTTTTCCAGGGTGTCCAGCTAATGCCACCGTCGGTGGAAAATCTCATTTGATCAGCTCCCGAAAGCGAATCGGAAAAAGTAAGCGTCAAAGTCACGTTTCGGGAATTTGTGAGCGCCGCGCCATTATTGATGCTGATCTGTCCTTGGGGAGAGATGGTATCCAAAATAATCGTATCGATAATGGCGGGCGAAAGATTGCCGACTTTATCGCGCAATTGATACTGTACTTCTTTTGTTCCGTCTCCCACAGGTATTTGAAGCGATTTTGTGGAAGCAATATTCTCCCACGTTGTCCATGTCGTGCCGCTGTCCGTGGAAAATCGCATTTGATCAAGGCCTGAGGTTGCGTCACTGGCCGTAAGGTTCAGCGTGACGTCCCGCGAGTTAGTGTATGAGGTATCATTATTGATTTTGAGAGTTCCTGCAGGAGCAACGGTATCAAGTGTAATCGTATCGATAATGACGGGCGAAACATTGCCGGCTTTATCACGCAATTGATACCGCACTTCTTTAGTTCCGTCTCCGGTAGGCAGTTGCAGCGATTTTGTGGAAGCGATATTCTCCCACGTTGTCCATGTCGTGCCGCTGTCCGTGGAAAATCGCATTTGATCAAGGCCTGAGGTTGCGTCACTGGCCGTAAGGTTCAGCGT
>JACPXK010000087.1 GCA_016196565.1 Candidatus Omnitrophota bacterium | reverse complement strand
GCATATAATTTTCCGTCATACACATACATATTCAATCCTCTTCCCGCTCCGCCTTCTTCATAGATCACCTGCTTACGCGTATTAATAGAAGGATCTTCCACTCGAAACCATATCGATACCGTTCGCTCCGTGTGAATACCAAGGTTGATATCCGGCGTATTCGCAATCGCCTTCAAATCATCCACCCCATCAAGCGCAAGATTGTCATCGAGTTTGAGTACCCTCCCAAGCGGCGAGACATCCTCCGAAGCACGGAATATTTGCGGGCTGCTATCCATCTCATTCAGGGAATCCATTTCACGAATGAATTGATTCAGATCGGCGCGGGCTCTAACTTGATCTTTTAGCTCGGAATTTGCTTTAGCGGCATTTAACGCTTCAAGATAATTTGTATAAGAGTCCGGATTCCCGGGATTCAAAAAACTGGTTTGATTGTATTTAAAGACGCCTTTGCGGCTGAGCACATACTCCTCTGCGGGAGCACTTACCGCATTTTCCAAATCATAAAGCGAAGGCCCGTTTTCTTCCGAGGCTACGACATGGGTATGCGAAATAAAATTGGCTTTTTCAAGCAATGCTTTGACTGGCTCCGAGATTCCTATCTCTTCCTTGCCGCCGGTTGAAAACAGCACGATCTCCCCATGAAGCACAATGATTGCCGTTTCAAAAGAAAGATTAAGAAGGGATTTGATATTTTCTTCGCTGAGGGATTTTACTATTACCGCGCTGGCGTATTCGGGCCTTAACAGATCCACCGCTTCTTCAAAATCATGGCGCTCGAGTTCATAGATTCTTCGGACTTCGTCCTCAGAATGACGATCGTCATCCTGAGGACGAAGGATCTCCTCTTGATCCCTTAATGGAGTTAATGTAAGTGTGTCTTCGAGAAATTGATTGGTGGTTTGAGTGGCCGCTTCCCCAGCGGGGGTTTGAGGATTTCCCGGAATGGGCTGTTCCGGAGAGGACTGATTCGCGGGTTTTAGAAGGGCCGGAAGATCCGGGGCCGACCAGGCAATTTGCTGGAAAAAAAATATCGCGAGTAAATAGAGGCTGACGTATCGAAAATTTCCCGAGTACTTCCAGTCTTTCATCCGGTGCCTCGAAAATATGTTGTGAAATTATTTCCGCATTAGGATAGCACCGTCTTTTTCCAAAAAAAAGGAATAATTTGCTTTTTTTGAAAAAAAATCTACTAATAATGTTTTAAAATTACTATTAATGGATTCTGTAAGATCAAAAATATGTTTTATAGATCAATAACGATCAATTTATATCAGATTTGGCGAGGCCCTGTGTTATCAGAGCGCTTTGAGAAGAAAGAGCATAAACATAATGCATAGACTATTGATAATGTTCACTATGCATGTTATTCTTTCATCGTCCTTTAAAGGAGGAATCCGCATGAAAGAAATCAGCTCGCTAGACTTAAGGAAGAAATTCGGAGAAGTGCTGGACGAAGTCCGCTATCGCAAAGAACCTTACATCGTCAAGAAAAATGGCCGCCAGATCGTCGTTTTGATGGATATTGATGTTTACAAAGCCTCTCAGGAACACTTTAAGGAGGAGGCATTCATTGAGGAATATAGCGAAGAACGGATTAAGGAGTTCTTGCAAGAAGACAATCTAGATCCTTCAGTTTTTGATCGAGTCAAAAAAACACTGTAACTCATGCTCAAAGTCTTTCTTGATGCCAATATTTATTTTTCAGGGTCTGTCTCTTCGGAAGGCGCTTCTTATCTCGTTTTGGAAATGACCCGAAGAAAAAAGATTATTGTTTATTCCAGCAAACTCGTATTAAGGGAAGCAGAAAGAAATCTAAGGCTAAAGTCGACGCCTGAAAATCTAAAGTCCTTTCATGGCTATCTTCAAAAAACTAAAATCCACGTCATCCCCGCTCCAGAAGAAAAAAATTTGCAGGGGCTTGAAGCATTGATTCATCCAAAAGATTTGCCCGTTCTCGGCGCTGCATTAGCCGCAAAGACTGATTATTTCCTTACCCTTGATAAAAAGCACTTTTTGACATCTTTGCTTCAATCAAAAATCAAACAGCCTAAAATCCTTACCCCCGGTGATTTCATCCGCCAGATTTATCTCAAAGGAAAAATTTAGACTTTTTCAAGAAAGAGTCCCAAGAAAGTCGAGAAGATCCGAAGTCCAATTTCCCGTGGTAAGGATATTACCTTCCGGGCCAATGACCAAATAACTTGGCGTACTAATGATAGCGTAATCGATGGCGATTTGGTTTTTCCATCCTTGTCCGTCAAAGAGGACGGTATAAGGAATATGCTTTTCTTCGATAAAATTCGCCAGCTTTTTCCGGTCCGAATCCAAACTGACAGATAGAAATTCCACGCCGCGGGGTTCATGAAGAAAATAGGCCCGTTTGAGTTTTTCCACTTCCTGGCGGCAAGCCGGACACCAGGTCGCCCAGAAGTAAAGGACCAGATGTTTGCCGCGGTAATCTTTAAGCGATTTTGTGTGGCCGTTTAAATTTGGTGCGGAAAAATCCGGGGCTTTTACCACCGGAGCGGCCGTCGCGGAAAATTGGGACGAAAACCAGCTGAGGGAAAATAGCAAAAAGAAAAATGCTGAAGGGAAAAAACGAAGTTTCAACGAAGAATCTCGAGGCACTGAGTTCCTTCGTACTTGCTCTCACTAGATTATCTAATGAAAGCAAGTACTCAGGAGGACTCAATATTTCTAGAATTATTCCTTAGAAAAACTTACGTGATCGACAAAAACCGTCCCGGCTTTCGGGCTTGAATTGATGTCATCAAAAACGACGACAAATTCATTCATGCTCGACCAATCGGTAATTCTGCGGAATTTCTCAAAAGGAATGGAAAACTTCTGCCATTGATCCGTAATCCCCGTAATAATGTAGGGAGACGGTTTATTGGTCATATCCTTAAGTTCGATTTTCATGCGCTTGGTAAAGGTTGCCTTCGTATCACCCTTCAAATAAAAATTCAGGGTGTTGTACTGGGAGGCATCTTCGCCGTTGAGCTTCATCCAAAAACCGTTATAAGCCGGGTTCGGAGAATCCACATCGTAATCGAGACGAACGGAATAACCTGCGGCATCGCCAAGGGCATCATCCGGCTCAAAAGCCATTTGAGTTCCTTGAGTATCGTCGTTGGGATCTTTGTCCCAAGCGCCGAAATCACCGCCGATATTATTGGGTTTATCGCCTGTATCAAAATCCGCAAGGACAAGTTCCTTGCCGCCTTCAGCAGCCACTGACATGGGAACATTCACCGTTCCTATTAAACTCAGAACCGCCACTCCTAAGCCTAAAAATTTTACTAGTTTCGATTTCATTTTTACTGCTCCTTTCTGAAAGCCAATTTCGCCGAATGGGGTTTTGGACGAAACGGGGCATTATTCTATTCATTTTAAAAGGGTAAATCCATCAAAAAAAATCCGCAGGCCCTAGGGTTGTCTAGGACCCACGGATTCAAAAAATGACCAGCTAGATTTGTAAGTTTTAGGTTGTTGAACTCGTTCCTGTTTGAGATGGAGCGGTACTTTGGGAAGCGGAGCTATTTCCTCCAGAGGGACCTCCGCCGCTCGGACCGCTAAATCCACCTCCGGGTCCGCCACCGCCAGGGCCACCGCTAAATCCACCGCCTGGTCCGCCGCCGCCGGGACCTCCGCTAAATCCACCGCCGGGTCCGCCACCACCGGGACCACCGCTAAATCCACCTCCGGGTCCGCCACCACCGGGACCACCGCTAAATCCACCTCCGGGTCCGCCACCACCGGGACCGCCGCTAAATCCACCTCCGGGTCCACCGCCGCCAGGGCCGCCGCTAAATCCACCTCCGGGGCCGCCACCACCGGGACCACCACTGAATCCACCACCCGGTCCGCCGCCGGGACCTCCACCGCTCGGACCGCTAAATCCACCGCCTGGTCCGCCACCGCCGGGACCTCCGCTAAATCCACCGCCCGGTCCACCGCCGCCGGGACCTCCACCGCTCGGACCGCTAAATCCACCGCTTGGTCCGCCACCGCCGGGACCTCCACTAAATCCACCGCCTGGTCCACCGCCGCCAGGGCCACCACCATGAAAACCACTGGGACCGCCAGGCCCTCCGCCGCGTGGACCGCCACCTCCTCCGGAGCGATTTCCACCGCCGCCACCTCCCGGGGCTCCGCCACCTCCTCCGCCACCGCCCGGCCCCGCATAAGCTATTAATGGAAAAATCATTAGGGCAAGAATACACACAACCAAACACAAATTATTTTTTCGCAGCGATGGAATCATCGGACAGCCTCCTTGGGAGAAATAGCCATTTCTTAAAAGCTACCTGATAATCAGTCCGCCTTCAAGACGGCTCTATAAACGAGGTTATCGTAATTTGCGGAAGAAAATTGAGCCTGTTTTTAGAAGGAGCCCGGCGTTTTTTGTGCCGGAATTGTATCGAGCTTGGCCATGATTTGTTTGGCTTGCGCGTGACTTGGATTCAAATTGAGTACTTTTTGTAGAGACAGGCGCGCCTCTTTGATCTGATTTTTGGCCAGATATGACAAGGCCAGGCCAAAATGATTTTCGGGATTATTCCAGTCCTTGTTCACGGCTTTCTGAAATTCGCCAACGGCGAGATTCAAATCCTGATTTTGAAGATAAAGATTACCGATATTGCGGTGAAAATTTCCCATCGTGATGGAATCCTTCGCATAATTCAATCCCTCCCGGAAAGTCCGGACGGCATTTTGCGGATCTCCCTTTTTGGCATAGGCCACGCCCATCACGCCATAAACATTGGCTTCATTCTTTTCGATGGCCAAGGATTGCTGCAAGGCGCGAATGCAATCTTCCCATCTTTGGCTTTCAAAATAAATCTGGGCGATGCGTTTAAAACACGAAACATCCGGCTTGATTTGGCATGCCGCTTGAAAATTGGCCGCGGCCTTGTCGACTTGTTTCATGGCTAGATAAGAATGTCCGAGCCTTTCATAAAGATCATAGGGACTGACAAGAAGCATTCCGCCGGAAGCGGTTTGTTTTTTCTTTAAAAGCTCGAGCGCCATTTCAAGGTATTGAACGGCCTTGAGATATTCTTTTTTGCGGAAATAGGCGGAGCCGAGATTGCCCGCAATCTGCGGGTTACCGGCATCAATTTCCATCACATCCAGAAAAATTTTGATGGCATCATCCAGCTGGCCGCGTTCGATATAAACCGCGGCCAGATTGGTTTTCACTTCCACGTCTTCAGGATCCAGCACGGAAGCGCTATACCAATTTTCATAAGCGGCATTGTAATTTTTCTGTTTGAAATAAACCCCTCCGAGCAATTTAAGGCATTGAGCGCGGAAAACCTTGTCGCTGGTTTTGCTGAAGCGCGAAACCGCCTGTTCCAACGAGCGTATGGCTTCATCCGGTTTGCCGAGCTTCCAGTAAAGAAGCCCCAAATCATAATAAATCCGCCCATTATTGGGACTCAGTTTGCGCGCTTCTGTCAGGGCCTGCAGGGCTTCTTCATCCTGTCCGAGCTTTACATAAACATTGCCGAGGGCATAATAAAAATCGTAGGGCTGTTCGTATTTCATCAAGATTAAATAAGCGGAAAGAAGGCCTTGGGCCGTCGCTTCATCCAAGGCTTGAATTCCGTTTTTGAAATTCATGCTGCGGGTCAGAGAAATAATTTGCCGGTTCCCTTTATCGAAGGCGGTCGGAACCTGCTTAAAAACCGCCGGCGACATAATGGTCGTCGGTTCCGGCGTATGAACGGCACCGAAAAGATGTCCGAGCTCATGCACCAAAACGGTTTCTTCCTGAATGCGGTAAAGTTTATTGGCAGGATAACGCACCACCACGTATCCGGAAAAAGGCTGGGTACGGCCAAGGACGTCGAGGTCTTTCATGTTTTCGATGTGCGGAGCTTGAGTCAATTGGCTGAGGCCGATGACACAATCGGCATTGTGAAGCGGAAAACGGTTCATTAAATCCGCCAGGAGATAATCGGAATCCTGTTTGTCGTCAGTGACCATCCAATCCCAATAATAGCCGACGCGGAAACGTATTTTGAATTCCGCCTGAAAAATTTGGGAGGCGTAAGCCAGCCGTCTTTCGAATTTGGATTTCCATTCGCGATCGGCCTTAAAACTTGGGGTGACGGCCACACCTACGACAAGCTCGCGCGGTTCGATTTCGGCATAAGCTGGGATAAACAAAAAAGAGAAAAAAAGAAGAAAAGATAGTAAAAAATTCGTCATCCTGAACGATCCTCTGCGAGGACAATACAAAGCACGAGTGAAGGATCTCATTCTGAGATTAGTTCGCATTTTTTTCTTCATCTAACAATTTTCCCGCTTCCTGAACCGCAAGGCCGGATTCCGCGTTCTTGCCGAGGGCCTTAAGCACTTCGGCATAATTTTGCAAGGCGGTACGCAGTTCACTCCGATTCGAATTCCGGCTGGATTTCAGAATTTTCATGGCCTTTTCATAATAGGCTTTCGCTTCGTGATATTTTCTCTGGGCCTGATAAATCAAAGCCAGATTGTGATAAAAAATGGCCAAATTGCCGTGATCCTTGTCTTCAATCTTTTCGCTAAAAGCAATCAGACGTTCATATAAAGTCGCGGCGCGGCCGTATTGGCGCGCCAGACGTGATGTTTCGGCAATTTCGAAAAGGGCTTCAAGAGAATTATTAATAGAATAAGCCTCCTGGGCCGTTTTGCCGGCCGCTTCCAAACGCCCCTGAAGCCGGTGGATCCGGGCGAGGCTTGTCAAGGTCGACGCGTAACCGGCGCTTTTCTTGCCGGTCGATTTTCCCCAAACTGCAAGCGCTTTCCGGTAATATTTCTCCGCATTTTCTAAATGATGATCGGTCTCTTCGAATGTCGCGAGATTGTGCAGGGATTGGGCCAGATCGGCATGTTCCGGTCCTAAAATTTTTTCGCGAATGACGATCGCCTCTCGGGTTATGGTCTTGGCTTCGCCGTAACGGCCTTGGGCGGCATAGACTAAAGCAAGATTATTCATGCTTTTGGCAGTTTCGGGATGTTCCGGCCCCAAGATTTTTTTTCTGACGGCGATGGCCTGCTCAAAAGAAGACCCGGCTTCCGGATATTTTTTTTGGGCATAAAGAGCCACCCCCAGAGAATGAAGCGATGCGGCGGTTTCTTTATGAGCCGCGCCCAATTTTTTCCGCCGGATTTCAAAGGCCTTTCGATGAAAGTCCTCCGCTTCCGGGTACCGGTCCAGAAAATAAACCGCAAGGCCGAGGCGGTTGTAATCGGAAGCGACAGCCGGATGATTATCTGCGAAATTTTTCAGGTCCATGGCAAGCGCTTCCCGGGAGAATTTTTCAGCCTCGGAAAATTTTCCTTGGTCGAGATAAAATCCCGCCAGATTATTCAAGTCGCTCGCCACATTCGGATGTTCGGCCCCCAAAGCTTTTTTGTCGATTGCGAGTGCACGTTCGTAAAGGGGTTTTGCTTTATCGAATTTTCTTTCCTGCCGGTAAAGTTCCGCGAGATTATTCAAAAGTGTGGCCAAATCAGGATGATTGGAACCGAGATTTTTTTCGTCCATGGCAAGCGCTTGTTGATAAAGGGATTCGGCGCGCGGAAAATCGCCTTTCATTTGATAGACCAAGGCCAGATTATTGAGGGATTCCGATATTTCCGGATGATTGGCGGGAAGTGCAGCCTGACGAATTTCCAGCGCTTTTTTGTTGAAGGATTCCGCGGACGAATAATCGCCCCGTGAAAAATGAATCATGGCAAGCTGATTTAAAGACAAGGCCACCTTGGGATCTTGGGCGCCGAACTTTTTTTCGGCGGCTTTAAACGCCTTGTCCGCCGCTTTCAAGGCGCCGCCGTAATCGCCTTTTTGATAAAGGTCCGCGGTTTCCTGATTAAGTTTTTCCCAAGCTACCTCTTTGGCATAAACCGGAGAAACCAGAACACAAAAAACAATCAATCCTAATGCAAAAGAGAAAGACTTCGACGTTCGTAGTAATATCATGGCGGTTCTTATTCTCTTCCAAAACTGTAAGGCGATTCCTAATTTTCCTCCGAAACCGCTCAGCCCATAAAATAAATTCCGGTTTGAATGGGCTTCGCTCCGCTGCTCCTCCGCTGGCCCATTTCCATTGGCCAGCGGGTCGCAGAGGTTTCTCCGGAAAATCGGAATCACCTTTTTAAGCCTCTGCCAACTCACGCCTTGAAGTCTTTCTCTTTTAATAAGCAAAGGAAGATATCCGAAGGCAGCTCGCGGAGCCATTTGGAGATTGGTCCCGCCATGTTTTTATGGCGGGTCCAAATGGCGAGCGCGCAGGCGGTCGTTTGCCGCTGGAGCAAACGAATCGCCGGTGCCGTAGGATATTCTTCATTTGCTGTATTTGAAGTCGAATGATTCTGGAGGACATTTTCTTTCTTCCAAGCAAATTCGTGCCCCTTGAGTGAGCAACATTCTGTGATCAACATGCTAGAGAAACTCCAATGGATGGCCGATAATTTGCACATCATGAACCGTCGCCATGGCGCGTATTATGGGCCGATGACGGACAGGATGTCAACGCGAGAAAGGAATTTGAAATGAATAAATGGATTGCCCGTTTAATTTTGCTCGCCCTTACGGCTCTCGTAACATTCGGAATTTATTATGCCGTCGTCATGCTTCGCGGTCCTGAAGACACACTTGACGGCAATGTTTACACTCAAAAAAAACTCGGCTTCAGACTCGTCGTCCCGACGGGATGGTATCCGGAAAAAATGAAGGGCACGGGAGCGGGACAGCTTTATATCAAAAGGTACGGGGCAGAACCCCCTTCAATGTCCAATCCCGCGGCTTACCTTCCTTTGGTGTCCATGGATTACACTAAGATCAGCAGCGAATCCAAAACTCCCATCAAACGGCAGATGGAAGGCATCATCAAGGAGATTAAAGGCCAGCCCGATCTCTATCAGGGCGTCAATGTTTTGACACAGCAGATAAACTCGCACAAAAATTACGATTCGACGGGGACTTTGATTTATACATTCCGGGGAGCTTTAGGCAGGACTCAGCAAACGGAAATTCATTATTATCTTAAAAATAATATTTTGATTTGGTTTACGCTGGCGGATATCGAAAAAAGATTTAACAACAGCATTCTGAATCAACTCGTTGCGGGCCTTAGCTTTGGTTAGCCGGAACTTCACCCTCTAAAACCTGCTGAACCACCGCCGGCTGAACCCATTCGGATTCATGATGAAGCCGGGGCGGCCCGGACATCTGGCCGGCTTCAAAGTCACTTTCCATTAAAACCGCACCGCGCGGATAATGAACCCATAATGTCCCTTGCTCTTCATCTTGATGAAGCGCGGCTTGAATCCAAAGTGCCCCTGAAGAAGGATAATAAATTTTTACCGGACCTTCCTTCACTCCTTTTTTGAAATTCATTTCCATTCCTAATTTATCTTTGGCCAGATAAAATTTTACGGGTCCGTCGGGGCGGCCTTCGCTAAACTGCCACTCAGAGCTGACGCTTCCGTCCTTGGCATAGGTTTTTGAAATGCTTGCTTTTTTACCGTCTTGATAACTCCATTCATTCTTGAGTTCGCCGGTGGGAGAATAAACTTTAAATACTCCTTTTTCCTCAGGGTTAATATCAACCGCCAGCATCAAATCTCCATTTTCGGAATAAACCTTGGGATCCGCGCGTAATCTGCCTTTGGAATAATCTTCCTCCATCCACAAGGCGCCGCTCGGATAATAAATATGTTTTATTCCCTCCCGGTGATCGCCGGCAAAGGTCTCTTCCATCCACAAGGTTCCGTTTTCATAAAAAATCCTGGAAAATCCTTCGCGCACTCCATATTTGAAATTAATCTCGCTCCGCAGCTTTCCGCTTTCATCATAAAATTTGGCGGGACCGTCCGGCTCACCGTCCACAAATTTCCATTCCGAGCTTAAGGCGCCGTTTTCAAAAAAGGTTTTGATGAGCTGAACCGGCATAATGCCTTCAAACTGTTCTTTGACCGGCTTTTGTTCCTTCGGTTCCACAATTTGTTTTTCTGTTATTTCTGTTTCTCCCGGAGCTTCAAGTTCTTCGATGGGAACGGACTCATCCTCCTCTTTGCCTTCAACCGCAAGTTTTCCCACTTCCTCTAATTCTTCCGTCTGGGAAACCTTTCCCTTGGCTTTGGCGATAACTTTTTGAAGGCTGGGAAGGCCGATGGCAAGAAGCGCAATAAAAATCAATCCCGCCACCGTTCCAATGACGATTTTCTTCATGAAAATTTCTCCGCAAAAAGATCGTGCTGTAAGGGTTGATCTTTTATGGTTTCCAGCGAATGAAGCCCTGATATTCCAAGTCCGATCAAGCGCACCGCCTTTTTGCCCGCAAGTGTTTTATTCATTAAGAGTTCCTCTGCCGCTTTCCAAACCATCTCCGCGTCCTGGGGATCCCTTTTCAAGGTCACGGACCGGGTGATTTGCTCAAAATCGAAGTACTTTACCTTTAACACAAGAGTACGTCCCATTCGAGAGCTTTCTTTAAGCCCTTCGAAAATCTCCCGGGCAAAAAGGCGCAATTTGGCTTTAAGGAATTTGAGGTCTTTTGTGTCTTCGGCAAAGGTTTCCTCCGTGCTGTATTGTTTGCGCTCGGTCTCCGGCTCTACCGGGCGGTCGTCAATGCCCATGGCTCTTTGATGAAGCGCAAAGCCGAATTTGCCCAAATGTTCGCAAAGAAAAGAAAGCGGCGCCTTTGCCAAATCCCCAACCGTAAAAATTTTCAATCCATGAAGCTCCGTTTCAGTCACAGGCCCCACACCCGGGATTTTTCTTACGGGCAAATCCTTTAAAAAGGATTCCACCCGTTCCGGAGAAATCACCGTAAGTCCATCCGGCTTTTTGAAATCCGAAGCCACTTTGGCCAAAAACAAATTGGGCGCGACGCCGGCTGAGGCTGTAAGTTTGGTGACGGCAAAAATATTTTGTTTGATGAGGGAGGCAACCATGACCGGATCCTTGATTCCCAATTTATGCTCGGTGACATCCAGATAAGCTTCGTCCAAAGACATGGGTTCGACGAGATCGCTGTGTTTGGTTAAAACAGCCATAATGGATTTTGAAGCTTCGCTGTATTTTTCGAAATTGGGCCTGAGAAAAATAGCCTGGGGACATAAACGGCGGGCCTGAGAAGCGGGCATGGCGGAATGAATGCCGAATTTTCTCGCCTCATAAGAAGCCGTGCTCACTACCCCGCGGCCGAAAGGATTGCCGCCCACAATCACGGGCTTGCCCTTATATTCCGGATGATCCCTTTGCTCCACCGATGCAAAGAAAGCATCCATATCGATGTGAATGATTTTGCGGGACCAGTCCACTAAAGACAGATTAATTGATTGTTTAAATCTTGCAGATTGATTTGGCGGACTTCGCCGGTTTGGCGGAATTTGATTTCGACCCGGTTTTCTTTGAGATTTCTTTCTCCCACAATAATTTGGACCGGAATGCCGATTAAATCCGCGTCATTGAATTTGACACCGGCCCGTTCCTGGCGGTCATCGTAGAGCACATCGAGTCCGGCAGCGGTAAGATCACGCTCGATTTTCTCGGCCGTCCCGCGGCTTTGGTCATCCGTTTGGTTGACCGTAATGATTTCAAAACCAAAAGGGGCGATCGCCCGGGGCCATACAATGCCCCGCTCATCATGATGCTCTTCAATCGAGGCGGCAAGAATGCGGTTTACGCCGATGCCGTAACAACCCATGATGGCCGGATTTCTTTGGCCCTTTTCATCCAGATAAAAAGCCTCCATCACTTTGGAATACCGGGTCCCGAGTTTAAAAATATGCCCGATTTCCATCGTGGTCGTCAGATGCAATTTGCTTTTTCCATCGGGAGCAAGATCGCCGTCTCTGACGAAACGAATATCGCCGCTCGCCGCAGGCTGAAAATCTCGGGCTAGATTGACATTCTTATAATGTTTGTCTTTTTCGTTGGCGCCGCTTACAAAATCTTGCAGGCCGAGCACATCCCAATCCGCATAAATGGGAATTTTAAGCCCCACCGGCCCGGCAAATCCCACCGGCGCTCCGGTAGCAGCTTCGATTTCTTTACCCGTCGCTTGATGAAAATCGGTAGCGCCAACAAGCTTGCGCAATTTGGATTCATTGACTTCGCTATCCCCCGTCACCAAGGCGGCAATGGTTTTGCCGTCGGCTATATAAATCATGGTTTTCACCATTTGAGACGGCTTGATTTTAAAACGATGCGAAATTTCTTCAATCGTTCTGAGATTGGGTGTATCGAAAATTTCGGGTTTGCCGGCAGGCGGTGTTGCCGGTTTTAGAGAAGGCGCGCCGCGCTGTGCAAGGTCCAGACTGGCCAAATAATCTCCGGCCTCGGATTTTGCCACACGGTCTTCGCCATAAGGACATTCCACCATAAATTCCTGGCTCATTTTTCCGCCCATCATGCCGGGATCGGCGTTCACCACTTGAAAACTGAGACCGCAGCGGGAAAAAATCTTGTGATAGGCTTCCGACATCTTTTGATAATTTTTGTCGAGACCTGCTTCATCCGTATCAAAACTATAGGCATCTTTCATGATGAATTCCTTGGTGCGGATAACGCCGAAACGGGGCCTTGCCTCATCCCGGAATTTATTTTGAATTTGATAAAGGGTAAGCGGCAAATCACGGAAAGATTTGATGGCGCTGGCCACAAGGGCGGTGATGACTTCCTCATGCGTGGGCCCGAGCACGAATTCATGGCCGGAACGGTTTTTGAAAGCGATTTTATCCTCGCCCAAGGTTTCGTAACGGCCGGATTTTTTCCAAAGGTCTGCCGGATGAAGTGCCGGAAGAAGTACTTCGCTGGCCCCGGCCCGGTTCATTTCTTCACGGATGATACTTGTTATTTTTTGAAGCACACGAAGGCCGAGCGGAAGATAGCTGTAAACTCCCGAAGACAGTTGATGAATGAGTCCGGCACGCAGGGCCAGCTTATGGCTTGCCGCTTCCGCGTCCTTGGGAGGCTGCCTGAGGGTAGGGATTAAGGTTTGTGTCCAGCGCAAATTATTTTCCGAACATGGCCTTCACCTTGTCCACATAATCAAAATTGACAAGGTCGTTGTAGAGAATAAAAACCATCAGCATTAAAAGAAGGGCAAAACCCACTTGCGTCATGCGTTCCTGAACCCGGAGACTAACGGGTTTGCGGCGAATACCTTCTATAAGAAGGAAAAGAAGATGGCCGCCGTCCAGGGCCGGAATGGGAAAGAGATTGAGCACCGCCAGCGAAACGCTCAAATTCGCCGTCAGGTTCAAAACATGGGCGATTCCCATTTTGGCTGCCACACCTGTCATGGAAACAATTCCGAGCGGACCGGAAATCGTATCCAGCGAAAGCTTGCCTTGAATCATATAAAAAATGGCCTTATGCGTCATGACGGCCAGAAAAATCACGGTCTCTAAAGCTTCGCGTGTGGCGTCAAAAAATCCGAGCTTTTTAATGGAAAAATCCGTGGGCTCCGGAGTAATGCCCAAGCGTCTGGCCTTTGTGACGTGGCCGAAGACATCTTTGATCTCCATCGTTTTCGGGCTGACAGAAATCTCCATTGCCAGCGCACCCCGTTCGATCCGAAGTTTAAATTCTTCTTCAGGAGTTTGGTCAAAGGCTTTGGTCATCTCGGTCCAATTGGAAACCTTGAGGCCGTTGATTTCTAAAATTTTGTCCCCTTTTTGAAGTCCGCTTGTAAGTGCGGGAAAATCCGGCAAGAGTCCGCCGATGGTCGTGCCCGGAACCGGTTTGCCGATCATGAGCACCGCCGTAAAAAGAACGAAAGCCAGAATGTAATTCATCAGCACGCCCGCCACCACAATATAAATCCGCGCCCAAAGAGGAGCGGCCAGATAATCCCCGGGCCGCGGACCGGAACTTCCCACTTCACTGACGGATTCTCCGGCCGGTTTGACAAATCCCCCGAGCGGAAAAAGCGAAATGGCGTAGTGGGTCGCGCCTTTTTTCCACCGCAAAATTTCGGGCCCGAAACCGATGGAAAATTTTTCCACTTTGACCTTCGTCATGCGGCAGGCCAAAAAATGCCCGTATTCATGAATGACGATCAGAATGCCCAGAACAAACAAGGTTGGAATAATAGAAAAAAGAAAGTTCATAGAATTTTTTTTGCCTCTTCGCGTGCCCACGAATCTGTTTCGAGAATTTCGGAAAAATTCGGACTCGCTTTGACGTGATGTTTTTTCATGACTTTTTCGATGATTTTAGGGATTCTGGTAAAAGCTACTTTCCCTCCCAGAAATGCCTCAGCCGCGATTTCATTGGCGGCATTGAGCGCGGCCGGCATGCTGCCGCCGGTGCGGCTTGCTTCATAACCGAGTTCCAGGCAGGGAAATCTTTTTTTGTCCGGGCTCTCAAAACTAAAACGCGAAAGCGCCGGAAGATCGAGCGTGGGAAGATGATTCACCAGCCGTTCGGGATAACTGAGGGCATATTGAATGGGAAGCCGCATGTCCGTAATGCCAAGATGGGCCAAATGACTGCCGTCCACGAATTCCACCAGGGCATGAATAATCGCCTCGGGATGAATCAGCACATCGATTTGATCCGGAGCCATTTGAAATAAATTGGCGGCCTCGATGACTTCGAGCCCCTTGTTCATGAGCGTGGCGGAATCAATCGAGATTTTCGCGCCCATTTTCCATTTGGGATGTTTGAGGGCAAGCTTGGGCGTCACTTTATGCAACGATCCTTTTTTCTTCCGGAAAGGCCCGCCGGAGGAAGTAAGAATTAATTTTTTTACGGACTGGCTATCGCGGCCTTCAAGACATTGCCAAAGTCCCGAATGCTCGCTGTCGATCGGAAGTACCGATACCCCGCGGCGTCTTGCCTCTTCCACCAAAAGCGCTCCGGCCATGACAAGCGGTTCTTTATTGGCGATGGCAACGGTTTTGCCGGCGTGAATGGCCTCGAATATCGGCTTCAGGCCCACGGCACCCACCATGGCGAAAATAATTTTTTTGACCTCCGCCAGATGACAAATTTGAAGCAGGCCTTCTTCGGCCGTCACCACGCGAATCCCAAGACGGCTCAGTTTTTTTTCGAGTCCCAGGGCGAGGCTTGAATCATAAATGCAGACGATTTCGGGGCGGAATTCTTTGGCTTGTTCGGCAAGTCTTTCGACATTTTTATTGGCGGCAAGCGCGCGAACCCGAAAACGGCCGGGATGGGTGCGTACAATGGCCAATGTGTTAGTGCCGATGGAACCGGTCGATCCTAGAATCGCAATATTTTCCATAAGATTAAACGCCGGTGAAGGCGGTCAGGTAATAATAAACGAAAGGAACCGTAAAAAGCAAACTATCCAGAACATCCAGCATGCCGCCAAGACCGGGCATGTCCCCCGAATCCTTAACGCCGGCATCCCTTTTGATAAGGCTTTCGGACAAATCCCCGAGCTGGGACAAAATTCCCACCACAATGCCGATCACGAGCAAATGAAAAAACTCGGCATGCCACAAATAAAATTTTGAAATAAGGGAAAGGAGCACGGTCGTAAAAAAACCTCCCCACGCCCCTTCAATGGATTTGTTGGGGCTGATGTGTTCGATCAATTTGGTTTTTCCGAAAGTCCGGCCGACAAAATAGGCGCCGGCGTCTCCCCCTTTAACAAGAAGAATAGTGTAAAAAACCCAGTAGGAACCATAATCCAGATGTTTAATTTTGATCATGTAAGAAAAAAACCAGGAAACATACATAATGGCGAAAACGGTAACGGCTGTGCTGATAATCGCCTGTTCCCGCACGCGGCGGTAAAAATTATAAAAGAAAATCACCACGCAGGCGGCAACCAGAATGATGTCTTCCGAACCCCAATAAAAGGTAAAGGGAAGAATTCCCCCAAGCACAAGGCCGAGCCACCGGTTGATGGCAATGCCTTTTTTCTCGGCGAGTATCAAAAACTCATTTAAGGCGAGCAGGATAAAACTTTCTATCGCCAGAAAGAAAAACCAGTCGGGAGCGAAAAAAATCGTGAAAATGACAATGGAAACTAAAAAAGCGGAGCTGATAAGGCGTTTTTGAAGTTGGCTGATCATACGGTGCGTCCGAAACGGCGTTCGCGTTTGCCGTAGGCGTCAAGGGCCGAAAGGAATTCTTCGCGCGTAAATTCCGGCCAAAATTTTTCCGTCACATAAAGCTCGGCATAAGAAATCTGCCAAAGCAGGAAATTGCTGATGCGCATTTCACCGCTGGTGCGTATCAAAAGATCGGGATCGGGCAAGCCGGCGGTGTAAAGATGGGAGGATATCGTTTGTTCCGTGATATTTTCCGGCCTGATTTTTCCTTCCGAGACTTCGCGCGCGATTCTGCGGCAGGCCTCCGTAATTTCGATCCGCGAGGAATAGCTGAAAGCGAAAGTCACCACCAGCCCTGTGTTTTGTTTGGTTTCTTCCATGCCTCTTGAAATTTTCTTTTGAATCATTTCCGGCAAATCATGGATTTCGCCGATGGTGTTGAACACAAGATTATTTTCCTTCATTTCTTTGACCTTTTGGTCCAGGAACTGTCCCAAAAGCCCCATCAAAAAAGAAACTTCCGCCGGCGGTCTTTGCCAGTTTTCTTTGGAAAAGGCATAAAGCGTGAGGTATCCGATTCCTTCGTCCTGGGCGGCGCGTATGATTTCTTCGACACGGCGCACACCCATCTCATGGCCGCGGATACGGAGCAGGCCTTGTTTTTCGGCCCATCGGCCGTTTCCATCCATAATAATGGCCACATGGCGAGGCAGATTGGGATTCATATTTAAAGAAAAACCGTTTGAGCGCGTTTGCTTCCCACAGAAATAATTTTGATGGGTGTTTCCAGCAACGATTCCAGACGTTTGAGGTATTTTTGCGCGTTGGCCGGCAAATCCTTCCACCTTTTGACGCCCGACAAATCCTCCTGCCAGCCTTTCATGGTTTCATAAATAGGCTTGGCATGGGTAAATTCATAAGTGGAATGAGGATAATCTTTGACGGTTTTGGAACCGATTTTGTAAGCCGTGGCAATTTTGAGTTCGGGAACACCGCTTAAAATATCGAGTTTCATCATGGCCATTTCATCCAAGCCGTTGATCCTCACAGAATGGCGTGTGATGACAGCGTCAAACCAGCCGCAGCGGCGCGGCCGTCCTGTGGTGGCGCCGAATTCTTCGCCCTTGGTTTGAATATGTTTTAAAAGTGCCGGAGGAAATTGTGTCGGGAAAGGGCCTTCCCCTACGCGCGTGGTGTAAGCCTTCACCACGCCGATCACGCGATTGATCAAAGTGGGGCTGATGCCCGATCCCGTAATGGCCCCGCCCACCGAGGCATTGGAAGAAGTCACGAAAGGATAAGTGCCGTGATCCACATCAAGCAGTGTTCCTTGCGCGCCTTCGAAGAGAATATGTTTTCCTTTTTTCGCTGCATCATAAAGGTAGCGTGGAGTGTCCAGAGAAAATTCTAAAAGTTCCTTCCGGTATTTTTTATATTTTGAAAAAATATCTTTAAATGAAAGACCGGGATGATTATAAATTTTTCTTAAAGTTTCATTGCGTTCTTTAAGAACCGATCCCAGACGCTCGGCAAAATAATCCAGATTCCTCAAATCCGCAATGCGAATACCAAGCCGCGCCATTTTATCGGCATAACAGGGACCGATTCCTTTTTTAGTCGTACCGATCATGTCTTTTTCAGAAGCCGATTCTTCTTTGAGACGGTCCAAAAGTTTATGGTAGGGAAAAATCATATGGGCCTGATCGGAAACAAAAAGACGGCCTCGGACCTTGATATTCCTTTTCTCCAGCGCATTGACTTCTTCAAAGAAGGCTTCCGGATCGATCACCACGCCGCCGCCGATCACGCAGATTTTTCCCTGATGCAGAATGCCGGAAGGAATCAAATGCAGGATAAAAGTTTCGGCATCGAATTTGACCGTATGGCCGGCATTGTTTCCGCCCTGATAGCGGACGACGATGTCGCTTTTGGCGGTCAAAAGATCGATGATTTTGCCTTTGCCCTCATCGCCCCATTGGGCGCCGATCAAAATTCTATTCATAGCGGCCCAAATTGACGACCTTGACATCAATGATGGGAGAAAATTTTTTGATTTCCGTCAGAACTTTGGCGGGAACTTCATTGTCGGTATTAATCGTCGTCATGGCAAAAACTTTTTTGCCCTGAGTCACACGGGCCAGAGACATTTCGGCGATATTGATTTTATTTGTCCCAAGAATCGTCCCGAGTTTTCCGACCACGCCGGGCTGATCTTCATTCTTAATGAAAATGACAACGCCTTGAGGATCCACATCCATGCCCAAAAATTCATTGATTCTCACAATGCGCGGCAATTGGCTTCCGAAAATCGTGCCCATGACGCGATTGGGTTCGCCGGTTTGATGGGTTTCCACTTCAATAAAATTGGTAAAATCCCCGGTCTCCGTGCTTTTTTCTTCCACCACTGTAATGCCGCGTTCTTTGGCAAGGCCCGGCGCGTTGACGTAATTCACGGTTTCCCCGCAAATCGGCGTAAGGATTCCTTTAATCACGGCATTGGTGAGCGGCGTCAAAGGATAGCGCGTGACTTCTCCGCCGTAACGGATATTCACTTTTTTCAAGCTTCCGTCAAAAAGCTGCATCGGAAGTTTGCCGATTTGCTCGGCCAAAATAAGCCAGGGACGGATGGCTTTGAAGGTTTCCGGATCCACATTGGGAAGATTGACCGCATTTTTAAAAGCGCGGTTGGCGAGGGCATCGACCACTTGATGGGCCACAT
Source organism: Candidatus Omnitrophota bacterium (assembly GCA_016196565.1). The sequence continues at coordinate 4,371 of JACPXK010000087.1, read as the reverse complement.
CCACCGCCACATTTTCCTGGGCTTCTTCCGTGGCAGCGCCTAAATGCGGCGTGCAAATCACCTGCGGCATTTTAAGAAACGGATGATCGGCCGGGGGCGGTTCTTTTTCGAAAACATCAAGCGCCGCACCCGAAACCTTTTTGGATTGAAGCGCTTCGATCAAGGCCTTTTCTTCGATAATTCCTCCGCGCGCGCAATTAATCACCTTCACCCCTTTTTTGCAGAGCTTGAAGGTTTCGCTATTTAAGATGTATTTGGTTTCGGGAGTAAGCGGCGTATGAACGGTGATAAAATCTGCGATTTTGAGAAGGGATTTCAAATCTTTAAACTCCACGGGATATTCCTTAACGCTGGCCTTCGAGATAAAAGGATCAAACACCACCACGCGCATGCCGAATGCCGACGCGCGCTTGGTGACCTCGCGGCCGATTCTGCCGAATCCGATCACGCCAAGAACTTTGCCGTTCAGTTCAGTGCCGAGAAAATCCTGCCGTTTCCACTGGCCGGCCTTTACGGAGCTGACGGCTTGAGGAATATTGCGGGCAAGAGACATTAAAAGGGAAAAGGTCTGCTCAGCCGTGGAAATCGTATTGCCTTCGGGGGTATTCATCACAATAATGCCGCGTTTGGTGGCGGCCTCGAGATCGACATTGTCCACGCCCACACCGGCACGCCCGATCACACGCAGTTTTTTGGCGGCGTCAATCAGATCTTTGGTCAACTTCGTTCCGCTTCGAATAATAATAGCGTCATAATCGGCGATTACTTTTTTGAGCTCTTCGGGCTTAAGGCCGTAATTTTCATCGATCGTGAAGGCTTTTTCTTTTTTCAAAACGGCAAGACCGGCTTTTCCGAGGGGATCCGACACTAAAATTTTCATTTGAGATGACTCCTTAAATCAGACGGTACCAGGTACCTTTTGCAGTTGCTTCATTTCTTGAAGGGTTTGGGCTAAAACCTGAAGACCCTCTTCCAAATCCTTTTTGGTGATGGCTCCCATATGGGCGATTCTTACGACGCGGCCTTTCATCTCTCCCTGACCGCCGGCAAGCGCCACCCCTTTATCGTCGCGCATCACCTGCACCAGTTTTTCACCGTCAAGGCCGTCGGGAACACAGGCGGCACTGACCGTTGAAGACGGCGCTTTAGAAAAAAGTTTTAATCCCACCCGTTCCAGCCCGCGGCGGGTAAAAGTTCCAAGATCCGCGCAGCGCTTGAAGACATTTTCCATGCCTTCGGCTTCAATCCGGTCGAGAACTTTTTCAAGTCCCACAACTAAAGTAAGCGCCGGCGTAAACGGAGTGTCCGCGTCTTTGGCGGACTTTTCATAAAGCTTTAAATCCACGTAATATTTTGGGAGATTGGATTTTTCCATTCTCTTTTTGGCTTTTTCACTCACACTGATAAAACCAAGCCCCGGCGGAAGCATTAAGGCTTTTTGAGAAGCGCTTACCGTAATATCCACTCCCCAGGCATCGCTTTCCAAACGGTCCGCACCGAGGCCGGAAATGGCGTCCACGATTAAAAGCGCATCCGATTTGGAAACAATGGCGCCGATGGCGCGAATGTCTTGCAACACGGCCGTGGAAGTTTCACAAAGCTCCACACAAACGGATTTAATGGCGGGATTTTTTTGAAGCGCTTCCGCGATTTGCTCCGGCCGCACGGCCTCTCCATAAGAGACTTTGATAACCGTGGCTTTGAGATTATAGGCCTTAGCGAGCTGCGTAAATCGCTCGGAAAATTTTCCGTTTTCCACCACCAGAATTTCTTCACCCACAGAATGGAAATTCACGATGGAGGCTTCCATCGCCGAAGTCCCGGAGCCGGTCAGAACATAAACCGGATTCTTGGTGAAAAATACCTTTTTCAGCCGCTCGGAGACGGATGAAAAAATTTTACGGTAACGCGGAGTCCGGTGATGAAAAATCGGCTCGGCCATCACCCTTAAAATATCTTCCGGAACGGGTGTGGGCCCGGGGGTCAGTAGAATGTTCCGCTTGCTCACTTTTTGCTGACATCCCCACGTGAAGTGACGACTTCGTCCACAATGCCGTAAACCTTGGCTTCAACGGAAGACATGAAGTAATCGCGGTCGGTGTCTTTTTCGATTCTCTCCAAAGGCTGGCCGGTATGTTTGGCCAAAATTTTATTGAGCTGATCTTTCATTTTCAAAATTTCCGTGGCCTGAATATGAATGTCGGAGGCCGTTCCTTGAGTTCCGCCCCACGGCTGATGAATCATGACACGGGAATGCGGCAGGGAAAAACGTTTTCCTTTGGCTCCGGCGCAAAGAAGAAGCGCTCCCATGCTGGCGGCTTGTCCCACGCAATAAGTCGCGACATCACATTTGACGAATTGCATGGTGTCATAAATGGCGAGGCCGGCTGTCACCGATCCGCCCGGAGAATTGATGTAAACATTAATGTCTTTGTCCGGATCTTCCATTTGCAGGAAAAGAATCTGGGCAATGATTAAATTGGCGATGGTGTCGTCAATCGGAGTGCCGATAAAAACGATGCGGTCCTTCAAAAGGCGCGAATAAATATCGTAGGCGCGCTCCCCTCTTCCGGTTTGCTCAATCACCATAGGCACTAAATAACCGCTCATAAAGCCTCCTTAGGATTCGTCATCCTGAGCGAAGCGAAGGATCTCTTGCGAGATTCTTCGGCCTACGGCCTCAGAATGACTATCATTATTTATTTTTGTTTTGAATTTTTCTTTATCCATTCGATTACTTTTTCACTGCGAACCTGGTCCTTCATCGATTCCTTGGCATCTTCGTGTTCATGGTAATACTTTTCCACTTCTTCTACCGGCTGGCGAACGCGCCCGGCAAGCTGGGCATAATGCGTTTTAAGATCCTCATCCGTTACCGTGATATTTTCTTTGGCGGCAAGTTCATCCAAAAGAAAGGCCAAATGGACTTGGCGTTTGGCCTCGGGCTGCAAATCCTCCAAAAGCGTAGCGCGATTTTTTTCGAATTCTTCTTCCGAATGCCCTTGATGAAGGAAATCTTGCTTGCTGCGTTCCAAGAGATATTCGGCGCGGCGTTTTACCAGGCCTTCGGGCAAATCAATTTTATTATGTTTCAGGAATTCATCCAAAAGCGCTTTTTCAAAAGCGGCTTCTTTTTCATGCTCTTTACGGCTGAGTATGTCTTTTTCGATTTTGGCACGAAGTTCCGCTAAGGTTTGATATTCCCCGGCATCGCGGGCCAGATCGTCATTGAGTTCCGGCAGATTGCGGACCTTGATTTCTTTCACCTTCACTTTGAAAAGCGCCGGTTTCCCCGCAAGTTCTTTCCGGCTCATGCTCTCGGGAAATGTGATTTGAACTTCTTTTTCATCGCCCGGCTTCGAGCCCACAAGTTGTTTGGAAAAACCCTTTAAGAATTCCTCTTCGCGGATTTCAAACCAGTCATCGGTCCGCTTTTCCGCTTCTTTGCCGTCCACAAAACAAACATAATCGGCAATCAGAAAATCCCCCATCGCCGCCGCGCGGTCTTCCACGACTTTGAATTGGGCGAAGGATTGCTGAATGCTTTTGAGGGCTTGTTCGACTTCTTCATTGGCCACTTGAACGGCCTCTTTTTTGGCCGCTAAACCCGCCGCACGGGAAATTTTTACCTTGGGGCGGATTTCGATTTGGGCCCGGTAAGAAAGTTTTTGTTCGTCGAAATTAACATCCTTGATATTGGGGTAGCCGAGCGGCTCCAGGGATTTTTCCTGTAAAGCGTTCCGGTAGGATTCCGAGATCAAATGTTTAAGCACTTCTTCGCGCGCCTCGTTTTTAAAATGCATGGCGATCACATCGCGCGGGGCTTTGCCGGGACGAAAGCCCGGAATTTTTGCCTTGGGCGAAACCGCCTGATAAAATTCCTCGTACTCTTTTTGAATGTCCTCCCGTCCCACTTCGATGGTGAGAATTTTTTCGCAAACCTTGCCGTCTTGAACCGATACCTTCAATGTCTTCATCTCCTTCTGCACGTACGAGAACATCAAGTTCTCGATGTGCGATACTTGCACCTTGGTGCAAGTGTGCAGCCCTCTCGCTTCTGCTCGAGGACTTTGACTCACGTTCTTGACGAACGTGTAGTCAAAGCGAGTGGAGGGAATCGAACCCTCGTAGCTGCCTTGGCAAGGCAGAGCATTACCACTATGCTACACTCGCTCGGATGCTCCTTTTTAGAGAGAACCTTCCTTAACGATGCGGAAACGGGGTATTTTAGGAAGAGTCGCCTTTTTTGTCAATGAAGGGAAAATCGAGGTAGTGGGCTAGTTCCAAGAGGGAAAAATACTCTATTGAGGTTTTATTTTTCCTTGAATGGCCATAGCCATTTGAAGGAGGGACTGAACGTGGGCATCCTTG
>JACPXK010000092.1 GCA_016196565.1 Candidatus Omnitrophota bacterium | reverse complement strand
GTGTCTAAAAGCGGCTTTCCAGTTTTCGGATCGGGTTTATCCGTTTTATTATTTTTGCTGGTGCCGGACCAATCTTCTAATAAATCACTGAATCCATCGCCATCCGTATCCGGCCCTTTGAAGGGAACGCTGTCCTTATCCGTCGGATTGCTTCCCAGCGCCAATTCCTGAAGGGTGTTGAATCCATCCTGATCGGGATCGAGAACTAATTTTTCACGGGAGTCAAAACGGTTGGAATCAAAATCCAAACCGGCCGCTTTTAGAACGGCTTCGAGGCTGTTACTTAACCCGTCATGATCATCATCGGCGGCCGGATAAATCCCGGTCAAGGCATCGCTAGGATCATCGGGGTTCACGCCAAAATAAAGTTCCAGCGAATTACTGATTCCATCGCCGTCGCGGTCCTGAGTTGCCGGGCCCGGACCGGGACTCGCCATGGCAGTGCGTATGCTGTTGAGCTTATCGTAAGAATCGAAAGGATTGACTCCCTTGGCAAGTTCAAAGGCATCGCTCACTCCGTCGCTATCAGAATCTTTTTGCGGGCGAAGCGTTTGAGGATTCGGACGATCTGTATTTTGACTTGGATCGGTTCCAAGATAACGTTCGAAAGAATCGCTGAAGCCGTCCTGATCCGAATCAATGGCAGGACCCGTGAATGAAGCATTCGCAAGATCCTGGGTATCGTAAGGATTAACACCAAGACGAATTTCGAAAAGATCGCTGATGCCGTCGTTGTCCCCGTCCAAATAGCTTTCCCGATTGTCATTCGCATTTTTGGGATCGGTATGAATTCTCAACTCTTCACTATCCGAAATTCCGTCACCGTCAGTATCTTTGTAGGTGGCAGATCCTAAATAGTCATCAGCACTGTTTGCATTGGTCCCCGCATCATGTTCATAGGAGTCACTATAACCATCACCGTCAAAATCCATGGTGGATCCGTAATAATCCGAAGCATCATTGGAATTAGTATGATCAAATCCTGATTCCCTCAAATCACTCATCCCGTCATTATCGGAATCAATTTTACTGGCAGGGTTATCGAGAGGGTTGAAAGGATGGGTCCCTTTAATATTTTCCACCGCATCACTGAAGCGGTCGCCATCGGAGTCCTTCATATTGTCCGGATTTTCAGCCGCATCGAGCGAATTGGACCCGCGTGCATTTTCCACGGCATCCGGAAATCCATCGCCATCGGTATCTGTTGCTATGGCGGCTATTTGTCCGGGCGGCGTGTAATTTAAAGATGGGGTCCCGATTCCCATGGCGCCCATTAAAAGAAGCGCATTCTGGACCATACCC
>JACPXK010000083.1 GCA_016196565.1 Candidatus Omnitrophota bacterium | reverse complement strand
GAGCGGGCCGGAGCCAATGCTTCCGGCACCGCCAACGTTCGAAATCCTTGACGGATTTCGGAGCGGGCTTCAAGGATTTTAGGCCACGACCGTTTGTCCCCTCGAGGTGTTCCTAAAAGAGCAGCATTCGCAATTCCATTGGCCAGTTCGAAAAATTCGTCCCGTTTCCCGTGCCTTTCCATCGCTTCTTGCAAAGGCACAACAACGCTTGGGCCGCTCGCAATGATCGCTTGAATGATTTCCCCTAGAGTTTTAATTTTATTTTCGATAAGCAATCTTTTTATCAGCAAACTTACAGACTCTGGCCCAAATTCCGCCAATGACCTTATAATTTCAATGCGGTTTCCTTTTGAGATATTTTCAAACAATTGTTCGATCAGGATGTTGTGAATTCGCGGAGTATCGTGAGATCCCAGCAAACGGGCGGCCACTCTGCGAATTTCAGTTGCAGGCTCTTTGAGCTGGCCGATAAGGGCTTCCAACGCCGGCTCCGAAGAATGGCTGAGACGGCCCAATTCCTCGGTAGCCTTAAGCCGCAAGGAAAAACTTTCATGTTTTAACGCTTCAATCAATGCCGGTACAGCTTCGACACCGTCTGCTTCAAACGTGCCCGGCCCTGTTTTTTTCACTTCCATTCCGAGGATTTCCAGGACAGAAGCCGCGGCGTCTTCCAGTCCTTTGAGAAAACCTTTGCTTAATTGATGCTGAATTTCCTGGCCCGCTTTCCTGAAAAGTTTTCCGTTCCGTTTGGAAGAAGCTAATGCGATTCTTCCGACAGCAATCATGGCGGCGAGTTTCACATTTTCAGGACGGCGGGACCCGATAGCTTGAGTTAAAGAAGTCAGCGCCGCTTCTTGATCGGATTTGATTTGACCCAAGGCCCAAGCGGCTTTTTCCGCAACAGGATCCGGCGCGCTCCTTAGAATCTCAGCCAAAAGAGGTATCGCTCGAAGCAAATCGGGGTCGCCAAACGGCAGATGATTCATCATCTGAATTACTTTTTTATGCTGGCCGCTTTTTACTTGGGCGCGGGCCGTCGATAGGAATTGTGCGGTCCTTTCTTTGATCGCGGCTTTAAGCTGTATCGGGACCAGTGTTTTAGGATCGCGGACAATTTCTTTTTCTTTATCGTGGGGACCGAGATGTTCCATCCAATCAGGAACATATTCGAGGACGTTAAAATAATCGCGATAAAAAGCGGACATCGCCTCATAAATTTCTCTGATCTCCGGCGGGGAATCTTCCCATGAATCTTCTAACAAATGATTTAAATCTTCCGCCCTTCCGTCAGGGCCATTATTTTCAAAACTAATCCGCCGCGCGGCCATGGAAAGGACCCCTCCCCGGCTAACCCCATGTGATTTGAATATTTTTTCCCGGATAATTTCAAATCCTCTTTCTCCATAGCCTTCCGTCTTTTTCCCCCTTTGGCCGATCATCCAGCGGTATTTCTCAGCCCTCAAATCGCCTTGGTCTCCGATAATCAAAGCCCTTTCTTCCTTATCAAAATTAAATCTCGAAATTAATGCCTTTCTTCTTTCTCTAAAATATTCTTCATCATTAACTTTAATTCCCCCGTTCCAATCCACCCTATGTCCCAATCCATGCACGAAGTAACCTTCGTAAAAACCAAATAATTTGGGCAAGGATTCTTCCTTATATTTTTGAAACTCCCAAAACGCCAAAACGGGGTATTGAAGCAAATAAGAGATCCAAAGCGATGTTTTCGCGCCTTCTTTAACAAAATAAGGAGGAGTTTCATTCCTTGAATCACGGATTAATCGATCGCCTTCCGGGACATAAGTAAAAACGTTTTGAAGTCGTTCTTCTAACTCACGAAGACGAGATTCAAATCGAGGGTCAATCGCTCCGGCAGGATTTTCAGAAACGGCAAATCTTTCTATGCGGCGCTTTTTGCTTCCCGTTCCCGGCAGAAGAATGAAAGATTTGGATTGCGGAGGCGGTAACTCCCCTCTCATTTCAGAACGTAAAGATGCCACGGGAGGAAAATGCTTGTGCCGGGAATAATAATTTTTGGCCCAAGTTATATCGCGGGATAAATTAATCGCGAAAATTTGTCCTCTTTCGTCCACACCAAAAGTGTGCGGCAGCGTTCCAGCCAACTTAAAGAACAAAGCAAAATCAGGATCACTGAGAGTGGAATTGACAGCGTCTAATCGCGATTCAATATAAGCCAATAATTTCTCAAGAAAATCTTCAGGACCGGTTGATAAACGGAGCATGTCCAAAACAAGTTTTGGCTCTTCGGAAATCAAAAGCACTTTTTTAAGATAGAGCAGTATTTGCCAGACATCATCGAGTGAAAGTTTGTGAAGCGATGCCCAGTCCAACAAAACTGAAAAGATGGCCATAAGCTCAAGGATGGCAAACTGGTGGCTTTGATTGGGCCGCTGTTTCCCATCAGCCCACAATGATTCCTCCAGATTTTTTCTCAATGTTTGAATCTCTTCATGCGTAAGCGTTTCCTCGGCCTTCAAATTCCCAGAAGAAAACTCCATAATGAGGTGTTCAAGATAATCCTGAATTTCGGCATATTCGTTACGCGCTCCGCGGTTTACGGTCATCCAGTCCATCATTTGATAATCTAAAAAATGCATATTTTCGGCACGCAAATGCATATAAAAAAGACCTTGTTTATAATGAGCGCGCAATGCTTCTTCCGAATGACCCGAATCCTGCTTCCTTTCTTCAAGCATTTTTTTATAATCGCGATATCCCTCTTCGAATATTTCACCTTCATCAAATAAGTATTTGCTAAGATTAATTTCAGCGGGTTCGGCGCTACTGCCCAACCATTCATAAGCGCTGGAGACCGCAGGATCCGTATGAACTTGATAACGAAGACGGATATCGAAGCGGAATAAACTATGATGCGGAATTCCATTTTTGACAGCCAGTGTTGCCAAGGAATTAAGGATAGGCACGATATAGCTGTTAAGTTCGGACGAAAAAATAATCTTCCCTCTTTTCCACGCTCCGATAAATTCCCGGAGAAATTCGATAAAATCGACAATGTGACCGGGACGATATTTCAAAATACTGTGCAAACCGGCTTCGATAGGAATGACATCCTCGATAGGCTCACGAAGCGCCTGGCTCCATTTTTGTTCCTGCTTATCTTCAAATTCTTTCAACCCTGTCATTCCATCCTTCATTCCAGTTTTCGCCAAAACGGAACCCGGTTTTTCAAGCTCTGCTTGCAATATTTCTGATTTTTCCCAAATTTTACCGGCTATTTCCCGGCCGTTTTCCTCTCCCTTCAAGGCAGCATGCTCCTCCCAAAGAGCGCGACGCGCAATGGCTCCGATCATTTCCGAGAAAATAAGACTTTCGAGTTCCTGCGGGTTGAGTAACGATGAATTTTCAAAAAATACTTTGGGAAGATAAACGCGGAATTCTCCTTCTTTTTCTCCTTCAAGCGCCGCCCCCAAGCGCACGGCAACCCAATAAGATCCCTCGGGGATTGCCTCAAAACCCTTGGTATCGGGCAAAGGACTTTCATGCCATTTAAGTTCAGACGCCAGAAAAGGGCGTGCTTTCGTATCCGCAAGGACAAGTTGAACTTCGTTTACTTTAAAAGACCCGCTAGGGCTGTCTGATTTCCAATGAACCGTAACAGGTTTCGGAGACCGGCTTGTCATGTTTTCTTTAAGCTTTGCCAAATCCAATTCAAAATGAACCTTGGAATCAGGAATTGAAAATTGGGCATGACCAAGATCGAGATCAGACCCTTTCAACCGGTTCAAAAATTCTTCACCCGGAGATTGCTCCGCTTCCGCAATCGCATGCTCCAGATTTACCCACGTCACCGAATGGTTCAAAACCTCGGATTCAAGCTGCGGCAAATCGTTTCTCATTTCGGAACGCAAATTAGGGAAATTTCCTATGATGACTTGGTCGATGACTTGCTCACCTTCCAAAACTAACAGATTCCGGAGTTCGTCATGGATTTTTACGCTAAACTGAGTTGTCCAATCTTCTTTAATCTCGACCGTAATTTCTAATTGCACGCGGTCAGGTATATCGCTTGCGTCAAGCTCAAAGTCTTCAGAAACATTCCGATACGGATTCCAAACGCGGGGAAATTCAAATTCGTGTTCGTCTCTGACTTTTTGCCGGTTGATCTTTGGAAAATCGTAATCGTAAATGAGCGTTCCCGGAATAATGACATCGCCCAAAACAAAAAATTTGTCGATGATCCGTTGAACAGCTCGGCGGAAAATCTCCACACCCATAGGACTTGTATCCCGGCCATAAACTTCAAGGCTTTTTGCGATTTGTTCATCCGGCGTCCTGACAAGCGCTTCGTACTCACCATAAGGAACACGGTTCGCGCTGTCGCCTGGCACATGAAAATTTGGCGTGTAAGAAACCACCAAAGTCTTTTCATCACTAGGAAGATTATTCGTCAGCCCTTCATTGACGCGGAAAAGGTATACGTTTTGCCGGAGGAATTTTTTGGCTTTTTTGTCGCTGAAGGTTTCAATGATCCAGCCATCTTTTTTCCAATCGGGAGAACCGGCATGAAGCCGGGCATTGATATTTAATTCATAGTCCGGAAGATAACGGGTCCACGGACGAAAATCCTCAGCTCCGGTAGATTCGTTTCCCACACCTTCGCGGGCCAGAAGGATTCGAATAAACTCCTTCAAATGAATGATTTTTTGACGGTAGATTTCCCGCTTACCTTTGTATTGAGAGTCGTAAAGAAGCACTTCGCGCTCTCCTATATCACCAAACTGAACCGCCGCTCCCGGCACTTTCCGTAGATTGGGGAAAAGCTCTTCGTCCTTATTGAGTGTCCGTGCTTCCGAGCGAGTTGGAAAAGGTATGTCCCGTGCAGTCTCGATCGTGACAAGATGATCAGGAATCCAGATTTCATGGCCTTGAAGAAACTCGGCTTGAGCTTGCGCCAAATCTTCAAACCATCTTCGTGCGTTCTTTAATTCGAAAACCTTTGCTACCACCCTTAACAGGCGAAAAGATATAAAAGCCAGATTGGCCAAAGCCTTGGGATTTTTTTCGAGAGCTTCTCTAGCAAGTTGCGGCGGGATTTCCATCGGGTCTGCCAAAGCACCCAAAAGCAAACTGATTCTTTGATCAGGGATTTCTTTAAGACCACGCTCCGCATAGGGAAGCAATTTGATAAATACTTTAAACGTAAGCTCAATCCAATCTTGACGTGAGCTGGTTTTTTCAAAGGCATTCTCGGAACTGGCAAGCATGAGAAGCCAATAAGCAAACGAGTCCCTCGCATAGCCGGTCAGTTTTTCTCGATAGAGCTCCGGATAATCCGGCAATTTTTCCCAGTGTTCGTCATGCTTTTCCGAAATTCTGCCAAGCAATCGCTCGATTCTTTCCGCTTTGAATATTGCCAATAATGCCCACTTTTCACCTTCCGGGATTTGGGCCTTTCGCACAAAGCTTCTGGCGCGATTGTCGGGCAGTCTGAAATCCAAATCAAGAAGCGCACGGGCCTTAGCTTCTTCACTGCGTAAAATGACTTCTAAGTCTCCTTCGAGATTACCGGGACTGCGTTTCACCTCTTCGATGAGCTCGAGCGCTTCACGCGAATTAAATTTTCTATCTGTGTTTAAATAAGCCCCGAGCGAGGAGGCGCTTCCTAATTTTTGTCGAAGCGCCAGGGCATTCAGTGCGGCCGCGCGATAAATTTTGATGCGGTTCATAAGCGAAAGTATTTCTGTATCATTTTTTTCTGGTTCCGAAATTTCCAAATAATCCAAAAGATAAGCCCATCCCAATAATTCTTGCCAAGCACGGCGCCGCATGGAATCTTCAGCTTCTCTCAAAATATGTTCAAGCTGGGCTTTGAGGGCGCCGTCGTCTGCGAGGGAAGCCGGTTTTCCCAAAATTCCGAGTTTATGGCCAAGGTCATCCTGGGTTTTTATTCCCAAATGCTTCAAAATATCCGGCCTGTTTTCAATGGGCCCCCAGAGTGTTTTCAAATCTCCCTTCTCTAATTCTTCCACAATGGGAATACGAAAAGGGAGCCGCGAAGGCAAAACCCTTTTTAATTCATCCGTAAAGGCCTGAGGATCGGGCGTCAAAATACGGGCATCACCTTTTTCGAGCCATTGTTTGAAAGCCGAAGGAATTTTTCCCTCAGATTGTTTCATCCCTTCTTGAAGCACAGTACGAATTTTATTTTCCACCTGCGGCCGGACTTCGCGCGGCAAGACACGCGAAAGATCAAGCAAGGCAGTCACTCCCGCGTGGGTATCAAAAAATTTCCATAAGGATGAATCTCTAAGAAAAGCCGTCGCCTCTTCAAGCCGCAGCTTACCGACAAACTGATATAAAAATTGCCCGCCGAACGCTCGATACAATCTATGATCAAGGTCAATGAAGGCTTCTATTTTCTGCGCGTCCGCGGTTTTGACTTTACGATAAAAATAATCACCACCTCCCTCTTTCTTTTCTTGTTTTCCGATAAATTCAAAGCCCAAAAGTTCCCGCTCGAGCGAATGGTTTGCATCCGTGAGAAATCGAAAAAGCGGAGAAGCCCCTTGGCTGATTTCAAGCACTCCTCCTTCACTGAGAAGAATCAGCTGACGGGCGTAAAAACGAGGGTCATCCGCCAATTCTCCAATCGCACCCGGAGTATGAATATGAACATAGTCAATGCCTGGCGGACTAACTTCTAAGGCATCGCCATGAATAAAATGAATTTTAAATTCCCTGCCCGCTTGATTTCCTTTGCCATATTTGATGCGGAGAATATTGGGGCCCTCAAGCTCCGCCTCATGCCCTTTTTTTCTTAAGAAACGGATAGTCCGCAAATAAAGTTTTTCCGTGTAGGGGAGAATATCATTGAAATAAACTTCGCTGACATGCGGCATGTCTTCCAACCGTTTCAACGTGGACTCGATTTGAATGCCCGCCGCGGGAAAATAAAATCCGCCCCGCAAATCCTTGAGAACGGCTCTCCATGGCTCCGCGGTAGTTTCACTATTTGACCGTGCCTCAGAGCGGGAGAGAATTGCTCCTTGACCCGATTCCTGATGTATGTTACTTTTTTCCTCATGAAAATGACCTTGCGAAAATACGTGAGTATCCATTCTAATGTGTGTCATGGGAAACCTTGCTTCAAGGGAACCCGCATCCCCGTTGCTTTGATCCTTCATATGCTTGAAGGCGGCGATTCCCTTGATGATATTCTCCGAGGCTATCCTTCCCTCTCCAAAAAGGCCGTTCAAGCTGTGTTGCATCATGCCGGCGAAATGATCGAAAATAATCTCCGCGTTCGTGGCAAAGCCGCCTAAAATTCCTTTTAAATTTCTCGCCGATGAAATGATCCACGGAGATTTGATTGATTTCCTGAAGAAATCAGGCTGCGATATTATTCGTTGCCCAAAAGGATATAAAAATGGCCAAGTATACAAATACGCCAAAGAAAGCCTAAGAATCTTATTGACCCAGGACAAAGATTTTTGTGATCCTCGGCGATACCCCTCCAAAGAAATGAAAGGCATTGTTTGTTTGCGAGTTTTTCCGCCCACCATTAATAATCTTATTGCCCGCATGAAATTGTTTATTCGGGAAACAGCCCCCGCTACTCTTGAAGACAAATTAACACTCTTATCATAAAAAAATCTCCGTGTCTCAGAGCGGGCCGTAAGAGACTCAATTTCATCTTCACGCCCAAGCAGAATTTGTTCTTTGAGATAATGCAAAAGGAGGATTTTTTTGGGTTCGTCAAAATATTTTTCCCAAAGCTCTTCCTGATCGACAAAAGCCACAACATCCGGGGCCGGAGCGTCCGCGCTGCCAAATAACCGGCGGAAATCTTCCACTGCAGATTCAAGGTCCCACTGTTTTAATTTTTCAAGGAGGCCGCGCCCGAACGAATCAGCCGGCTGCGCCGCCAGGCCCAAGACCAATTCCCGGTATCGGGCTTCTCTTTTCTTACGCAGGGCCGTCTCTTCTTCAATCTGACTACGGATTTGTAAGGCGCGCCGGTATTGATCGGGAGTTAAGAGATCTTTGACGCTTTCAATGCCAAAACTTTGGGAGGTTATTTCGGGGTCTTCTAATACCGCGTAATGAAAATGCAGGGTACCGTCTTCATCGCGGGTCACATCCGTCTTAAAAAATTTGAGCGATGGGATATCCCGCGCCAAAGCCAATCCTTCGCGCATGTGGGTGTTAAGAATCACCGTGGCCCCAACGCGGTGAAGGTATTTTAAAATCGCGGCCTGAAGCGCGGAAAGTTCCCAATAATCACTGCCGTGAATTTCATCCATGATAATCAAAGAATTCGGAGTCGCGTTTTTCAGGATAGAAAGAAGCCGCTCTGCAACCGCACGGAAATAAGATTTATGATTTGTCATTTCTTGCTGGCCGCCAAAAAAAGTGAGGATTTGTTCATACTCAGGGATTTTCATGTCCGCAGGAATTGGCAGGCCTTTACGGGCCAAAAGGACCAATGCTTGCACCGTTCGAATAAGCTGTGTCTTCCCGCTTTTATTGGCCCCTAAAATGACGAATTGAGGATGATGCAAATCCCCTACGAGATCAATTTCCACGGCCCCCGGAATGAACGGCGACTCGGCGTGACGAATTTCAAAGGGGTCATATTGCCCAACCCGCACCGCTGTTCTTAAATTTTTTTCCTTCACCGCAAGGGATATTCCCAGGATAAGATCAAGTTCATCCCAATGAATATGGCGGGGATACCAAACCGGAAAACGGTGGTGGAGAATATCGAAAACAATACTCTCGATGTTTTGTGCGGCATGCTCCTCGGAGGAATATAGTCCGGGCGCATCCGGATTCCAAAGGTCCTGTTTGGAAAAGGAAAGTTTTTCCAACAATTTGCCAAATTCCTCAGCTTCCTTCAAAGCGCCGTCAACATTCATTAATCCTTTTTCCTGAATCAGTCTAAGCACGGTTTGCATGTTTACATTTTGACCCAGAAGATCTTGCCTGAGAGCTTCAAACTTTTTTACCCATAAATCAAAAATATTCGTGGTTTCTCCTACTCCTTTATCGCGCAATTCATGCATCGTCAACGGCTTAGGAAATAATTTTGACCTCCAACCCTGAAGGCCGGACAAATCCACGCTTCTCCATGTTTCGATTTTCTGCTTCAAGTCATTGGAATTGGCTTGAAAAAGCACGCCTAAATAATTTCCTCTTGAAAAATATTTTTCAGGATAAATATTGTGGATGGCATTGATGAGAATTCTTTCATCTTCCGTCGGAATATAGGTCGGGTTCAAACGACGCGGCCGCCTCGTCGTGAGAATTTGTTCCTGATCCCGGTCCACTTCGTCTTCTTTGACAGGTTGGTCCAAAATAATGGCCGAATAATAATTTTTGGCCCAACGTATCACTTCCTCGGGAGCGCCGGCACTCCGAAGGGTGTCTAAGGAATGGCTCAGCCGGGCAACGCCTTCCTTAAGAAATCTCTTCTTAAAACTGCGTTCTACACCCATGACCAAACGCCGCGCGATAACGCTCGAGTGATTTTGAGCCAGAGTTCGAGGCACATCTTTTAAATGCGTGGCGTAAGCCACGGTGGCCCCTGTCGCCATAAGATCTTCCATCAGCACGCCGGTCAGCGCGACCAAATCTTTGTAATCCGAACCCATATGGCCTTCATCGACAGACACCAAGTCACGCGATTTGACATGTTGGATCAAATCGATGAGGCGTTTGATCAAACCGGTATGCTGGCTCTCACCGATTTCCACGCCTTGCATGGAAGGAACCGTCGTATAAATATTGCGATAAATACCAAGCACGGCTTCTTCGGCCGGAGCAGGCAATCCCATTTGAGTGTAGAGAGCCGCAATGCCAGGCGTATTGATATGAGTGCTTTTGCCAATTTCATTCGCGCCGGTCGCGGCATAAAGGTTGTGATCCTTGTCCATATTCACATCCAATAAATCCATGGATTTTTTTGTTCCGGCCACAGGGTTCCAGGACCCTTTTAATCGAATCATGCCGGGCTCAAGAGAAATTTCCGGTAAAGAGTATCCGCCTTCGCGTATCATGCGAAGGGCCGCCATGGAAAATTCAAACTTTTCGATTTGTCTTTTCATCATACGGGGAATACTCATCAAATGCCGTTGTGGGAGTTCCGAATGGTCCTCCTCCTCAGGGACCGCATCATTGCCCCAGAGCACAAGCTCAAGATCTTTAAAAGCTCGAACGCGTTCTTGCAGTGCCGCATTTTCAAGCGCCTCCGGTTCAATGTCTAAATTATTTTCTCTTTCATGAACTCCGGACACCAAAATCCAAAAAGGACTGAGCGGATGACGCGCTTCATAGCGGTAACTACGAAAACGAGAACGGGGTTTAGTTTGCCGTAAATCTTGAGCCGTATGAAACCATTCCAATTTTAAATCCGGGACATCTTCAGGCTGCGGCGGATATTTCAAAAAATAATTCCGGACTGCCCGGATGGCGGGCGTTTTTTGAAGTTTTTTGATTTGCTTGAGCAAAAGAATTTTCTGGGTATGCTCACGGTAAGCATCCTGCTCTAAAATTTCCTGAATTTCATCCATGGCTTGAATCATGTCCCCAAAATAAAAAACGGCTTTGTGCTTTAGCTGTTTGATGTAAAAGGGATCGCCAAAAGATCTTTCGGGTTGTTCCTGCAGCATGAAGAAATGATGCCACGTGTAGGTGTATGGCTTAAACGTTTTGTAAAAACGGTTCATGGCTTCGCGCAAGCGCTCGATATCCTGCGGCGGCATGAAAGACAAAGCGCGAATTTGGGCATGGGTTTTTTGAATGGACAAGGCATTGCGGAAAGGCGCTTTTTTACGGCGCAGAAGTTCGGTAATATGAGGACGCCAGTACCGGCCATAAAAATCGACAAAGAGATCTTTGTCGAAATATTTTAAAAGAGGATCTTTTGCCGGAGTGTCCTCTTCTTCTAGGGCAAATCCTGAAATGTCTCTCCGAGTCTCAATTCCTTTAAACAATTGATGAATGTCCAGGTCATCCGTTGTCGATTTTGAAAGAGGACTTGTTTCTAAAGGCATGGGGCTTGCCTCAATCTCTTTCATAAAATCGCCGTATTCGGAATTTCTCGCTTCCGAGCGGACGATTTTGATTTCCTTTAAGGATTTTCCGTGAGCGTCGCGCAGATGAAGTATAAACTGGCCGTAAAACCCGTAATCATAACTAAGATCAACGCCGTGCTGACGGCCTTTATCGACTTCATCATGTTTGAGACGGGCGAGCGCCAAATCTTCTTTGAGATGCTTCAGAGCGTTCTCATTGGCCCCGTGATATTCTAAATACCCTTTAAGATCAAAGCCCCGGAACCCTTCTTCCAGCATTGTCCCTAGGAGAACCGGCAGGTCTTCATCCTGAAATAAGTACAAAGGAACTTTAATCCCAGGTTGTTCGTAAGAAAAAGATTTTTCCGGCGGGGCAAAATCCCGTTTTTTCATCTCCGGGATAGTCCGGTAAAAATAAAGCACGGGCGGCTGGTGTAAACCGCCTTCGGGATAACGCTCAGGAAACTTCAAAAGATTCGACATTCCCACCACCTGCCCCCATTCGGCTTGAATTCCTATTTTAAATAATTCATCATCCAGACCCGCAGGGCCGGGGAATTTTTTCACCCAATCTAAAACGTGACGTAGTATCATGTCTCCTTCCTGCCGGAATCTTCCCGTTTTTTTCGAGACATAGCGGGGCCATTCAATTTCAACCTGACGTTCTCCCGTTGAAGTCATGACTGTTTCTTTTTCTGTCGAAGTCCATCCCTGCTTTTCATCACTCCATATTTCAACAGGAGGAGCATTCCATTCCCGGTAAAGAAGATGCCCTTGATAATAAGTTTTTTGATCCGGCATTTGCTCCCAAAACCTTATCAAAAGAGGTTCATCCCAGAGCGACTTCCCTTCCAAACCAAAAACAAAATGATGAAACCCTTTACTTTGCGGATAACGATTTTTAAATGCTTTAAGATCGGCGAGAAGGCCTTGATCAGGATTAGTGATAAAATGGTAAAATTTTTCCGCAACGTCATGAAGGCTGATTTTAAAATCATCCTCTCTTAAGGTATGGGTATGATGCCATCCCCATTGATAGGCCATATTTTTCAATAGCATGGGAAGCACCATTTCGATAAAGCCATGTTCTTTAATCAGTGTTTCCAAACTCCGGCGTAATCTAGGCTGCATCAAATACGCGATGGGAATTTCCAAAGGAATATGGTGGCTATCCTCACTAGGAGCAATGCGCAAAGAAGGAAGATTTTCTATCATTTTCAGAAATTCGCTATTTTCTTCCGGCTCATGCTGTTCTTTGCTAAAAGTAAACGGGGAACGCCACGGATATTCTTTGATTTGATCCAAATGCGTCATCGTAACCTCTAAATGTTCCTCCCTAAATCCCCTGCCCGAAGCAATCAAAGGAATTATTTCCTTTGCAAAGGCATCCACTTTATCTCCGATGCGGCCAAGGCCGTGTCCTCCCCGGAAAATACGGGGCAAATGAATCGTATAACTGAGAGGCTGGCCCTGAATATCTTTGGTTTGATAAGTTTGGCTTTCCAATTGATAAGGATCCCGGCCAAGTTTTGTTTCAATATCCACGTAATGGAGGTAAAGATTCCGGAAAATTTTAAAATCAGACAAGACAAACAACCATTGGGCAATCGGGACCTTGCCGCCGATCACGGTTTCCGCCATCAAAGACATGACTCCCAACGGAGCATTTCGCAGGAATACAGAAAAATTTTCGACTTCGGCAGTTCTTCCATCCGCCGGACCTTGATTGAACTCCCTGACAAACCTTCGGAAGTCCTCATCGCTCAATCCATGACTCAGTAAAGCGGCGGCAAAATGATTCCATTGCTCCATGTCAGCACCAAAAAACGAATCGCGAATAAAGCCCGGCACATACTCATCCGCAGACCGCGTTTCGGAACGCACGCGCCTGCGCGGTTTCTCGGTGCGGCGATTTTTCTTATTCTTATTTTTCTTTTTCTCTTGGTATTGTCTCAAATATTCATTGCGTTCTTCGTCGGGCGGAACGGCCCATTCCAGCCAAAATTCCGCGATCCAAGGATCAATCGGACGGCCAAGGGCTATCATAAAACCGGACAAGGCATCATTAGGCTTAAGTTTCTTTTCTCTGCTTTTGCCGGCACCTCTTTTTTCTATTAGAGCTTCCGGAAACTGAAAAATATTTTTGAACGAATGCAGGAGGTCGATGTCACTGGCTGGCAGAATTTTCCCGCCTCTTTGCTGCAGTTTCTTTTTGAGATTGATGACAGTCGCGGCCAACGTCAGATTATGCTGCTGCATGTATTTCTCGAGACTCGCTAAAGTCTTTTTATCCTGTTCTCCTTGATATTGATCAATGAGGTGAAGAAAATCGGTAAAGGCCAAAACGATGCGCTCGTCACGGGTGGGCCGTTTAGGGGCTTTGTACTTTTCAAAGGCTTCAATAATTCTTGTTTCGCCATTTTTGGGAACTCTATCCGGCCACTCGTCCGGATTCTCCCGGCGGCGCTGCAGCTGCTCATCGTAAATTTCGCTTAGCAGCAGCTCACTTTCTGAAGGATGCTCCAGAAAGGCTCGAATTTCGATTAAAGTTTGAGGAGTTTTTTGACTTTGTGACTGATTTTCAGAAATAGAATGAATTTGCTCCAGGATAAAACGGCTGTCAATATGGGACCGGTCCTTGATTTGCGGGAAAAACTTGCTTGAACGCATTTTTTCGGCAACCAGTGCCAAATTGCCCCATGTTTCTTCGATAAGCTCCGCCAATCGCATTTCGAGTTTTTGCTGATCCATTTCAGCTCTTGTCTCAGAACGCACATGAGAATAAAAAATTTCTTTGGCTTGCCCGGCGAAATCAAGGAAGATCCCCTGAACCTCCCCACGAAAATCTGTTTCTTTGTCCGGATTCCGTCTTCGAACCTCCCGCCACTTTTCCATCAAATCAAAAATCGGAAGCTCCATCACAAGGCGCGGATCTTTGGCATCTCCCGTTCTCTGATACCAGTCGGCTTGCATAACGGCCTGGGTCTCTGGAATACGGTCGGTAATTTTTTTAATTGACTCCTGATAATCACTCCAAAGTCCGGCCCAATTTGACTCCGTATCCGAAAGCTTTTCTTTTCTTTGGGATTTTTGATATGCCGCAAGCGCGGCTCCGAGCCAAAAAACCGCGGGAAGAAATTTTTCATAATCAGGGTCCAAGCCTTGGCCATCTTCGGCCTCCGCCAAACGCGCAGTGCGGACTTCCGTATGCTCATCCGGCGCCTCGCTTTCCGGATCCGCCGGCTGATTTTCTCCATTGGGGTGAATATAACCTTTGCTCATAAGCCGCACGAGCGCTTCCGCCCTTTCTTCCGGTGAATCTTCGCTAAATTCAATTTGGCGGAAGGTCAAAAGGGCGAAGGCAATCCATTTGGCTTCCATGCCCAAACGTCCGGAAAGAGAAATATGAAAGGCGGAAGCCTTTTGATAATTCGCGTGAAGCCCCATGCGGCGCAGAATGGGAATGGCAATAAGAAAAGCCGAAGGGGTCCATGCGGGTTTGAAGGCGGTTTCGACAATGTGTTCATAGCGCAGCCGGTCGGGGCTCGGAATATCAAAATAAGGCAGCGCGTTTTTCCATAAGTAAATATCCGATAATGGAACGCTGACGGATTGGAGCTCAATGCCGATAGAAGGCAGAATTTGGCGGAATAATTTTTCTTCCGCCGCCAATTGTTTAAAGGTTTCTTTCCACTGTGTGAGGACCTCGTCTTCTTTAAGGCCGCGGCTAAATAAGTCATAAGCCAAAAGCTTTAGAACCGACCGGGACCCGAAGGACAGCGTTTTCCAATCCTCTTCCTTTTCTATCTCGCGCATAAAATGATTGGTTTGATTGACCATGGTCACATCCAACAAAGCGTATTTCCAAATCTCCGGATTCATTGCGAGCTTAGTCATGAAGGCATTTAAAACCAGAGGGTCATTCAGGTCCGCTTTTTCCAGAAGGCCGTCAACTTCCAACCGAATGAGCCTCCAAATATCCGGACGAATGGAAATCGTGCCGCCTTCTTTTTGCAATAATTTCGCAATGGCTTTCCAACGGGCCGCCAGCATGGACTCCTCTTTATTTCTTTGGTCCCGGCGGGTTTCATTTTCAACTCCCATAGCATTGGCGATATAAAAAGGAAGGATGATTTTTCTTAACTCTTCCGGTATGGATGCAAGCTCCATCCGCTTGCGGCCGAGTTCAAGTTTTTCGTCCCAAAAACCTTGAAAAGTCCGGTGCCAGCCAAAATAAAATCTTCCGCCATGTTTTTCTTTATAACTGTAGCCGAAGGGATGAGAATCCTTTCTGTCCCACAGATTGGCCAAATCGGATTCACGAAGTGCCGCAAAAAGTAAGTCCCGCTCCTCGGCCCCGTTTTTATCCTTTGCCGTAGAAACGGGCCGGAACACCCGCATCTTGTCCGATTCTTCAGGGACAAACATTTCCATGCGCTGCTTGATATAGTCTTTCCACTTCCTAAGCAGATTTTCACGTTCTTCCGGTTCCGTGCCGTTGTAAGCTTGGACTAAACTCATCGTGGCAATGCCGATATGCTTCATGATCGTGCGCACGGTTTCCAGCAATTCCTGTTTAGAGGTTTCTTCTCCCTCCTTTGCCAATTTCTCGAAAAGTTTGTCATTCACATACCCAAAACGCCTCGCCAGCAAAAGGATTTCTTTTTCATGCAATTTCTTGGCCATATAGGCGGAATTCACAAGCTGGGGAACTTCCAATGACACAGGCCGGGACAAATAATCTTCATCTCTTATTTTTAGATAAGAAATCACAATATCCAAAAATGATTCATCTTCTGTCAACGTCATGGCTTCAACGATAGAAGAAAAAAGCTCTTTATCCGGATTAAAATTCAGAAATTCTTTCAAAAGATCTTTGGCGGAAGGCGTTGCCAAATAGCCCAATGCCTTAAGCGCTGCCTTTTTCCTTAACCGCCGCCCGGCAATAGGTTCTTCTGAAATCGCCAGACGGGTTGAAAAAAGCACGGAGCGCATCAGGTCGATTAACTTTTCTTTGAATTCATGATTTTCATTGTTTCCACGCTCATTTCCCCGCGCGCGGTTGATAAAGCCAAGCGTTAAAATAACGCCTTCCACCATCCTGGCATCAGGGTCATGGATAAGAGGGACGAGCCCCTCTTCCACATCAGGAATACCTTTGAGCACTTTGTAAGCCACTTCCCGGATCTGGAGATTTTCATGCCGGAAAAACCGGGCAATGGCCGCAATCGCCGCGAGTTTTTCCTTAGGGTCTTCAGCCGTTTCCACAATGTCTTTGAGTTCAAGGACCGTTTCTTTTATTTGATCCAAAAGATGCTTTTTGCCCGCTTGCCGGAAAATCGCGATTTCTTTGGCAATGGCCCGGAAAGTTTCGGTAAATTCACTCTCGTGTTTTTCTAGAAATTGCAAATAACGGATTTTAAATTCCTCAGGGGGGATTTTTCCGATTTCACGCTTGAGTTGATCAAGCAAATTAAAACCGGCGTTAAGGTCCGCTCTGGGGAATAGGGCCGCCGACAAAACATCTCGTCTCTTGGACGGCCTTAAACTCTTTAAGAGCATTATCCCGTTGGGAATATCCGCATCAGGCCTTTTTTCTTGGAGAAATTTTAAAATCGATTCTTCATCTTCAGGAATTTTAAAAATAGAGCCAAAGTCAGAAAACACAATGTCATAATGACCGTTCATTTTTGCCGGATGCCGGTTCTCATCGACCCGCGCTATATAATTATCTAATTTAAGGTCTAAATGGGCGTATCCGGCACGCCACAGTTTATGGACAAAAGCTGTAAAATCGCGCAGCATCGATTGCTGCTCCAGGCTGCTAACCGCCGCCATAAGACGGTCAAGAATAAGGCCATGTTCTTGCATGGAAAGACTTAAAACATCGGATGGAAAATTTTGCCGGTCAAGGGCCCATCTCGCCTCCGCGTTCATTGCTTCAGCATCACCGCTAAACGCTGCTTGGATATTTTGAAGCGGCATCATCCCGGCATCGCGAGTGACGGCAGCCATTCCCAAACGGCGCAGCACGCGGTAAATTCTGTTTTCTTCTTTGGCCGAAAGATGAGGCCCGTTAATCGAATGGTCCCTTTGATAAGCCAGTGCCCGCTGGCCGCGCCTTACCTTAATCAACTGAAGCGGCAAGTCCGGATGCCGGAGAACGTGGGTAAAAGCCCCGCCTCTAAAATATTTTGCCCCTCCCGATTCGAGCAGATGGCGGATGTTGCTTGCGAATTTTTTTCCCTCTTTAGAGATGTTTCTCAAACGCTTGCGGATTTGCATTTTCCGGCCGTACGGAAGCGTTTTTTGCGATTCCGTGCGGTTGTGATTTAAAAATTGATCAGCGGCATTCTCAAAGAATTCCATTTCGGGAGAGACAAAAGAACCGGCGATGGAATAATGGACGCCCTCTAACGACTCCAAAACCGGATCGGGGTTGTGATGATTAAATTCCTCGGTTCGAGGATCAAAAGAATAATCGTCCGTGGCGAAAAATCCGCCGGCTCTAACGTAAGAGGCCATTTCGGATAAAAATTTCTCATAATTTTTGGCGATTTCCACGCCTGCCTTTTGATAATAAACATCCACACGGCCTTTGAGCTTTTTGAGTGTAAGGGGATAAGTTTCGGGCTTGGTCATGTCGGCCTCGATGTAGGTGATTTTATAATCGCGAATTTCTTGCCCCTGATAACTCCATTTAAACCGGATGACAACATTTTTATCCGGGCCCTCTTTGGTAATTTGAATCTCCTCTTTGCGCACTCCAAGGGCTTTAAGATCAAGCAGGATCATTGGCTCGATATTTTTTATTTCCGGTTTTGAAATCCCGTAACCCATCCTTCCCTTTGATGCGAGATGGACCTGGATAGTTAAAGGGTCCCAAAGTTTTTCCAGATTGTCCCAATGAATATCTTTCCATTCCCGCAATTTTTTAGCATCAATTTTAAGCATATCCACAAAATAGCCGTCGCGGATATTGGTGGAAAGCAAAAACCCGGCAATATCGGAGCTCCCTCCGGCAGAAACGCCAATTAGATTTTCCTGGTTTTCGGGATTGACTATCTCTTTGATCGCCATGTCATAACCCACATGGGCGGGATGAAGCAGCGAAAAAGCGGAAGGACGCCGGTCTAATTCCAAACGCTCAGCCAGGTCTCCCCAGTTTTCCGGTTTTTCGGCCTTAATCAATTCGTCCAGCATTTCCGGATGAATTTTCAACCTGGCTTCGGAGCGGGCCGAAGCTAGTGCTTTCGGCACCGCCATCGTTCGAAATCCTTGACGGATTTCGGAGCGGTTTTTTTCTTCTTGCTCATTCATTCGATAAACATACGCACGGTTTTCCACGTCCATCTCGAAATATGGGTTGTAGGCCTTGCCATAACCGAATTCAGGGGGATTTCTCCACATTGGCCTTTTTTCCAATTCAACCAGAGATTCTATTTTCGATGCTTCCCGCAAATTCGTTTCCACCTTATGCAAAGGCAGGTCCGAGGTAATTACCGCATTCTTTTTTAAACGCGGCAAAAGGGTATCGATAGTTTCTTTTAATTCTTGCCCGCGCTCATTCGGACTGCTGCTTGGCTTAAGCAGAAGGTATTCCTGAGCCTTAAAAATCAATCCGTCAAAGTGCCTCTTGTGTATTTCTTCCGGCCAGCCTCGATCATGGATAGCCGAGGTTTTGACAAACTCAACTATCCGTTCTTTCGGTTCATCATCGCCGGGATGCCGCCATTTAAAAGAAACAACGGTATCGGTAATTTTGACATCGGCAGCTCCCAAACTTTCCAATTCGAATTCCAAGAGCGGTTTTAAACCGAACATCTCCGTCACATGACCCGTCGTGTAGGTTTTTAATTTTAATATCGCAAGATAAAGTCTCTTGATGACCCAGCGGGTCAAAGGATTGCGAACCAACCACGATGTGAAAACTGATTTGATGTCCCGGTACCGGGAAATATCAAAATCCTGGGGGTCAATTACCGTTACTTTGGCCGCGTTGGTTAAAAGTAAAACCGCACTGATATTCGGCCCTCCTCCCGGCACCAGAATCGAGGGACTTTCCATCGCGCCGTAAAATTGCCGGTATAATTCGAACAAATAATAGAAATTAACCTCTTTGAAAATCGCCTTCAATCCGCCCGATCTCATGCCGGCGTAATATCCTCCCAAAAATCCGAACTGTTGATCTTCAACATTGATTCGTATCTCGGAGCGTGATTCGGTGTTTTTTAATTCATAATCATATTTTATATGATTATTTTGATTGACTCGGGGATTCTCCTTACCTATAATCCCCCTCATGTTTGAACCTTTCAGAAGACTGTTAGTCGCCCAATCCCTATTTCGAATGTCCGAAATCCTGTGGGGAGCACTGTTTTTATCGATACTCTTTTCACCTTTACCTAAGATGTTGAAACTTGCCGCATCTGGTGGCTTTATGATAATATTTTTGACAGCGTGGCTCTTAAGTCCTAAAGAACCTCCAAGAAAGGATAATATCCATGGCTGAGTTGGTGTGGTCTTTTCTCCTTTTTCTCGGGATTGTAATCGGCGTTTCTTATTGGTTTGAACGCCGGAAAAAACACCTGCATTAAATTTTCTCGCAAAAATTCTATTCTCAAATTTTTCGTCTCCTATTTTCAATTTTCCGCTATTTATTTCCCGCACTTCGGAACGTCTAGTTTTGAAGAGTCTTTGCGGTCTCCGCGCATCGGCGCGGAGGCGCACTTCGGAACGGGCGGCAAGCTCCTTTGCTGCCTGGGCGGCCAAACGACCGAACAAATCGGCGTATTGCTGTAGTTCTCGAAAAATTTGATCGCGATACGATACCGGATAATTGGGAAAATAAAGCGGAGGATTGCTTACAAGATCATCTTTGAAACTTTGTATTTTTACCTTAAGCCTTGAAAAACGAGCGCCCAAATATTTAAACCGTTTTCGGGAATACCGGTTCAATTTAAAAAACTGACGTTCATCCACCTCGATGATAAAGTCAAAAATATCTTCCCACCGGTCCCGCCACTTTTCGAGACTGGTCTCCCAAGTGCCGGAGGCCGGACGAAGTACCGCCGACAACCGGTATTGCCACCATTCACGCAATTGATCCAGCGTGACATCAAAATCATCCCGAAGACTCCACGTGGGATTCACTCTTTCATAAACAATGTCAATAAAACTGCCTTGCGGCGGCCAGTTTACCGGGTCCTTCAGATCCGATCTTTTAATGATGGCCGGCGTGTTGTACGGATTGCGGTCCCCAGAACCCTTGCGCCGGTAAAGGACCCTCGGCTTAGCGTTCTCTGTTCTTTGAAGTGTAATTCTTACGATTTGGGGCAGTGTGATTTCCAAAGACGGCAATGCCCGGCGAAGAATTTCGTCCAGAGGCCTGGATTTCGTCCGGTTAAAAGTGAGGTGTTCGTTTTCTGGCTTTACGGTAATGGGCAGCTTTTCAAGTTTCGGATTTGAAGAGTCAGAAAGGACATAGGTTTTCATCGCTTTATTCCAGCGATATTCCGTGGCAATTATCTGACGGTATAAAAGTAAAGTGACAAAAGAAAAAACAGAAGGCGCAAATGCCATTGTGAAAAACAGAGATTGCCATGGATTTCCTAAAACCCAAACATAGAGACTGGTGGATACCAGCGTGACGCCCAGAAAGTAGATAGTCGGAAATAGCATTGTTCGAAATCCTTGACGGATTTCGGAGCGGGCCGAAGCTAGTGCTTTCGGCACCGCTATCGTTCGAAATCCTTGACGGATTTCGGAGCGGGCCTTGTTTAAAGCGGGAATGGATTCTATTTGACGGATCCGCTCGCTGATTTTTTCCCGAAATGCTTCCAGCCGCTCTGGGAGCCCGGAAAAATGCATTTCTAAATAAACTTTTTCTTCCGGCGAAACCGGGATTTCTTCCGACTCAATTTGCTCCAGCCAATTTTCTATTTTTTCCTCCCCAAAGAGAGGCAACAAAATTTCTATGGCATAGAGAACAGATTCGAGCGGTAAAAGTCCCACAATTTCAGCCGACAAGTTTCCGGGTTCCGCCGCCTCATAGAGTTCGTCTGCCAAAGTAAAAAGGGCTTCGTTATACTTATAAGCCATGACGATAAGACGATCACTCATTTGCCGGGAGGAAACGTAATGCATCGCGGACTCCGTTTCCAAGAAATCGGTTAGAGCCCGCTGGAGTGAAGAAAACCCGTCCCCTTCCGGCAGCCGTCTAAGCAAATCAAACATGTTTTGGGATATATTCTTTTTCGAATAACCCATTCTCAAAAAAAGCGAGCTAGTCATTCCTAGGGCAGCTATTAATCCCAATAAAACCGAGGTATTTGCAATTTGGGGAGATTTCTGGCCGATGCCGAAACAAAAACCGGCAAAACTTCCTATTATGCCGGTGATGCCGGCGAAAAACATAACAGGAATAAAAGTCGGGACATGAGACAATCGGCCGCGAATTTCAGAGCGGCTTGTTTGTTTTTCAAAGGCATTCGCCACTTTGACCGCCATATCGCTTAATTCTTGAACCGTGGTTTCGGAATCAATCGGAATGGCGACAAAAGACCCTTCCAAAAAATTATTCTGAATGGTTAGGGGCCCGTGCTTCCAGCCAAAATCCCGGCCCGGCAGGCTGTCTAAAACTTTTTGATTGGCTTCATTCAGACTGCCTTTTTTAACAATGAAAACGGCATGCCGGTCCAAGACGCGGGTTCCTTCCAGATCTTTTTTATTAGCGGTGGCATAAACCAAGGGAATATTTTTGTCCCAAAAAATTTCAGCGGCCTGCAGCAAAGGGATTTCCACAATTTCTCTCAATTGATCTTTTGAAGTGACGGTGAGGCCGGCAGAACGGCTGATGGGTTCGATCTCAGAAATTTTTTTGGAACGGGTACGGATAGGAATGTAAGACAGAAAATCGCCGAATCGTTCCGTGGCAAAATCAAATAGGGAATAGTAAATTGGCTTTTTATCGGCACCCCAAATAATAAGTGCCATTTTTTTCTTGAGATGCAATTCTTTTTCCGGCGATACGACAAGCAAATCGATACTTGCGATGCTTTGCGCGTTTTGCCCCTCATCGTATTGGGCTTTTTTGCTTAAAGCGCTTCTTAAAAGAAAATCCAGACCTTCCGGGCGTCTCAAATCGTATTTACGCCCCGCCAATATTGGTATTAAATAAAGCTTGAAATTCATGCTTTCAAAACCATGGCGTGCCATTTCCAACAGAAGCGGCCGGATGATCGAATCGGAACGAATCCATTCATATCGAATATCTCTCCAGATATAATTTTCTTGCTCGTTTTTCCTTTCAACCCAAAGATTGAAATCAAGCCATTCTTTTTCCTTAAATTGCCTTTCAGATTCAGGTTCAAAAATATTGATTGGCGTCTCATCCAAAAATTTCAAAGCCCATGGGCTTACCCCTCGATCCGCAAGGGCAAGGGCCATCTCATCCGCAAAAGTCTCTGTGTCGGCTTGTATTCCGGGTTCATCGATATTGGAATAAAGCGAGTACTGAATAGCAGGATTACTACGCGCTATTTTTCGAATTTGCCAGCGATTTTCTTCATCCTCTAGTCCTTCTTGGGAAAGCTGGATTTGCTTTTCAAACTGATGGATTCTTTCCTCGCGTGGAAATAGTACGATCTCCACAAGTCGATACTCAAAATCGCTGTCGTCTTTTAATTGTTCCTGTAAAAATAATTTTCTTAACAGTACTTTTTCCCGCTCCGTCAGGCTGAGGATCCACCGCATCATCTCCGCCGGCACATCCGAATCATAAAGCGCGTCTTTAGGGACGCACAGATCAAAATCCCGATAAGCCATTTGAATGCTTCGCGCCATTTCTTCGCGGTCTTCGGCCGAAGGAAGCGGTGCCAGCAGATCTTCTAATTTTTTTTGGTCATCCCTATTTAAAATATTTCCAAAAACTTCCCAATCAAACAAGGTATCATTCCGGGTTTCGGCTCTCACCCAAGCTTGAAGTTCGAGAGGCGGAATTTGGGAAAAAGGCTTGCCAATGTTTTCGGTGATGAATTTTAGAATTTGTTCCGTGCCTTTTAATTTTTGGTCCGCGATGAAAACCTTGCCGGAAAGCTGCCCCGCATAAAAAGAATTATGATCCAGAAATACAGGGATGATGATCGCCGGCGCATCTTTAGGTGCCTGCAATTCAAAGGTGGGAATGTCATTAGCGCTATCTCCGATCACAAAGATGACAATAGGTTCTTTAAGATTAAGTTGGGGATAAACATGTTCCTGATGGGTTTGATTGACTCCAATGACTTTCGAGGTTTTGGCCATGTCGACAAAACCCGGTCCGGAGAAGGTATAAAAACCCGTTTGATTTTGTCCGAACCGTTTCCTGATTTTTTCCAGAATTTCCGAGGTAAATTCAAGCGGCATGGAATGCCGTATGTCGGGATGATCTAAAGTCACTTTCGCGCCCACGTCATAGATCAAAACTTCTCCCATGCCATGAAAATCAGGCGGCAAAAGGTGAAACTCATAACGGTCCTCCGGGGTCAAGACCTTTCCCCATTCACGGGACGTGAGGGCTGCAAGTTTCGCACGATATTCTTTTTCCAGCCGGCCGATTTCATCATCGGAAACATCCCGCAGCCAATCCTTTAATATTCCCTGACGTTTTTTGAGCTGAGCGTAAAAATATTCCGCCAGGGCCCGCGCATAACTTAAGCGGCGGGCGGGACTCCAAGCAGAAAGTTCGTCTTCATAAGAAAACCTTCTTTGATTGTTAAAGCCAACCCGCCTGACGCCCAAATCCCCGACAATGTGCAGTTGGCTTAAGTGATGAGGGCCAATCCGGTCCAAAATCGGGAGATAGGTGTGATCCAATATTTTTTTCAGAGGGTCTCCGGAATTGACCACCGCGTAAAAATCGTCTTGATTTAATAAGGAAGTGAAATATTGCAGAATATTTCCGGTTAACGGTTTGTCATAATTGGAAACCATGGTGCCGGTATTGTCCGCCACGAAAATAATTTGACGGAAAACGTGATTGGCCCATTTCGCGCCAAGCATACTTTTCAAATCCAAGGTTTTTGGAACAAGCACCGCCCGCGCTTCGGAGCGGGCCGGAGCCAATGCTTCCGGCACCGCCAACGTTCGAAATCCTTGACGGATTTCGGAGCGGGCGTGATGCGGGATCAAATTAAAAACCCAATTATTATCGCGGCTAGTGTTTGTGAGCCATTTGAAATGATTTGAGGCCGTTTTCAATTGGACATTAAATTTTAAAGCGGCGGCAAACGAGGGCGGCTGGAAGCTTGCTTGAATCACGTAACGGCCCTTGGCATCTCTGATTTGTTCTGGGTCGATCGAAAGATTCAAAGGAATATCTGAGATTTCTTCCTGTGACCAAGGATTCGTGATTTTATCCCAGGATTGACGGCTGTTGTCCAGTTCTCCCCGCGTTTTGTAGGTGTAGCGCATGGCCGCCTTCAGTCCTAGGTGTTCCACGATATTGGTCATGGGCGGTTCGGCAGAATCCATTTCAAGAAGAAATTTAAAATGATAATTGCCTTTAGGGTCCGGAGAAATACTGGTTTGATATTCAGGAGAAATTTCACCGGCCCACAGAATCACCGGCCCTAAGTAGATGGTGTCGATGCTGCCTCGCCGGCTTAAAAAATTATCCTGGTCCGGCACGTCCCAAACAAAGGGATATTCATCCGGCGCATGCTGCGGCAATTCATCTCCTTTCAGCGGCCGAAATCCAACTTTAGATAAAATAGGGACACGAGGAGATCCTAATTCATGGTCCTTTAGGTTATAGCGGAGAGGAATTTTGCGATGCCCAGGCTCGGACTGACGAGGAATAAGCGCCGCACTGGCCAGCAGGACATGAAGAATTTCTTCTGCATGCGATTCAAAATCCGGATGGACCGAAATTTTATCGATCATCAGATGATCCCACCGAGGATGATCGTCCCCGGCCCCTTTTGTGCGGACCACACGCACAAGAACCATTCCTCCTAAAGCAGGGTCTTCTCCTGTTGTTTTCGCGAGAATCATATGCTGGTCTCTTTGCCTTAAATAATCCTTGAGCCTTTCAACACTCCAAAAATCAGTTAACGGTTGATCAAGCATGGTTTCGTATTGAGCGACCCCCGCCAAATCCGCGTGATTGACAGAGACAAATTTTGCCGGGTTGATTCCGGGCGACCGGATTTCGGAGCGGGCCGAACCTGGTGCTTTCGGCACCGCTATTTCTTTTAGTTTTCTAACACCCCTACTGTGAAGTTGGCTAACTTGACTTTCCGAAATCCCCATATCGTTCCCGATTATTTTCATTGTGGGTTTTGATGGGTCTAAATAATAGCGTTCAAAAATAGCCCGGGTTTGTGGGTCAAGGCTTCTTCCATGAGTTTCCAAAAGCTCTTCGACCAAACGCTTCGCTGAGTTTTCTTCCCCACTTGGCTCACCGCTGAAATAATCCTCGGGCGCATAATCATCCGCGTCTACTTTTGAAAAAGATACTGCGTATTGTTCTTGCCGGGCCTGCTGAATTTCCAAAACTTTCTTTCTAGGAAAACCCGTTTCTCTTATAAATGTTTCAGTATCAGGAGAACGATTTCCACTTTGCCGCAGTCTCGCTTCGGCTTCTTCCAGAGTTCTGATATCTTTTACGCGTGTACTCCTCAGTTCTCTTTCTGTTCGGATGCGGTCTAAAATGCGTTGTTTCATCCTATTGACAGCTAAAGCACGAAAGCCGGAATGATCCGGCGGATATTTCTCGAGGGTTTCCCGCAATGCCCCTGCGGCTTCGGGCAAAAAGACAAGAGCGTCCGGTTCTCGAAGGCGCCGTGCGAACTTTGAAGAAACCTGTTCCATAAGGGGCAAATATTGTTGCAAGAGATCGCTTGGAATATACATCGAAACTTTTATGGGAATTCGCATCTTACGCTTAAGGAAGCCTTGTTCTTGGAGTCCAAGCTTTTTGTCACGGAAAATTTCCATGACCGCCCTAACGTAGCTTCCGTTAAAATGGCGGGCAATGATAAGTCTCAAATGCCAGGCATCAAAATGAAGCGATGACAAACGGTAAAAATCATCTTTAAGCGTTTCAATGCCGGGAGCATCGAGCTGTTCGATATTTTGATACCTTTGCATTAAGTCAGGCGCTTCATAAGTCATCATAAAAAGCACGGACTCTTTGGCCTTGTCCTTGGTAGAATCGTTTAATCTAAAACCTAAAGGATTGAGCCGCAATTTAGGGAAAATGACTGACAGAATTTCGTCAGGTTGTCGGCCATATTTTTTATTAAAAAATCCGGCCGCGCCCCATGCCAGAAAATGTTCCTTTCTAATTCTATAAACCGCCGATTGCAGTTCTTCCAACCGTTCAGGCCCGGAACTTTCATTTAAATCCTCATAGGCCTGCATAAGATCAGGCATTTCGCGCCAAAGCATAAATCGCACCGATTCCACGGCGGCGTCCCATGTGCCCCAGCGAAGGCCAAAATCCAGGAGATGAAGTTTCATTTTGGGCAAAGCGGCCTGCAAGGCTTCCGCATGAGAACCATGAAAATAAGGGGCCGTTGCACGATTCAACGCTCCTCCCATGCCCCAAATTCGAAAATGAGAATTCTTCATTTCATAAACATTCTTTTTTAAATCTGTTTTTTCCTCGGCACTAAGCTCGTCCCAATGCTCGTACTTTTTCATGATATCTGCACGATAGTATTCAAGCCCTCTCAGAACAGAATCCCGGCCGATTTCAGGAGCTGTCCATTGATACCGGATAGGCGTCCTATATTGAGCTTTAAAATCTGACGCTTGCAGATTGAGACGCGGATCATCAAACACGGCCACAAGGACCTGCTTATAACTTCCCTTAAAGAACGGCACTTTTTTTTGATCAAGGACGCGGTCTAGTCCCCACGCTCTTAAATGATGGGCGGATAAACGATAAATATCTTGCCGTAATTGACTCAACGTTTCGGAGGACAATCGGTCCAAATTTTGATATTGCCGCATGATTTCAGGAATCTCGCGCCATAAAACATAACGAATCGATTTTAAATTAGTTTCTTTGTCCGCGTTGGACCATTCGAGTCCAAAACTTAAATATTCCAAATGCAGTTTTGGGAATAATTTCATCATCATTTTTCGATGCCGCCCCTCAAACTCTTCGGCTTTCCCTTTAATCGATGCCCCATGCAATGACCAAGATAAAAAATGCGCGTGCTTAATGGCGTAAATATCCCTGCGCAATCTTTCAATTTCTTCTTTGTCTAAATTTTCCATCTCCGCATAACGGCGCATCATATCCGGCCGTTTCCATTCAAGGGTAATCTGCATCGATTCCATTCTTTTTTCCGGGGTGGACCAGTCGTTCAAAGTAAAACCTTTGGGATTGATTTCAAGGTCTTTGAAAACAGTTTGCAATGCCTTGATGTAGCTAAAAATCCATCCCAGGCCCCAGAGATAAAGCAAAGAGGCTCTGAGATCATAAATTTCATTAAGCAAAAGGTCTTTTTGAAACGGCTTGAGTTTTTGAAGATTCTTATAACGGCGCATTAAAGCCGGCCGGTGTTTTTGCAAGGCATCCTCAATCAATTGAACCGCTTCCTTTTCAGGAATTTTCCTTTCCCGTTTCTTGGGTACAGACGCGCGCTCTTTTTTCTTCTTGATCCGCCTAACCGTCGCGTCCGTTGTGGGCGGAGGATTCAGAATCGATTCCCGGACAACATTTTGAGCCTCCTCTTTCCATCCATCGATATTGTCGTCCCCGAAATTCCAAATCATCCTTCTCAAACCTTCTGCCGCTCGCTCATAATAAATCTTTAACCTTGAAGGGTCCTCCCTCACCGCAAGGCGTGTTTTTTCTGATTGAACGATAATATCCAGGATCCAATCAGCATGAAATTGGATCAAAATATCTTCAGCCGCCAACCCTTTCGAAACACGTTTGGTTAGGGCGCTTTTCTCGTACTTACCCAGACTTCGTTTTCTATTTTCATGACGCAAAATTTTTCCTCCGTGCCGGAAAAGCGCTAAAGCATCCGTATAAAAATCCGCCTCAATAGAGACTTTTCCCAAACGTTCATACAACGTCCCCTTGGACTCACGAATGACCTTCAATAACTTTTCAATAGTTTCATTTTTTAACTTTGCCGTTAAAAGCATGGCCGGCGGGACGGCTTCATCTTCGGGTTTCAACCCCAATTTTTCTAAACCGGCAGGCGAGGCAGCGGAATCCGTAATTTCAAGAAGATCTCGCTGCTTTTTGCGAGGGAAAAGAATGTCGATTCTTGGCCACTGGGTGAAATAGGAAAAGACAGTTTTATCATGTTGGCGAAGATCGATTTCGACGGGATGTCCGGTATGAATCCCGGGCAGGATAAGTTTGTCACGATGACCCTGGCGGTCATAATGGACAGCGATTTGTTCACCGCGAAATTCCGGCAAATAATAAACGTGGCCACCGATCGAGACCAATCCTCTTGCAGGCGTGACTTTCCGCTTAATCGTAATTCCTGAGTTTTCTAAAGCGAGGCCTTCAATGTCTGCCCGGTTAAAATCAGAACCCGAGGTAACGATATCTCCCCCGTCACGATAAGCCGTCTCAATATTCGCATCATAATCATCCACCGTAAATGAAAGCATAAAACCCTTTGCACCGATCATCATCTCGGCCATACGATTTGCGTATTTCAAAGGAAGTTGAACCTGATTTAGCGCGACATGGACTGCGCTTCTTTGAGACTCAGGATAGGCTTTAACTTTTGTGTGGATTAAAAAATCACCGTATTTTTGATAAAGTGCTGCAGCCTCCGATCGAGTCAGTTTTGTCACTGAGTCAATCAGCTTCCCGTCTTTGGTCAAAACAATGACTAAATTAGGTTTCTCAACCTGGCTATCTTTCTTTACAAAAAGGTCTGTCACTACCGCATTTTGTTCAAGAACCGCGACGGCGCGGCCGTTTGCCAATGATGCGTTAGCTTTCAAACGTTTTCTTTGACCGTCGGAATTGATTTTTACACTCATATAGCCAACATCACTGACTGGCATTGTGAGATAAATCATTTTATTCCTTGTTTGAAGCGCGCGCAGCTCGTCATCTTTTGGAATTCGAGTAAAAGTCCTTAATTTCTCTCCTCGAGATGTGTACGCAGATCTTTCAGCATCGGTTCCAAAAAGCTTATCGAGAAACTCCGGGACAAGAACCGGTGCCATCACTCCTTGTTCCATCCTCGCTTCGGAACGTGAAAAGCCAGAATCGGCCCCTAAAATCGAGTGCGTCTCGCCTTCTCCGAATCGGGCTTGGACAAACTCGAGGTCGGCTAAAGTTGTTTCAATATATTTTTTTTCTTTTTCAAGATCAGGCTGCCTGGCTATAAAATCCCGACTTTCTTTCTGAATGCCCCAAACTTTCTCCTCAGACCAAACTCTTTCTTCGATTCTTTTTTTAACACGGTCTATTTTTTCAAGCTCCTCCACAATTTCATTCCGCTTCAGGTTTAATTTTTGTTTGAGATAACCAAAGGGATTTGCCTTAATTGAATTTCTATCCGCGCCTTCGTTAAAAAGCCCCTTAAATAATTTCGAAGAAAGATCGTTAAGAAAGATTTTTAGTTGAACCCGCGCATCAATCCATTCGTTTTGCAAACCGTCTATCGGAATCGGGTTTTGTTTTCTCAACTCGGGATAATTCCTGTGTTCTAAGTCGCCGGCATCGGTAAGGGCATACATTCGGGCCTGAAAATTAACCTGAGCTTCAGCTGTGCCTAAGCTTTCACGAATCATTCTTGCCACAAAAGCACTGTTGCGTTCTGCCCACTTCAGAACTCGCGGTTCCATTCGCCGGTCTATTTCATTCTTACCCGCCTCATAAATTGCTTGCGTTGGATCCGAATTTGACCAAGTCTCCATAAGTACCATCTCTACGATATTCAGATTAGGAGTAGCCGCCGACACAATCCAACCGGCATACTTTTTAATTAAATCTTGATTCGCAGCTTCGATACCGACCTGGGCCGCATAGTTTCCTAAACCTGTAGTCCCTGAGGTTGAAAGGGCCATCATGGCGGCTGAAAGAGTTTGTAAAAAATCGCGGCGCGAAGGCCGGAGCGGATTATGTTCTGCCATTTCATTTTCAAAATCACCCCATGCCGCCAGCACAAGCAATTTAAAACCAGAGTCATTTTTAAATTGTTCTGCCGTCGGATAAACACCGGCATAAACTTCGCGAAGAGTTTCCCGGAGATTACGGTAAAGCGGCCGGGGGACGGTTTGCCGCAAGCGTTGATTGAAGAGATCGACAATTTCCCGGTCCGTCCAAGCTTTTCCAATTGCCTTTTGCGATTTCAATTCTTGGGTAACTTCCAAAGCGACCTTTTGCAGGAACATGGTCTCCTGCATAATTCTCTTCGCTCGCGCAGCTTCCTTCGGTTTTTCTTTACTCGTCCTTATTTCGGAGCGGGCCGAAGCTAGTGCTTCCGGCACCGCCAACGTTCGAAATCCTTGACGGATTTCAGAGCGGGGTTTGGGTTTCTCAGCCACAGAAGGCCATGGCTCAACCGTTACCGCTCCGGTGATAAGATTTAATTTTCTAATGGTTGTGGGGGAATCTTTCCAAAACACTTCACCGGCATTCGGATTTTTAGGATCTTTTCGCATGTGATCGAATTCAGAATCGGGTTCAGGGGGGATTTTAGAATAAGGGTTAAGGCTTTTCGCAATCCGGATACGCTCGCCGGTCAAACCATCATATAACGTCAATTCCATCTGCCCCGCTTGTCCTCGTTTAGTCCAGCGACGGGTATTGTCTTCAAAAAGAATACGGTACTGGCCATCCGGCAAGGGATGAAGCGTCATGGCGAGCCATCCGGTTCCCGAATTATGAAAATGAATACTCTCTCTTAAAGGGATTAAACTTTCGCTCTGCCTTTTATAAAATAAAAATTCCGTCGTCGCGGCGTGCTGCACCCTGACAATAAACCGCTCTTGGCCCAGCGGCGTATCGGAAAGCAAAAGAATCCTTTGAATGATGTCCCCTCTTTCCTTCAGCAAATCATCGAGCCACATCGAAACAGAGATATCATCGCTTAACGCGTCGTCCCAAACATGCCGGACCCCCATTTCTTCAAATTTTTCCGCAAGTTCCATGGCCCCTCGGACATCGTCATCGTATAAGGCATTTCCACCAAACCGGTGATGTTCGGTTTCAATATAAAAAGCACGGATCTCATCAAGTTCTTCGTCATGATTCCGCGTTTCAGAACGAGTCATGCCAGAAGCCTCTGATGCTAAGCTATTATTTTTGCGCAAAATAAATTCGTGAAACATGCTTTGTTCGATTCCATCTGGCTGATACTCAACCTCAAAGACTCGTCCCGTCGGATAAATTTCAAAACCCATTGCCCGGGCATAAAGATTTAGCCATGTCTGATCTTCTTGAATGGACTGCAAATTATCCAGATATTCCGAGATCAAGAGTACGGTTTCTGATTTTGCGGCGCGGACTAACGCCTGGGTGAAGGTACTCCGTTGCGATTCTGGAATGGTTTCAAGAACGTTAGGGAATACCATAAAAGAAAAATTATTGGGCGGGAGATCCACGTTTTGAACATAATTTGGATAATAGCGGCTGCCCGAAATTTTCTGGCGTAGGTTTAAGTGTTGAGCATAGTCATCCATAAGATTCGCGTGATCGTCGGCATCGGCAACCGACACCTCCGCTCCTTTCAACGCGAAAGCCGCTGCAAGAGGCGCCTGAGGTCCCAAGCCCCCAAATAAAACCCGGTCTTCATCCCGAATACGTAAGGAGTCCGCCATTCTGCCGGTCAGAGGATATCTTTCTAAAAGCTTCGTGGATTTAAATATCGTTTCGATACGCCGGGTTTTTTCTAAATACCGGTCGAATTTGATCTGTACCTCAGCGGATTCCGGCCCTTCGGCTTCACCCGCATCAATCAATACCGGTTTCTGTTTACGGGTCAACATTCTATGGCCATGCGGCGGAAGCCCGATTTCCTCAAGGCCTTTCATGATTATGGATGAATCTTTCAGCACAGCCTCTGACAACTGAGTTCCGGGATCTATTTCTTCTCCAATAATTAATTGCATGGCATAGCCGATAATTTTTCCGCTTTTTTTGATGACTCCATAAAATTTGGACCCGGGACCGCGGCGGGAAAAAACTTGATCATAAAGAAGTTCGGCTGCGAAATCCTGATTCGAGAAAAGTTTGATCGTTGCGGGATAAAAAGAGGTTTGCCCGTAAGGACGGACTATTCCAAGTTTCTTAATATTCCTTCCTTTACGGGACAAAATAGGCATATCATCAATCGAAGAAAACAGAATCTCAGCTTCCGGAGTTTCATCCGGGAATTCAAAAATCGGACCGTCTTCTTCGGCACGCGCGGCATCCATAACCCAAGAGACGTCGTCAGAAACCTGGGAAAAATCCAACTCACCATCCTCCCTCCATTCGATTTTGAATTTCTGAAACTCATCTCTAAGAATTTCTGCAGACCGCGTTTCGGAGCGGGCCGGAGCCGGTACCGGTGCTGTATGAGCGGTTGGCCGAGGTGCTTTGGGCGATTTACCTCCGCCAGGCCCGTCATCTTTGACAAAAGTAAAAACAATGGCATCCGCCTTCTTGGCGGTTCCGGGAATCTTGAAGTAGTCGTCAAAACCACTCCATCTAAGACTGTAGGGTGCGAAAATTTCCTTTAGCCTTTGAAAATGCCGCCTTCGGATGCGAACCGCCGAACTATGATGGTCTCCCCAGCCGAGACCTTGCCAATGAGCAATTCGATGAGCACTATGAGCCAATGCCCCGCTTGTGCTTAAATGGAGGCCTTGAGGATCATCATTGTAATTAACCCAAGAGGATTCGTGAAGAATCCATAGGCTTTTATTTAATGTCATGCCCGAGAGTTCTTTCCCGGAAGAGAAATTGACAATCAAACGTCTTGTTTTTTGATCTTGATTCAACTCTCCTTGTAACGCCTTGAGAATATCCAAAGATTCATGGGGAATGAGAAGAAGCCGGATACGCACGTCATTTAACAAAACCAGCTCGCGAATTTTTTCCCAAAAACGAATCACTTTCTCGACCTTGGGGATGAGGTCTCGCTCTGAAATTAAAAGGAAATGGGCTAAGGATTCGGTCCCTTGATCTCGAGGCTGATCAAGATAATTCTGAATCGCGGACATTAATTCCGGGATATCCGGCGCATTTTCTCCCTTTCTCAAAACTTCCCAAGTCATGATGGGTTCGATGAGGTTATACTGGGGATTTAAGAAAATCCATTCACGGAAACCCTGCTGAGCTAAAGCCTGGAAAATCGCGCATTCAAAGTTCAAAGGAGCGGGTATTCCATCCTCCTCATATTGCCCCGACCACAAGAGCGCCCTTGAGGTTAGAATTACCTGACGGAAAGTTTTTGCCAAATTCACTAAATAAACAACAGAATCATCCCAGGCATATTTTTCCCTCTTGGTCTGCGGGGTTAAAATCTTTTCAATATCCAACAAAGACCGGTCCACTTTTTGCTGGCGTACGGCTTCTTGTGCGGTATGCTTAAACCGTCCTTTAGCATTAGCAATATTTCGCGCTGCAGCAATCCTGTCCAACTCTTGAGACGCTTGTTCGTTCCATGTTTTCTTCCAATAACTCAGCAAATCGGCAATCACACCTTGCCATAATGGCGCTGTTTCGTCCTTAGTGCGGGCGCTCATCCATTCAAAAAATCGCTTCTCAAACCAAGCAATTTTTCCATCTGTCTGAATACCGAGCATTGCGGCATGATCCACCCCGTCTAAAATCCAGGCTAAAAGACTCTGGAGAAGAAGGCGATGGTATTCGGAAGAAGAATCTTGACGTTCCAGATAATTCAGACGCGCTTGCATGCTGATCAGCCTCAAAAGGAAATACCACCATCCCTCAACTGCGTGCGGGTTGTCGACGTTAAAAGGAGTATTGCTGAAATGAAGCAGTACCAAGGTTGTAAAATTTAGGATTTGAAGGAAAAGAATCTGCCTTTCGTCTTCCGTGAGCGGGAAATTTTCGTTTGAGAAATGCTCAATCGTCCACAACAAAAGCTCGGAATGTTGCTCAAAAATCTTAGTTTGAAACGGTTCTTTGAGAGAGTTTTTTCCAAGAAAATTTTTTAGTAAGTCGTAGGCTTGACGGTCCTCTCCGGACCAAGACAGCAAATCGATAAATTGCGCTATCTCTTCGGGTAATTCGATGGAAATACCAGGCCCTGAATCAGGAGCCGGAATCTCTCTTTTGGCCCCCCCCCAATGATCCATGGGACTGCGTAATTCCGATTTAGGTGTGTTATCCGTGGCCGGTAATTTGGAGATAACATTCAAAAGATTTCTCTCGTACTCTTTGAATTCAGTTTGAAATTCCGCCAGATGGGCAACAACCTCCGGCGTTAAATGTCCTTCTCGTATGAAAAATGCAGCATTGTCCATACCCACCTTAGTGGTATCTGAAAATTCTTTGGCCCAATTTTCTAAAGCTTCGCGGTTTTCTGGCAAAATCAATAGATCAAGCCAATGATTCGCACGCCAGAAAATTCCCTTAATCTCATGTACCGCCCGTTTCGGCGCAAGGGCATGCTCAGCTTTACGTTCTATTCTGCTCAATATTGCGGGAATAAGCGTCGCCCCATCCTTAACACTATGAATGAGACCATAACCACTTATATCGATTTTGCTAAGA
Source organism: Candidatus Omnitrophota bacterium (assembly GCA_016196565.1). Next base: position 16,697 of record JACPXK010000083.1, on the reverse strand, counting down.
TAGAGAGAATGAGCCGTTAATTTCGGCTGAAATTCATCGATCAATTTCCACACCTCGTTCCATGGCGGCAAATGCTCTTTTACGCGTACTTCAGAGCGTGAAAATTTTAATTTCTGAAATTGTTTTGCGAAATCACTTTGTCGAAATTCACGGCGAAGTTCAGTTTGACCCCCCAACACTTGTAATGATTCTTTCACCATAACCCGGCCGACTTCTTCGTCATTGAATCCAAGGCTGCGGATTTCGGAGCGAGGGGTCATGGCAAAATACGCCGGTTCAAAGGTTGAGGAAGAAATTCCTTTGGCGGCAAAACGCAGGATGGAATCGACGTAATTTTTACGGCCGTCAAAAGTTTCGAGTTTGGGAGTGATGAGAACGTAAGGATAACCTTTGGACTGGAAATAATCCCGGAAAGGTCCGGCGTGAAAACCGCCGGTGATGACGGCCACTTTATTTTTGCCGGTTTCACGCAAACGCTTTTCGATATTTTCAAGCATGACGCGATCGCGTGCCTTGGCGCCTTCGTAAAAAGCAATGGCTTGGCGAAAAACAAAATTGAGTTTTGTACTGCCCTCGTAGAGTGTCGGCCTCAGAATGACAATTTGGCTCAAACGTTTTAAGAATTTGTCCGGCTGGACAAATTTTCCGTGCTGCTGAAATTGCTCATATTCCTCCGGCGTCAACTCCAGGCTGAAAAGTTTTTTGAGAAGCTTGTAGTCTTTGAGAATACGAAGGAATTTTTTCTCACGGGATGAGACAGCGAGCTCTTGAGAAATTCTTTCTGAAAGCCGGCTCATCTCCTCATAAAGCCTGTCCCCCTTCAGCTCGCTCTGCAGGATAAGATGCCCGATAAAAAGTTTCACATTCTTAAATCCGGCGCCGTCAAAACTTCGCGGCAGATAAGAAATCATTTTTTCAAATAAAAGTCCGGTTTCGGGATCGGGAAGTTCGTGCTGGGAAAGAGGCGCACGCAGAAGTTTTTCAACCTGCTGATAAATAGTTTGGGGCATTTTAGCGCCAGATTGCTTCGCAATGACGGAAAGAAACTCTTCTCTTTCTTTTTCAAAAGCCTTCATGTCGAGTTTGGATTCAAACTGGGAAAGTTTCATCATGCGGAAAAGCATAGGCCATTCCAGCTGCCAGGATGGATCATCAAGTTGTACCTGTAGATGGTCCCGCGCCTGATCGCGCAGATAAAAAATCCAGGTCTCGGCGGAAAGATGTTCCTTCTCGAATTTTTCTTCCTGCTTCAAAAAGGCTTGCAGATCTTTGCCCAGGCGGCGGTTTGAAAATTCCGTAAGTTTTGATTTTATGCTTTGAAGAAAAGAAGCCGTTTTCGCCCGGCGCAGCATGACCTCCCGGAATGACTTTCCATTCGCCACGTATTCATTCTCATTCTCAATCCCGAAGGCCTGCGCTTTCAGCTCATCGGCCAGAAAAAGTTCCGGGCCTTTGACCAGGGCTTTTTGGGCAAGGGCGTCTAAAATTTCCGTATTCAGTTCCGGTTTGTCCGGAAAAAAGCGGGAAAGTTCAGGCTGGAGTTTAGCGGCGCTGCCCTCGAGCAAAAGGGTGTCGATACCGTAATGCTTTTTGAGATGTTTGAGTATGCCTTCTATTTTCTTTTGGGCCTCGTAATTGCCGTGAGCGGTTTGAATATGAATGATGGCCGGCCCCTGACCGGAAATAAGATTTTGAATTTTGCCGAGATCCGGCGGAATTTCGATTTCAAAGCCAAGTGTGGCTTTAACTTCGGAACGGGAAGAATGAAGGACGGAAGCCAAGGCTTCCGGGGAAATTCCAAGTTGTGTGATGAAAACACAAACGGCTGTTAGAAGAGAAATAATTCGGAGAGAAGAGACATTTCGGTTGTCCCGGCGAGGTCTTGGCGGACTCATCGGCTGTATGGAGAAATTACTCCTATCTTAAAGGAATTAAAAAGGTTGTGAAAAGTTAGCATAGGAGGGAAAAATGATCAAGAAATCTCATTTTTGGGGCTATCAACCGCTAACATCTGCTAGCAATGAGGATTAACTGTGGCGCCATTTCCGAGACCGAAAGGACATAAGGAGTTAGATTCTTTTTCCTGTCCTCTTTACTCCGCCCCAAGGGGTGTGATAGTGTATGCAAACTCATGCTCAAAACCCTTAGAAAAAACACCAAAACTATTGTCTGGACCGTCATTGTTTCCTTTTCCCTTTGGGGGGCTTACTCGGTAGGGACTTCGCTTAGAAAAGAAGGCCGGGCGGTGGGACAAGTCTTCGGCCAGGATGTTTCGTTTCAGGAATTCGACTTTTTTTACCGGGGGTCGCAAATCTTTTCTCCCGCTAGCAGCGCACAATCTCCTGACGACCCCGAAGTCCTAAGACAAAAAACCTGGCAAAACATTATGTATTCCCGGTATGCGAAAAGAAAAGGCATACAAGTCACCGACGAGGAAGTCCGTGCCGAGGTTGCCAGACTTCTCAAAGCCCAAGGATTGGAGAATGCCCCGGCGCAAAATTATCAGCGTTGGGTAGAGTCAAATTTCAGAGAATCTCCCCGCCGGTTCGAAGAAAAAGTGCGGGAGTTCATGAGAATTCACAAACTCCTGCGGGAACAAATCGCAAAGCCCGCCACCCCGCCGGCAGACGAAGAACTTCGAAAACAATTCATGCTGGATTCTGCCACGATTGCCTTCCAGGCCATACGCTATCCCACTGAAGCGGAAGCACGTGCGGCTTATCAGGAAACAAGCGGCAAAAAAAATTGGGAGAAGGAAATCGAAAAAAACAAGGAACGTGTGATCAACTCCACGGCCATTCATTTGCGCGACGCGGCCCAGGCCGCGCAAATTTCCGCGGAGAATGTTTTATGGCTGAGTCAACTCTCCGTGGGCAGTATTTCGAAGCCGATATTTAACGGCCGGGAATATATTCTCTTTAAAATTCTCGAAAAAAAGGATCCCGATGAAGCTCATTTTGAAACCTGGAAGAAAAAATATTTGGAGAATATTCCATTTCAAAGTTTTATGGAGTGGAGCATGAAATTATTTCAAGAAGCGAAAATCAAAGATTATATGCCGCGGGCCCCGAGTGATTCCCCGGCGGAAGAACCGGCGCCAAGCGAAGGGACCTCCCAAGATGAAAAAAACAGTTAATGAAATCGCCCGGTTTTTAGGCGGCAAGGTCATCGGCGACGGCGCCGTCACGGTTGAAGGCATTACGAATATTGAATCGCCGATAAAAGGATTCATTACTTTTGTTCAGGACGCCAAAGGGCTCAAAAAACTTGAACCCTCCGAGATTGCTTGCCTTATCGTGCCGCCTGCGATTGATCATTCTTCCAAAGTTTTAATTCAGGTCGCCGAACCCAAGTTGGCCTGGGCACGCCTTTTGAGGGAGTTTTATCCGGCGCCGCTTTTTTCCGGGGTGATTTCTCCTCAAGCTTCCGTTGCCAAGAGTGCCAAAATCGGAAAAGGCGTTACGATTGAATCTTTTGCCACGGTTTCTGACGAAGCAGAGATTGAGGACGGGGCTGTGATCCGCAGTTTTACTTTCGTAGGACGAAAAGTCAAAGTAGGCGCCAAGACAATCCTTCATCCCGGTGTGATTATTTATGATGAATGCATCATCGGACCTTCCGTGATTATTCACAGCGGAAGCGTGGTCGGTGCCGATGGATTCGGCTATGTAGCCGGACCTCGGGGACTGGAAAAAGTGCCTCAGGTCGGCAATGTGGTGATTGAAGCCGGAGTTGAAATCGGTTCTTGTGTCACGATTGACCGCGCCACGGTAGGATCCACGCGCATTTGCCAAGGCGCCAAAATCGACAATCAAGTTCAAATCGCCCACAACGTGGTGATCGGACCTTTCAGCGCCATTTCCGCGCAAACCGGGATTTCAGGAAGCTGCAAAATCGGGGCCGGCGTCACGATGGGCGGAAAAGTCGGTCTTGGAGATCACGTGGAAATCGGAGACGGTGTGATGGTCGGTGCCGGCGCAGGTTTCCCGAGCGGGAAAAAAGTCCCGGCCAAACAAATTGTTTTCGGCCAGCCCGCCAGGCCTTATCAGGAAGCGCGCAAACAAATTGCCGCGCAGCTTCGATCGGCTGAAATGCTGGAAGAAATCAAGAAATTACGCGAACGCGTGAACGAACTCGAAAAGCAGTTATCCCTTCTTACCAATCAAACTTAAGAATTCCCCTCTTACCCGGTCGCTGGTGCGGAAAGATCCGAGCATGGAGCTTGTTACCGTGAGGGAAGTTCTTTTTTCTACCCCGCGCATGGCCATGCAAAGATGCAGGGCCTCGATCACCACGCCCACTCCGCGCGGCTTGAGGGCATTCATCAGGCAATCCGCAATTTGGCTCGTCAGTCTTTCCTGAACCTGCAGACGTTTGGCGAAAATATCCACCACGCGCGGAATTTTGCTCAAGCCAATGATTTTTCCATTGGGAATATAGGCCACATGGGCCTTTCCGTAAAAAGGCAGAAGATGATGTTCGCAAAGGGAAAAAATTTCAATGTCTTTGACCAGCACCATTTCGTCGTAGGGTTCTTCAAAAATAGCGCCGTTCAGTATTTTTTCAACGTTCTGGCGGTACCCTTGCGTCAAATATTTAAGCGACATGGCCACACGCCGGGGCGTCCTGACAAGTCCTTCGCGGTCCGGGGCCTCTCCCAAATGTTCCAAAAGCTCGCGGACAATCGCTTCCATACGATGAAGCTCATGACCTTTGCCGGCTGGGAAAATTACTTTTTGTCGCATTTAAACCTTCACCATCGCTTGATCCAGCATTAAAGCAGCTTTCATTAAAGCCTTGGCCGAGGGTTTTTCAGGATGAGAAAGCACGACGGGCTTTCCTTGATCCCCGCTTTCCCGGACCTGGCCGTCAAGGGGGACATCCCCTAAATAGGGCACTTGAAATTCACGGGCAGCTTTGTCCCCGCCGCCTTTTCCGAAAATTTCTCCCGTCATGTTTTCAACGATTCCAAGAATCGGAACTTGCGTTTTGCGAAACATGGCGATCCCCTTCCGCACATCCATGAGCGCCACTTCTTGCGGTGTGGTCACCACTACGGCTCCCGAAAGCGGCACGGTTTGAACTAAAGAAAGCTGCACGTCGCCTGTTCCCGGCGGAAGGTCCACCAGCAAATAATCAAGTTTTCCCCAATCTACTTTTTGCAGGAACTGGGTCACCGCGCTATGAAGCATCGGCCCGCGCCATACCATCGGCTGGTCGGGCGGCACCAGAATTCCCATAGAAATTATTTTAACGCCGTATTTTTCAAGCGGGATAATTTTTCCTTCCGGATTAACTTGAGGTCTTGTTTCGTGAGGAATGCCGAACATGAGAGGAACATTCGGGCCGTAAATGTCCCCGTCCATAAGTCCGACATGATGTCCTTGAGCCGCTAAGGCGCAAGCCAGGTTTACTGCCACGGTGGTTTTGCCGACGCCGCCTTTACCGCTGGCCACGGCAACAACATGATCAATACCGGGAATTTGCTGCTTGGCCGAAAAGGCGGGCCCGCCTTGACGTGAAGGGACGGAAACTTCTACTTTTAATTTTTTGATTTCAGAATGAGCGGAAAGTTTTTTTTCGACTTGAGATTTGATTTGCTGCCGAAGGGCCTCGGAAGGCGAAGCCATTTCAAGCTGAACTAAAACTTCACTTTCCTTAATTTGAACATCGCGCAGCATGCCGAGCGCGACAATGTCCCGCTCAAGCTCCGGATCCTGAATTTCCTTGAGGAGTCCAATGATCTCTTCTTTATCCATTAGGTGCGCACTTCATTTTTCGAAGAATGTTCGCTGCGAGATCTCAAATTTCTCATATAAGCCACCGTGTCGGCCACAAGACCGGCGCCGGCTTCAATGTCCGATTCTTTCGTGAAACGGCCGAAACTGAAACGAATCGAGCCGTGGGCTTCTTCGTCCGAAAGGCCCATGGCTTTTAAAACATAAGAAGGTTCCGGGGAACCGCTCATACAGGCCGAACCGGTTGAGGCGCAAATTCCTTTTTGATCGAGGGCGAAAAGCAAACCCTCCCCGTCCACATTTTTGAAAAGAATGCTGGTGGTATTGGGAAGCCGTGACGCGCCGAGGCCGTTGATTTTGGTATCGGGAACTTTTTGAGTAATCAATTTTTCGAAATGATCGCGAAGTGTTTTTAAACGTTTGGATTCGGCGGCCAAGTTGTCATAAGCCCATTGGCAAGCCTGTGCCATACCGGCCACATAAGCCACATTTTCCGTTCCGGCGCGCCGGCCGCGTTCTTGACCGCCGCCCGTCACAAAGGATTTAAACGGCATGCTGGAGCGCACGTAAAGCGCTCCGATTCCCTTAGGGGCATTGAATTTGTGGCCGGACAAGGAAAGAAAATCAATCAAACTGTTTCTGAGATTAAGAGAGACTTTTCCCACGGCCTGAACCGCATCCACATGAAAAGGAATGCCGCGCGATTTAATGACAGCCCCCGCGGCTTCGATATCAAATAAAACACCGGTTTCATTATTGGCCATCATCAAAGAAACAATGGCGGTTTGATCGGAAAGCGCCTGTTTGAGCTCCTCCATTTTGAGGCGGCCGTTTTCATCAACTCCAACGCGGCGGATGATATACCCCTCTTTTTCAAGGACTTTTGCCAAACTGCGAATGCTGGAATGCTCGACGGCGCTTATCACCACTTCTTTTTTTCCGGAAGTCGCGAGGGCCGAACGAATGGCGGCGTTGTTGCTTTCCGTGCCGCCGCTGGTAAAAATAAGTTCATTTTCATTGTCGATCACAAGGCAAGCGGCGATTTTGCGGCGGGCGTCACGGACGGCTTTGGCCGAGGCTTTTCCTAATTGGTGAAGGCTGGAAGGATTTCCGAATTGATCGTTAAAAAAGGGGTTCATCGCCTCCCGGACCTCGGAAGCGACGGGTGAAGTGGCATTATAGTCGAAGTAATAACGAGTCATGATGATTTTGAGATTAAAAAGCTCCTTCAGATTTTTCATAACTCATTGATTGGATTTAAGTTATGACGATCAAGCTGAAGGAGCTGAAGGCTTATTATGCCACGGCTCAAAGGAAAGTCAAGAAAAGTGGTCTCATCGTCATCCTGAGCGAAGCGAAGGATCTCATTATGAGATTCTTCGGCCCTTCGGGCCTCAGAATGACGGTCTAAGAGTTTGTGTCTTTATACTTATTCTCAATAGGACAAAAAGCAGGAGGAGAAGCACCCAGCCGAGAAGACCGTCGAGGACCTTTTCAGTTCCCAAATAAAACGGATGCTGGTTCCAGTGATTGATCAGCATGCCGTCCAGTTTGACGGCAAAAACACAGCCCGCGTGCAAACCGATGGAAGGATAAAGGGACTTCGTCCGGACGGCGAGATCATTCAAGATCACCCCGAAAAGAAATAATCCCAAGGCTTCCGGCCAGATTTCATGCCAATTGGAAAAAACAAGCACCGGCGCGCCGGCGAGTTTCAAACTGTCAAAAAAAGTCGGGTTGGGGCCGATCAAAGGTTTATAGTCCCGCAAAAAATGAACCACCGAATAAATCGCGCTGGTGATGGTCACGCTTAAAATAAGCGGAAAAGAAAATCTTTTTCGAAGCGTTTGAAAAAGAAATCCCCGGAAAAAAAATTCTTCAATTACCCCAATGAGAAGGCTGGCGGCCGTGATTTTGAGTAAAAACAAAGTCCATCCCAAAATACCGGGATGTTGAGTCGATAATACCGCATCATGAAATAGAAGCTTCAAAACAGAAAAAAGCAGAATAGTGAAAAGTCCGATCAAAAAAGTTTTCGAGAAAAATCGCGGGCTTTCGGCTGTCCAGGCCAGCCCAAATTCCATCAGATTCTCTTTTTTGATACGGACAAAAAATACCGCGGCAATCAGGCTGAAAATCATGATGAGGCGGTGAAAAATCCGCTCGAATTTAAAAGGAAGAAAGGTGAAAAGCCAGGGGGCAAGAAGAGAACTTAAGATGACGATGGCGAGTACAACCGCCAGAAACTTGAGAAATGACTTCATGCGTTTTTCTTTAAAGCGAGTGTCACCTCGATCTCAACTGCCGCATTGAGCGGCAAACTTGCCATGCCGATCGACGAACGGGCATGAATCCCGTTTTGGCCGAAAATCTCGAGAAAAAGATCGCTAGCGCCATTAACGATGGCGGAATGTTCATAAAAATCAGGCGCGGATTGCACATAGCCCACCACGCGCAGAAATCGTTCGAATTTGGAAAAGCCGATTAAATCTTTGATAATCGCAATCACGTTCAGGGCCGCCGTGCGTGCGGCCTCTTTGCCTTGCTCCACCGTTAATTCCTTGCCGACTTTCCCAGTGATCAGTTTTCCATCCGCGGCTTTGGAAATTTGTCCGCTCAAAACCGCCAAATCCCCTTGCATGACCACCGGCGTATAAGAGCCCACCGGTTTGGCTGGAATAGGCAAAACAAGTCCCAAAGATTTTATTTTTTCTTCATAATTCATCATTATTTTTTCCCTAGGATTAAAGTGGCGGCGCCGAAAGTAAAAGCGTGGATTCGGACATCGCGAAATCCGGCGTCTGCCATCATGGTTTTGGTTTGGCTGGGGTCTTGAAAAGTTTGAATAGACTCTGAAAGAAAACGATAAGCATTCCAATTGCCCGATAGAAGCCGCCCTACCACCGGCAAATAAAAATTCAGGTACGGGTAGTAGAGAATTTTCCAAAAAATAGATTTGGGGCGCGTAAGGCAAAGAAATCCGGCTTTTCCTTCCGGCTTCAAAATACGATAAACCTCCGCCAAAAAATGAGGCATTTCTTTGACGCTGCGCAGTGTAAAGGCTGAAATCACAAGATCAAATCCCCTGTCTTCAAAAGGCAGATTGTGAAAATCCGCATTCACGAGCTCGACACTGGCAGGCAAATGACGGCGAGCTTCTTCCAGCATGCCGGCTGAAAAATCCAGGCCCACAGCGCGGTCAAAAGATTTTACCGAAAGAAAAGATTGGAGGAATTTTCCTGTGCCAACGCCCAAATCGAGAATGGAACGCTCGCAGCCTTCGAGCATCAAATCGCGCGAACGCCGGCGCCACATGTCATCGAGCTTCAAGCTGAGGAATGTGTTCAGGAAATCATAACGGAAGGCGATGGAATCGAAAATGCGCTGAATATCGCCTTTGGGAGGCGAGGCAAAACTAGTTGAAGACATGAAGAGTTTCGTAATTGGTATTGCGCTGAACAGGCACATAGCCTGCTTCTTTAATCAAACGAATCAAATCTTCGCGCCGTGTTTTGACTTCAATCCCGGTCGGCTCAAGCACTTTGTCTTCGAGTAAAGTGCCTCCCATATCGTCACAGCCAAAACCAAGCGCGATTTGGCCGAGCTTCAAGCCTTCAGTCAGCCAGCCGCTTTGAATATGCTCGATATTGTCGAGCATCAAACGGCTGATCGCGACAGTCTTCAGATAATCTTCGCCGCCCGCCGGACGGAATTGACTCATACGCGGCGTGCCGTGCGGAGAGAGTGTCCACGGGATAAAAGCGCGAAACCCCTGGGTTTCATCTTGAAGATCGCGGATTCTCATAAAATGTTCGATTCTTTCTTCAATCGTTTCTACATGCCCGAATACCATAGTCGCGGTAGAGCGTAGTCCGGTTTGATGGGCGGTTCGCATCACATCAATCCAGCGGTCCGAATCGGCTTTCTTAGGGCTGATGATTTTACGCACACGTTCCACCAGAATTTCGGCACCTCCGCCCGGAACGGAATTAAGTCCTGCTTCTTTAAAACGGCGGAAGACCTCATCAAGCGGCAAACGGAATTTTTTGGAAATCATATCAAATTCCACCACAGAAAAAGAATGCACATGCACGGTAGGAAATTTTTGGCGAATGGCACGAATCAAATCCAGATAATATTCAAGCGGCAGCTCGGGATTCACGCCGCCTTGAATCAACACCTGAGTTCCATGCAAATCGACAAGTTCTTGAATTTTTTTGAAAATGACTTCATAACTTAGCGTGTATCCTTCGGCGTGACCGGGCTTGCGGTAAAAGGCACAAAAATCACAATCCACCACGCAGACATTGGTATAGCTCACGTTGCGATCCACAATAAAAGTGACTCGCTTATCAGGGCGGGCTCTCTGAACCAAGGTGTTGGCAGCTTTTCCAAGCCGCAGCAAATCACAGCCATAAAGCGCCACGCCTTCTTCAAAGCTAAGCCTTTCGCCGTCCAAACGTTTACCCAAAATACGATCGAGATTATCCATTATTCCACTTTTGCAAATTCAAGTTTGGCCGGACGCGGCGAGACTTTCAACCTTTGTGCTAGACGGGCGAAAAGCTCCAGGCCTTCGCGCATAGAAAGATCCAGCCCGTAATTCAAATTAAAAAGATAGCCGAAAAGTTTTGGGAAACGTTCGTCTAAAAAGGTCAAATTCATGGAATCTTTGAGCAGGCCTTCAATATCACCCAAATTGGCTTCGAGATTTTTTTTGAGCTTGCGGTAAAATGCCTTAAGCTCCGCCGGATGTTTGGCCGCAAAGTCACGGCTCACGGCCCAAACCGCGAAACAAAAAGGTTTGCCCGTCCAATTCCACCAAAGTTCGCTCAAGTCATATTTGTAAACAAATTCCTCGGATTTGTACAAAAGCGCTTCATCCCCGATCACAAGAGCGGCGTTGTAGCGGGCAAGCATTTCTTGAGGTTTCCCCTCTTCGGAAATAAATTCGTTTTTGAATTTATATTTGAATTTAAAAAGAATGCGCAGCAGCGTGGCCGAACTTAAACTTTGTTTTGAAAGGGCAATTTTTTCCTTATTAAGGCCGTCGATTTTTTCTTTCGAAAGCAAAAGCACGCTGCCGGAAAAATCCCGCGCCCCGATGGCCAGATCGGGCAATAACAAATAATCTTTTTGATGATGAATGTATTCCAATGAAGAAATCGGGGCGATATCGATTTCACCGCGGCGCATGGCCGAATTCACTTGCGTGGGATAACCTTCGTAAAATTCAATTTGGGATCCGCCTTCAGCAGCCGGCTCACTCGTCAGGCGATGATAAAAAGGAATGGAATTGATATAGGAAATGCGGCCGACACGAATGCCGGTTTTGGTTTTAAGAGAAGGTTTCATTGTCCGTTTGCGTTTGAGGACGGCTTCCTGTCCAGCGCGGATAAAGGACATGCTGTACGCCCATTTGGTCCAAAACTTTTCCGGTCATAAAATCAATCATTTCATTCAGATTCCCGGCTCCGGAATAAAAAGCAGGCATGGCCGGAACCATTTTTGCCCCGGCACGAACCAGTTTCAGCATATTTTCCAGATGAATGGCGTTAAGCGGTGTTTCCCGCGGCACGAGAATTAATGGACGGTTTTCTTTCAACACACAATCTGCGGCGCGGTGAATCAAATTTTGGCTCACCCCCGAAGCAATGGCGCCAAGCGTTCCCATACTGCAAGGAATAATCACCATGCCTTCTACCGGATAAGAACCGCTGGCAATAGGCGCGGAAAAATCTTTGGGAGAATAGGCGGTAATCGCGGCGGCGACTTCGACGCCAAAAATAGAGGAAAGTTCATCAGGACGGGTAAAACTTTTGAGGGAAACACCGAGTTCTTCACGAATGACGAGGCGCGCGGGTTCGGAGATCACAAGGGCGATATCTTTTCCCATTTCGGCCAGCGCCTTGACGAGCCGTATGCCGTAAATGGCGCCGCTTGCTCCCGTCATCGCTACTATATAAGGCCTCATAACATCAAACTCCGTATCCAAATATCCGCAATAGTCACAAGAAAAATGGCGATGCTCACGACGGCATTCATGGAAAAAAACGCTTCTTCAAGTTTTGCCAGCCCGAAGGACTTGATCAGCCAATGTTCCCTCACGAGAAAAAAGGAAACCAGTAAAAGACCGGAAAAATAAACCATTCCAAGACCGGCTTCAATTCCCATAAAAACCCAAGCCGTGATCGTGACAAAATGAAGCCCTTGCGTCACTTTCATGCTCAAGGACTGGCCAAAACGCGCGGGAAAAGAATAAAGGCCCTGGCGGCGGTCAAATTCCACATCGAGCAGGGCATAAATCATGTCAAAACCCGCCACCCAGGTGGCGATTCCCAGCATCAAAAATCCGGGAATCCAGGAAAATTCGCCCCGGCTCGCAAGCCAGGCACCGTAAGGCGCAATGCCGAGTATGATACCCAAAACAAAATGGGAGAGCCAGGTAAATCTTTTGGTCCAGGGATAAAGCCAGGCCAAAAAAACCGGGATGAGTGAAAGAGAAAAACAAACCGGCCCGAGAAGGTAAGCGCTTATTTCATAAATCAAAAAACAAACGGCCGTGATCAACCAAACCGTAGAAGTTTTGATTTTTCCGGCCGGCAGCGCGCGGTTTTCCGTGCGAGGATTGAGCTTGTCGATCGAGCGGTCAATGAGGCGGTTGAGACTCATGCCGAAACTGCGGAAACTGACCATCGCGACCGTAACCCAGAAAAATAAATGAGGACGCGGCAGGCCGCCTTCGGCCAGAATCAAGCCCAGATAAGCAAAGGGAAGGGCAAAAATAGAATGCTCAATTTTGATCATCTCGCAAAATGTGATGATCGAATGGGCAAAACGCGAATTTAAAAGCCGTACTCTTTCCATCGCTCGGTTACTTTCTGTTTGATGACATCCGTCATCAGCATGTCTTCCGGCCACGGGCGCTTCATCCCCTCCGCCTCGCTTTTGCGCGTTCCATCGATCCCCATTTTGGAGCCGAAAAAATCCTGGCTGGCGGAATGATCGAGTTCATCCACCGGCCCTTCGGCGAAAACAATATCGCGTTTGGGGTCCACATTATTGAAAACACGCCAGGCCACTTCTTTTAAATCCTGAATATTATTGTCATGATCCAGCACAATAATGCATTTAGAAAACATCATTTGCCCGAATCCCCAAATGGCGCTCATGACCTTTTTGGCTTGCTCCGGATAACTTTTGCGGATGGAGACAATCATGCAATTATGAAAACATCCTTCCCAGGGAAGATTCATATCCACAATTTCGGGAAGCTGTTTTTTAATGAGCGGAAGAAAAATTCTTTCAATGGCCTTTCCCATATGACAATCTTCCATCGGAGGACGGCCCACCACCGTGGTGATATAAACCGGATTGCGCCGGTGCGTCATGCAGGTAATGTGAAATACCGGGAATTCCTTGGCGCGGGAATAAAATCCCGTGTGATCGCCAAAAGGCCCTTCCATGCGCATATCCCCTTCTTCCACATAACCTTCGAGCACGATTTCGGCTTCGGCGGGGACTTCGAGATTCACGGTTTTACATTTCACCAGCTCGACAGAACTTTTGCGGAGAAATCCGGCCATCATCAGTTCATCCATGCCGGAAGGAAGCGGGCAAGCGGCAGAAAACATAGCGGCAGGATCGGCTCCCAAAACCGCAGCGACTTCGAGGCGTTTTTTGGATCCCTTCGCCAGACGCCGGTAATGTTCCGCGCCGTCTTTGTGAATTTGCCAATGCATGCCGGTCGTTTGATTGTCATAAACGTGCATCCGGTAAAGTCCGACATTGCGTTTATTCGTTTCCGGGTCCCGGCTGAAAACCATCGGCAGGGTGATGAATTTTCCGCCGTCACCCGGCCAGCACTGAATTACGGGAAGTTTGTCGAGCATAGGACCTTCCCCCGGACGAATCACAACTTCCTGGCACGGCGCGGATTTCACCAGTTTAGGGGCCAGCGCATTCAAGGTCCCAAGTTTTGGAAGCATTTGTATTTTTTCGATAATCCCGGCCGGCATTTTCATTTCCGTGAATTCTTCGATACGTTCCGCGACATCTTCAGGTGAATCAACTTGAAGGGCAATACTCATGCGCTTCGGCGAACCAAATAAATTAATGGCAAGCGGGATATCGGAGCCTTTGACTTTGCGGAAGAAAAGTGCGGGGCCCTCGCTTTTCACCACCCGGTCATAAATTTCTGTAATTTCGAGAACCGGATCGACTTCCGAGGAAATCTCATGAAGCTCGCCCTGTTTGCGGAGTTCATTCAAAAATTCATGCAAATTTTTATAAGCCATAAAGCGTCCTTCCTGATATTTTTTCATTTCGTTAATTTTTCCAGAAAAAGGCTCACCGAAATAATAGGGATTTTCGCGTAATGTTTCAAAGACAAAAGATGTTTGTCTCCGCTGACAAGATATTGGCAATTACCGGCTTTGGCGCAAGCTAAAAAATGATTGTCGCTTGGGTCTTCATGAATGATATCCGGCACATCCCTGACTTCCACCGGATGGATATAAGGAAGTATTTCCTGTTCCATTAAATTCTTAACTTCTTCTGTGGAAAGTTGAAATTTCGGATAAGCGAGCACACGCAAGTACTCGTTAACAATAGCTTTGGAAACAACAAGCCGGAACTTTTCTTCCCGCCATAATTCCACCAGCCGGTTCACCGGTCCCTGCAGAATTAAGGCAGATACCACCACATTGGTATCCAAAACAACACGAATCAATCTTTGCTCCGTGCCGAACGGACCGCATCTTCAATATCTTTGCCCGTAATGCCCAGCTTAGCCATTTTGGCGCGGACCCGGTCAAGATTTTCGGAAGTATTGAGCACAACGGGCTTAAGAACTATCTCCTGCCCCCGGCGCTGAACATCGAAATACTCGACACCCGGGAAATCCCGAATGACGTCCTGTGGAATCGTAATTTGGTTCTTATAGGTTCTTTTTGCAAGCATGGTCGACCTCCGCCAGAAGGATAGCATACTTCATTACTAATGTCAAAAAATGAAGTAATGCATCTGTCCCCCGCCGCAGTGCCTGTCACTTATGCTTTTCACTTATACTTCAAAACAGTAAGTTTAAATTCATAAACGATAATATAATATAGAGCCAAAGCCACCATATAATAAAAAACCGAAGTTAACAAAAAAGGATTAAACAATAGACCTATAGCCCAGAGAATCTTCCAAAACAAATTGAAAAATTTAGTTTTAAACCAATTGATATAAAGACTGATAATCAAAAAACATATGATTAGTCCCAACAATAACCCAACAAAAAATCCCATTGCAGGATTTTCCAAAAAAAATTGGCTAAACCCCTCTAATAAAACAAACAAAATAATTATCGAAGCCCAAAGTAATCGATAAATTTTTTTCACTTTACTCTCCGCTTAAATATCCGCTGCCAATCCAGCAGTTCGGTTAAATTCAATTTAATTTCTCCATTCACCGCTTGTCCCGTATAGGGATTAGGGACCGTCCCGCCAGCTGATATGACTAAAGAATTATCAATTTTAAAATCACTATTTAATTCGCTTAATTTTCTAGAGACCGAGAACTTATTCTCAGCCGCATCATATTTAAACTTCCAATTTTTTCCAATACTAACTGAAATTTCATATTTCGAGTCGTAGGTTTGTTCAAACCCCTCTTTTGGTTACCGGACGCCGTCCGGTAACGCGGTAACGGATAAATTTATTATTTAGTCCAATGAGCTTCTAATAATTCTCCAGTATTAACATCAATCGCATAACCATGGGAATCCCAATTTCTAGCTCTTAACCGACCTTCTTTATCAATATAGATACCTGTAAAAGGTGATTCACTCTTGGATAAACCAGGCCTAAAAGTATCTGGATCCTGAATTTGCCATAATAATTCTGCTTTTTCATTAAGACAAAACACATTGCGATTCTTCTCGGTAGTCGCATTTTTTTTCCCCAATGTATCAATCAAAACTAGTGCTCTATTTTGAAACAAAATTAACTCATAAATGGGCTGATCGAAAAAACGCTCGAACACTCCTTCACTCGAATTAATGATAACTTTATTTTTTTCTTTTGTTAGGCTCATTATCATTGAAACACGCTTCCTATTTTCTTGGTGTTTTGTGTGTCATATGAGCTTAAAGGAATATCTTCCATCAACTGCGTTTGAAATCCTCCGCCCGTCGCAGACCATTCTGGCACTTCACCTGCAATCCCTTGACGAACTTTAATACCTGCGGGGACTTTTACTTCAGTGACATCTGTTGGTGTAAATTCAAGTCCAAGCTTATTCTTGATTTGTTGTGGGCTCAATCCTTGAACTTCTGATTTTTTAACCAACCATTTACCTATTGGCCCGCTATCTGTCCCCTCTGCTGAAAATCTCACATATGTCTCCTCTTGTACCGTAATTCTTTCGATTACCGGTGAACCTGCCTTATAGGGATTTTTAAATTTCGGATCCTTTGATTGGCTTTTCAAAAGATCGTTAACTTCATCAGCAGATCTATGGACTCTAAAATCTTTTATATCATCGGGTGTTAAAAGCTTTTTATTAAACGCTTCCGCAACTTCATCCAAACTCATCTTTTCGAGCTTTTGAGCGGCTGATCTTGCGATTCTAAGCTTTCCTTGCTGGCCAAGCTTTACATCAATCTTTGCGACTAATGCTTCAACACTCTCTGCAAACTCATTGCGAACTGCCTGTAAGACATTTTTGATCCGGACTCCGCCCAAGCGCGCAAGGCCTGTTAATACTTTAGCGGTTCCAATAGCTTGAATAATCCGCAAACCTTCTTGACCACTAGCTAAAGCCGCCTGCTGTAAGTTTGTCGTTCTAGCATCGCAACATATAAGTGCCAGGCACTTTTTCAGGGGACAGGTACTGCCGGAAAGAGTTCCTCGTGCAACTGCATCCGGAATAACTCTGAGCCGATTCCCGGTCCCTTTGTAAAAAACTCATCGT
>JACPXK010000084.1 GCA_016196565.1 Candidatus Omnitrophota bacterium | reverse complement strand
ATTATCGTGAAAGAAGCGAAGTCTGTCAAATAGAATTCTTTATCACTAACCCCTTTCAAGCACGCTCAGAAGTCCGCGCTGCGGCGTAAAATTCATAGAATCGAAGCAAGTGCTTCATTTAGATTTGGATAACGGAAGGCATAACCGGCGCGAAGTAGTTTTTCCGGAACGGCCTTTTGTCCCGTCAAAAGAACTTCTGACATTTCCCCTAGAAGAATTTTCAAAACAAATGCCGGCACCGGTGCCCACGAGGGACGGCCCAGGGCTTTTCCAAGGGCTTTGCAGAAATCCTTCATGGTTTCGGGATTCGGCGCGGTGAAATTTGCGGGCCCGGAAATATTTGGATTCCCAATGCAAAACAAAATGGCGCCGATCACGTCGTCACGGTGAATCCACGGCAGCCACTGGCGGCCCGAACCCAGCGGCCCGCCGATAAAAAATTTAAAAGGCGGAAGCATTTTGGCGAGTGCGCCGCCGTCTTTTTCCAGCACAATTCCGAATCTTGTGCAAACCACACGAACGGCGAGTGACTCTGCCTTAAGCGCCTCTTTTTCCCATGCCTCACAAGTGTCTTCCAAAAACCCTTTTCCTTTCGGAAAATTTTCCGTGACGGTCCCGGATTCCACCGGCCCGTAATAGCCTACCGCGGATGCATTCATAAGAAGGCGCGGCCTTTGAGAGGCTTTCCGAATGGCATCCACCAAAACCCGTGTGGAGTCGATACGGCTGGAAACCAAAATCTCTTTTTGCTTCTTGCTCCATCTTTTTTGGACCAGCGGTTCTCCTGAAAGATTAATTACCGCATCAGCGCCGTTTATTTGATCTGCCCAAGTGCCCAAAGTTTTTGCATCCCAAACTAGAGAAATAACGGACGGTTGGGAAGGATGATTCGAGGGTTTTCTGGAAAGCAAAATGATCTGATGGCCTTTTTGCGATAATTCCTGCACTAAGGCATGTCCGACAAATCCTGTTCCGCCGCTCACCACGATTTTCATGCCAATATTCTATCACAATAAGTCATTTCGACGACCATGTGGGAATTTACACGGATTTTACCTAAACTTGAAAAGAACTTTAAACGGCCCGCGTATTATTCTGCGTGATCAAAAACTAAAACCATAAGGAGAAAATAATGAAACAAAAAATAAAACATTGGATAAGCAGTTTAACGCTACTCGCATTCATTTTTACGACGCCGGTTTTTGCCGACGACGCCAATCTGACTTCCATGGTCAAAGATCTTCAAGACCAGATGAAGCAGATGCAAAAGGTCATCAGCCAGCAAAATGACAGAATCAGTCAGCAGTCTAGCGAAATCAATCAATTGAAGCGCTCGCCGAAAATTTCTGTCGCGCCTTCCGGTGAAACTCCTGCCGCGGCTCCGATGAGTGATTTTGAATTTAATGAAAGACTAGGCAGTTCCCTTGGCGGTGCCAATAAATGGCTTAAAGATCTTTCGTTTAAAGGAGACTTAAGACTTCGTTATGAAGCTTTTGATAATAGTGAAGTCACTGATCCTCGCAACCGTTTCCGTCTCCGCTTACGTTACGGATTTGAGAAAAAATTCAGCGAGGAAATGAAGATCGGATTTTCAATGGCGTCTGGTGAAAACCTGACGGATTCTACTTCCACGAA
Organism: Candidatus Omnitrophota bacterium; assembly: GCA_016196565.1. The sequence goes on along the minus strand of JACPXK010000084.1, from coordinate 1,529 downwards.
TCAATCTTTAGATGGAAACTTTGCCTTCAAGCAGATCAGCATTGAGAAAGCCTATGCTTCGTACACGCCGAATTTTGCCAAAATCGGCCCGGTCGAAAAATTCAATATTACGGCAGGTAAGTTTGACAATCCTTTCGAAAAAGGTTCTTCGGATATTGTCTGGGACCGCGATGTGAAGCCTGAAGGTGTCTATGAAAAAGCTAATTTCAAGCTTATGGACAATTCTGATTTGAAGTTATCAAGCTACTTTACCTCCGGCCAATTTGTGTTGGATGAGGACGGCACGCTGGGCGGCGATGCTGAGCTTTTTGCTAATCAGCTGGGGTTGAACGCCGTGATTTACACCCCGATGTTTGAAAGGCCGGTTGATGTTTTGTCGGCTCTTTCCTATTACAGTTATCACAATTTTGCCAAGGCCGCCAACGCCGGAGGCGGGACCAATGTCCAGTATTCCAGTTCCCCGCGCGGCAACTCCAATGTTACAGGAGCGGCGAGCAACTTGGACGTGGCGGATTTTGAAATCGTCGAAATTTATAACGAAGTCGCCTTCTATCCGAACGGTCTTCCTGTCAGGCCTTTTGTGGATTGGGCGGTTAACACGAAAGCGAAATCTCCTTCCGGGGCCTTTGGTACCGGGGACGATGATGCCTGGGCATTCGGCGTAAAAGTCGGTGGTATTCTTCAAAAGGGCGATTGGGAAACCAGCTATGCCTATAAGTATATAGGGGCTGAGGCAGTGCCGGGTTTTAATGACAGCGATTTCGGTTACAACGGCCATTCCAACGCACGAGGTCACGTCTTTAAACTGGGTTACGGGCTCACGGACAAGATCACCCTTAACGGCGCTATTTTCATCGTTAATAATTTAACGCCGGAAACGCTGGGCGGCACTACGATTACCGATGAAAGATATTTTCGTTCTCAGGTTGATTTGAGCTGGAAGTTTTAATTTCACAAAAGGGAGAATAAATCATGAAAAATTCAAAATTATGGGTTTTAGGCGCAGCGGTTTTAATGATTATCGCCAATCCTTCTTTCGCGCACGCGCGTAACATTACGGTGAAAGGTTCAGACACGATTGTGACGATGGGTCAGCGCTGGGCGGAAGAATATATGAAGCTTCATCCCGACGCTTCGATTCAGGTGACGGGCGGAGGTTCCGGAGTTGGAATTGCCGCGCTGGTCAACGGGACAACTGATATTGCCAATGCCAGCCGCGCGATTAAAGAAAAAGAAATCGAGAAAGCAAAATCGGCCGGCTATTATCCCGAAGAATTCAAAGTGGCGATCGACAGTCTTGCCGTGGTGGTTCATAAAGATAATCCTATCAACGAACTGACGATCAAACAAATCGCCGGGATTTATATGGGCAAAATCAATGACTGGAAGGACGTTGGCGGAAATCCGGGCGCAATTTTGCGTTACTCGCGCGAATCCAGCAGCGGGACCTATCAGTTTTTCAAAGAACAAATTTTGAAAAATGCGGATTTTGCCGCGGATGCTCAAACCATGCCGGGAACCAGCGCGAT
>JACPXK010000079.1 GCA_016196565.1 Candidatus Omnitrophota bacterium | reverse complement strand
GGTGGTCATTCCCAATTTTTTTTCGTTCACATGCAAGTAATGAATCCATGTGCCCGATTTTGGCGCAGGAAATTCCGAAAGCACATTTGTGCTGATTTGAGGATCGAAGAGGTTTTCGAGGATGATATGCGGAAAAGGTTTGGCTTTCTGATAGCGGGCCTTTAAAGTCTCAAGCTGCGGGAGCCAACGCTCATACGGAAACATTTTTCCCATAATGTACGTTTGAAGTTCGGTCATGAGTGATGAGGCGCCCCTTCGGTCAGCTTCAGCGAAGCATTCCAATCGAGTTTCATGCCGCCTTCTTGAGGCACTGTGCGGAAATTTTTGAGGGTGGGATTTTTAATCGTGAATCCTAAGGAACTATTGAAATAGCTGCCAGAGAGAATTTTGAATCCGATCCCGGTTCCGGCTCCGACCAATCCAGGCGGGGTAGTCTTGAGATTGGCCTGCCACCAGCTTTCCGAAAAAAAGAGTGCGGCGATCTCCATGTGTCCTGCCTCGTGAGTATAAAAGGTGCAGCCGTCTTGAAGAAGCGGCCATAGATAGCGTAAGCATGTTTCCAACGAGCTGCGATAATCGACATCCACCCACACTTGCACGCATTTTTGATGAAAATCCGGCAGAGTCTGATCAAAATATCCTTGATGAAAATCGCAAACTTCCAGGACTCCATATTGAGCGATATTGTGTTTTACCTCGTCAAGAGATCCTGACCACTGGCCTTTCGCATAGGAATGAATTTCTTTGGCGCCCAAGAGGGTGTGTTCTTTGTCCTGTTCTGAGGGTTCCGGCAATCCCTGAAAAGAATCAAAGATAATAAGACGGCGGCCGACAATACGGCAGACAAGAGAAATATTAGCGGCGCTTACTCCTTTATAAGTCCCGCATTCCACGACCACTCCGTCCAACGATTTGGGGAGTTTCAAAAGGGTGGTGGCCATGGCGATGTGCTCAAGGAAGGTGGATCCGGACACAATGCGCATGTTGCTGCGTATCATTTGTACCACAAGCGTGCATTTTGCCGTAAAGCTCAGACCATAGGCGGATCCGGTCTCTTTTTCAAAAAATTCGCTTAAAAAAACCGGGATGCATAAACCTTGCAATAAGATTCGGTAGAGGCGAAGTAAAATGTTCATTTTTATCTCAGTCTGAATTCTTCCTTGTCTTGTCCTTCTGGTTTGTTATAATTTGGCCTTTAACTCTCAAAACAGGCTGTAGATATACCATATTTCGAACAGCCAAACAAGGTTACATTCATGATTCATGGCAAAAAAGTAGTTGTGACGATGCCGGCTTATAACGCGGAAAAGACCCTTGAGAGGACTTACCGGGAAGTTCCACGGGACGTCGTTGATTTGGTCATTTTAGTGGATGATGCAAGTCAGGATCGGACCATTGAAGTGGCCCAGCGCCTGGGGATTGACGTGGTTATCCGCCATGAAAAAAATCTGGGCTATGGCGGCAATCAGAAAACCTGTTATCAAGAAGCACTGAAACGGGGCGCCGATATTGTGATCATGCTTCATCCCGATTATCAATATACGCCGGCTTTAATTGAGCCCATGGCATGGCTCATTGCGCACGGCACCTACGATGCTGCGTTGGGTTCACGTATGCTTGGCAATTACACGCTTCAGGGCGGCATGCCGCTTCACAAATTTGTGATCAATCGCCTTCTTACATTTTTTGAAAATATCCTGCTATTCCAGCATGTTTCCGAGTATCATACCGGGTATCGGGCATATTCACGGCGCGTCCTTGAGTCCGTCCCTTTTACCGTCAATTCCGATGGTTTTGTTTTTGACAATCAAATGCTGGCTCAAATTTTTTATGCGGGATTCCGGGTGGGAGAAATTTCATGTCCCACTAAATATTTTCCCGAAGCCTCCAGTATCAGTTTTCGAAACGGCGTAAGATATTCCCTCGGTGTCATGAAGGTTGCCCTTCAGTACCGCTTGCATGCCTTGGGACTCAAAAAATCCATTCTCTTCGAAGGAATTCAAAAAAATAAACAGCCCCAGCTTTCCAATGCTTTTTGAGCTTTCCAAAACCCTCGCGGCATGGGCTGTCATCTTTCCCGTTTCTTTTTTTACCGGCGCATTCTTCCGGCCTCTGATCCGCATCAACAATCTCCTTTTGCAGGGCGTGCTTATTTACGCGGCCGGCTTGGCCATTCTCTCTAATGCCATGATCTTACTCGGGGCGTTTCATGCGATTAATTCTGCCGCGATTTGGGGCACATTGCTTTTTTTTGGCCTGCTCGGTTTGAGGCATGCAAGGTACTGGATAGAATGGTTAAAAGAGTTGAGGGATGAATTCCGCATTCAAAACCAATCTCTGACATTTCGAATTCTTGTCCTTTTTTTCTTTATTTCTTCCGCCGCGTTATTGCTCGGGACCTTGACCCCCGAAACCGGCGGCGATGCGCTTTGCTATCAATTGAATCTTCCCAAGGTTTTTCTGGCCCAAGGGTCGCTTACCCCGGACTCCTATGATTACAATTCTTATTTCCCGCTCTTGATGAACAACCTTTATCTCATCGGTTTGGCGACCGGCGGTGTGATGGCGGCAAAACTTTTTCATTTTTTTGCCGGCCTTCTGCTTTTTTTAGGAATGAAAGCCGTCGTTAAACGTTATACGCAGAGTTCTGTATTATCTGTTTTTATTGCCTTGACGCTCTGGGTCACACCAACCGCTTATAATCATATGGCAAGTGCTTATGTTGATGTCGGCCTTGCCCTTCATGTGTTTTTGGGGGCCGTGCTTTTTTTGAACGCCCTGGAAGAAAAAAAGTTAAGCTCATTTTTTCTTAGCGGTTTATTTTTTGGGTGTGCGGTATCAACGAAGTATACGGCGATGATTGCTGTTGCTTCAGCCGCTCTGGTTTGGCTTTTGAATCTGATAAAGCAGCACGATAAAGTTGTATTCAAAGGTATCGTCGTGTGGGGAATCGGTTTATTTATCGCATGTGGCTATTGGTTGATTCGTAACGGCTTTGAAACGGGCAATCCCTTTTACCCGTATTTCGGATCGCGGTTTGGCGGAGAACCGGTGGCTGCAGGAAATTTTGAAAAATACGGTACCGGCCGGAGCTTGTTTGATTTTCTTTCTCTTTTTTGGAATATGTTTTATTTACCGAATCAATTCGGAACATTTCCGGCACGAATCGGTGTATTCTATTTTCTATTTTCTCCATTTGTTGTTTTGGCGGCAATTTTTCGTCCTGAATCCCGCCGTTATGCCTTATTTTGTCTTTTGTTTTTGGTGATTATTTTTTTGATTGCTCCCGCCGATCGCTGGCTTTTTCCCATCCTTCCCTTAATTGCGACTACCGCGGCCTTTGGAATTCATGGGTCCTATCAGTATAGTTCTTCTTCCATGAAAATTCTGATGCGGCGCGTGGGAACTTTCCTGGGGATAGGGGTGTTATCGTACTACGTCCTTGCCGGAGTTTATCACTATCGACATGCTTTGCCGTTATTCACCGGACAATGGTCTTATGATGAATATGCGAGAAAAATGGAGCGTACGGTTCCGATTGCGGACTGGATTAATCAAAACCTTCCGCAAGGTTCTAAGATTTTAATGGAACTCGAAAACCGGCAATTTTATTTTGAGCGGCCGATTATTCGCGATGCCTTCCTGCCATGGCCCCCCAAAGATGGCAAAGGCGATTCCGCGCGGCTGTATCAGCTTCTTAAAGACAAGGGAGTAACTCATTTGTTGGCACGTGATCCGGTTGTGCCGGATGCGAAAATCAAAAATCAATTCCGGGAGATTTTAGGCGATCGCATGACCGTGGAAATGATAAAAATCCCATCGGAAAATATCAGGGACGAAAAATACAGGTACACGCTTTATGCGCTCCGTTAAAGCAAAACCCTACTGGCCGTTTGCGGCTATTTTCCTATCCCTTTTGATTTTCTACCCCGAACTTTTTCTTGTCCGTTCGGCGGCGCTGATGGGGGATCATTACGAGCAGCATTATCCCTGGGCGTATTTCTTGCACACTGCCGTAAAAAACTTTCGCCTGCCTTTTTGGACTTTTGGAATTCACTGCGGTTTTCCGATAGCCGCAGAAAGCCAAATCGGCATTTTTTATTTACCCAATCTTCTTCTTTCGCTCCTTCTGCCGTTTCACGTGGCCTATTCATATGCTTTGATTGTGCATTTTTTGCTTTCGGGATGCGCTACTTATCTTTACGTACGTCAAATGAAACTCGAACCTCTGCCCGCTTTTATCGGCGCGTTTGTTTTTCTTTTTGGAGCGGCTTATGGGGGAGCTTATTACAATATCACTTCGTTAAAAACAATCGCTTGGTTTCCGCTTGTCCTGTTTTTGTTCGAAAAGTTCCTGGTCAAAGGACGCCAAAGATATCTTTGGGGAATTGCTTTTTCGGTGGGAATGTCCCTTGTGGCCGGCTACCTTCAAGTGGCCGTGCTTACGTGGTTTGTCTTTCTTATTTATGCCATGCTCAGAATCCTGGGTTTTGGTGAAAGCTCATCCCTTTCCGACACTGTTTATCGAAACGAAAAAAAGCGAGACCGGCAATTTCTTTATCTCGCCCTGACGATGGTAGGGGCCTCCCTCATTGCCGCCCCTCAAATTTATTTAACTTATATTCTCGCGCTTCAATCCAACCGGGTGGATATCAGCGAACATTACGCCTATGTCGGGTCGTTGTCGCCTTTTTCATTAAGCACTTTGATCGATCCTGTCATGCAGCGCATCTTCCGCGGCAACAGCCTTTATGGCGGGCTCTTTTCATTTTTTTTAATCTTGATCGCCTTTTATTTCCGGGACATTCGGAAAAATAATTTTTTCCGAATATGGTTGGTGATTACCATCCTGGCTTTTCTCTTGGCGGTGGGGGAATGGAGTCCGCTTTATGTTGCTTTAATCAAACTGACGCGGTTTTATTCCTTCCGCACGCCGGCCAAATTTCTCGTATTCATTTGCTTCTCATTGGCTATGTTAAGCGCCTTCGGTTTTCAAAAATTGTGGCAATCCACGAAAAATCAAATGACCGGAGTCAAAAAAACCGCGCGCATTTATCTGTGGATTCTTGGAACCGCCATCACGGCTGCTTCGGGCGCCTATTATTTATTTGTCCATGCCCGGGGAAAAATTTTGAGTTTGGGAGAATGGTATCTTCGTCAATTTATCTACGGACGTCCCGGACATCCTCATTCCATGGACGTTTATCTCGAAAAGCTTTCAACCTATCCCGATTCTT
>JACPXK010000078.1 GCA_016196565.1 Candidatus Omnitrophota bacterium | reverse complement strand
TTTTTCATTCAAAAAGGAATTTGGCTTTTTGTTTTTCAACCGGTTCTTTTGATCCTGACACTTTTTATTTTTTCCGTTATTTACGACCTTGTGATAGAAAGGCAAGAGCGTTCCCGGTTGATCGATCTTGCCACGCGGGACGGCCTCACGGGCCTTTACGTCATCCGTCATTTCCGTGAAATTTTGAATCGTGTGGTTCTGGAGTCCTACCGGAAAAAGGAAATGCTTTCCCTGATTTTAATCGACATCGATAATTTTAAACCCGTCAACGACACTTACGGCCACGCGGCGGGGGACATGGTGCTTAAAAAAACAGCGCAAATCATTTATTCCTGTTTTCGTTCCGAACGGCCCTTTCAGGATGCCGATTTTGTGGCCCGGTACGGCGGGGAAGAATTCATCGTCCTGCTTCGCAAAGCGGCTCTGAAGGAAGCCAGCGAAAAAGTGGGCGAGCGCATTCGAAAAAAAGTTCACGAAGGTATTTTTGAATGGGAAGGTAAAGTCATTCCTATTACCATCAGTCTTGGCGTAGCGATGCTTCACGCGGATGAAACCGTCCCGGATTTAATGGTACGCCGGGCGGATGAAGCCCTCTATCAAGCCAAACGTTCCGGCAAAAACCGTGTGTGTACCGAAAAAAGAAGCGGCGGTTGACCAAATCCCGGGCAAACGATAAGCTGTTACTCCTTTTATGAGGTGTGAACACGCAGTTTATCGAGGAGGAGTGGCAGAGTGGTCGAATGCGGCGGTCTCGAAAACCGTTAGGGTCGTAAGGCCCTCACAGGTTCAAATCCTGTCTCCTCCGATTTTAATTTGGGGTATCACTGGGGCATCATTGACATCCACAGAAGCGGGCATTATAGTACCCCCCAATTTGCTTTAAACCTACCATGCTGATACTACGTAAAAAAGTCGAACGTCCGCGCGAACTCAAATGGTTTCACGCCGGGGCTATGCTCTACGGGGACTGGGGAACCAGTAAGGCCTATGTCCTTGGAATTGCCTTTGCCCTTTCCGGCCACGCCTCATGGTTTTTCTTAGGGCTGATGTCCATTTTGACGGCCGTGGTGGGTATTTGCTACATGGTGATTTGCCGCTGTCATCCTGATGGCGGTGGAGTTTATTCTTCGGTCAAAAATCGTTCTCAAACCATCGCCGTAATGGGCGCCCTTCTGCTTGTCGCCGATTATGTGGTTACAGCTTCGCTCAGCGCGGTGGATGCCTTTCATTATTTTAATTTTCCTCATCCTGAATTTTGGGCTATGGGGGCAATTCTGGCCATCGGAGCCATTAATTGGGTGGGCCCCACCAAAGGGGGAAGTATCGCCGCTTACATTGCGGTTGGCGCCTCGGCGACAGCCGCAATTTTATTTTTATCGACGCTGCCTCATCTTCCTCATGTGGATTTGAAATGGCCGGATGGTCATTTGCCTCATAATTGGAGTGTGTTTGTGGGCATTGTGCTGGCGCTTTCCGGAGTTGAAGCAGTAGCGAATATGACCAGCATTATGGAACAGCCTGTAGAAAAAACTTCTAAAAAAGCCATCTGGCCTGTGCTTTTGGAAGTTTCAATACTGACTTTTTTACTCGGTATTGCCATGAATGCCATTCCCGGCCTTACGGGTCATGCCGAGGATATGTTACGCGCGCTCGGCAATCATTACATCGGGCATTGGTATGGAGCTCTTATTTCTCTGGTTTTCGGATTTCTTCTTCTTTCCGCGGTGAATACGGCGATTACGGATTTAGTGAATATTCAATTTCTTCTGGCGCGCGACCGGGAATTACCTCCGCTTTTCGGAAAACTCAATCGCTACGGCATGCCGGGACTTGCCTTAATCGTTGCTACAGGCATTCCTATTTTGGTTCTTATTTTCGAACATGATGTGGTAGGTCTCGCCGCTCTTTATGCCATTGGTGTGGTAGGAGCCATCACACTTAATCTTGGAGCCACAGCCTCTGATTTTAAGCTTTCGATGAAGCATTGGGAACGGGGGCTTTTGTTTATTGCTTCCGTGGTTCTTTTTCTCGTCGAGCTCACCATTTGTTTTCAAAAACATAATGCGCTTTTGTTTGTCGTCGCGATTCTAACCGGCGGATTTCTTCTGCGTTACATCGCCAAAATGGTTGTTCCCGTGCCGGTTGCCGTCGAGGTTCCCTCTGTCAACGTGCTTACGGTTACTGAGGCCAAGGAAATCGCGCCCCTTTATCATTCTTCATTTCTTGTGGCCTTAAGAAGTTTAAACCCTTATTTGGTGGATGAAGCCGTGCTGCGGTGTAAAGCACTGGGAGAAAAAGCGGTTTATCTTAATTATGTGGAAGAAACTCCTCCGGCCACCGAACTTCCGACAGAAGTGGAGCCTTCGCCGGAATCCGTGAATTTTTTAGCCGAAGCTCAAAAACAATTTGAACAAAAAGGAATTACCGCGGTTCCGGTATGGCAATTCGGAGATCAGCCGGGAAAACAAATTGCCCGCGCGGCGCGCGAATTAGAAGTCAATACCGTGATGATCGGCACGACGAAGCGAAGCGCTCTTGTCAGCCTTTTACGCGGGGATGTGCTGCGTTCTCTTGCGGCCAATCTTCCGTCCGGATGCCATTTGATTATCAGCGGATAAACCTGCCGCAAATTTCTTAAGGAAGTACTTGATAATTTAACGCAGTTCACGCATCATAACACATCCTTTGAATATAGGAATTTAATGAATTATCTCGTTTTTGCCCGCAAATTCAGACCGCAGACCTTCGATTCGGTAATTGGCCAGGAGCCCATCACCACCACGCTTCAAAACTCCATCCGTCAGGAACGTATTTCCCAAAGTTTTCTTTTTTCCGGGCCGCGCGGTGTGGGAAAGACTTCCACCGCCCGTATTTTGGCCAAGGCCCTCAATTGCGCCAAGGGTCCCACGGAAAAACCTTGCGGCAAATGCACCGCCTGCCTTGAAATCACTCAGGGCAATTCCATGGATGTCTTGGAAATTGACGGGGCGTCCAATCGCGGCATCGACGAAATACGTAATTTGCGCGAGACCGTCAAATTCAAGGCCATAAACGGGAAATTCAAAATTTACATCATCGACGAAGTCCATATGCTGACGCCTGAGGCTTTTAACGCGCTTCTGAAAACCCTCGAAGAGCCTCCGCCTCATGTAAAATTTATTTTTGCGACCACAGAACCCCATAAAGTCCCGCTTACGATTCTTTCCCGCTGCCAGCGTTTTAATTTCAAGCGCATTCCCACGGCGGAAATCGTCAAAAAGCTCGACGAAATTGCCAAGGAAGAAAAACTCAAAATCGAAAAAAATGCCCTTTTTCTGATCGCTAAGGCAAGCGAGGGCGCGCTTCGGGATGCCGAAAGCTTACTCGATCAGCTGGCGAGTTTTGCCGAAGGAAAAATTGCCGAAAAAGACGTGCTTCTGATGCTGGGCCTGGCGTCAGACGAACTTTATCTGGACGTGCTTCAGACTTTACGCGCCAAAGACGGTTCAAAAATACTTTCTCTTGTCGGAGATTTTTACACCCAGGGAAGGGACTTGGTTCAATTTGCCAAGGGGCTTCTCGAAATTTTTCGCCATTTACTGGTGCTCAAAAGCACGCCTAAAGGGGAAGAATTTGTCGAGCTTCAAGAAGACATCATTGCCCAGTTTAAAAAAATCGCCCAGGAATTTTCGGAAGGGGAACTCCTTTTGGGGCTGAATATTCTCGGTAACTTGCAAAATCAGCTTCGCCGGAATATGGCGCCGCCGCGCTTGCTGGTGGAGACAACCCTTTTTAAGCTTCTCTATTTGGACGGTCTGAAAAATGTTGAAGAGGTGTTAGAAAATTTTGAAAGCAAAAATCCGCCGGCCGGCAGACAGGAACGGCAGACAGCTTTTAATGTCGCGCGAGAAGAAAACAATAATTCTGCTTTGTCATTGCGAGCCCCGCTTCCCTACGGGGACAGTAAAAAGCACGAGGGGAGAAGCGCTGAGATTGCTTCGTCGGCCTTATCCCCCGGGCCTATCGGCCCTTTGGGCCGGAGGCGGCCTCCTCGCAATGACGAGGCAGAGCAATCTGAAGAAGAAGCCATCGAAAGCGCGCCGGTGATGACAGCAACTGCCGCTCCGGTCCCGGGAGAAATCGAGGGATTTTGGCCGCGCGTGATCGAATACGTTAAAAGCAAGCGCATGTCGACCGGCATTTTTTTATCCGAATCTCAACCGGTGGAAATAGCGGGCGGCATCGTGACCCTGGGCCTTCCTTCGGAATTTCAGTTTCATAAAGACACGCTCGAAAAAGATTCCAACCGCAAATTGGTGGAAGAGGCTTTTGAAGTCGTTTCGGGGAAAAAGACGCGCGCTCAATTCGTTATTTTAAAGCCGCTCAAAACCGAAGCGGGCGTCGTCCAGGCGGTAAAATCCTCCGCGGATGAGCCGAAAGTTCCGGATATTATCATGAAGGCCATGGATATTTTCGGCGGCGCGAAAATCGTAAGGAAAGAATAATGAAAGGCTATGCCGAATGGATGGAGCGTCTGATCGAGGCGCTCATGAAATTTCCCGCCATCGGACGCCGCTCTGCCGAACGGATCGTTTTTTACCTTCTCAAAACCCGGCGTGAGGAAGTCGAAAATCTCGCCGGACTTCTCAAGGCCGTCAAAGAAAACGTCCACTTTTGCGAAACCTGCCATAATTTTGCCGATCATGAGCTTTGTCATATTTGTTCGGACCCCGGCCGCGACCGCGGCATGATTTGCGTGGTGGAAGATCCCAAAGATGTGCTCGCCATTGAAAAAACGGGGACTTACGTGGGGATTTATCATGTGTTGCTGGGGGCTTTGTCGGCCTTAGACGGCATTGGCCCGGGTGAAATTCAAATGGCGGACCTTGTCAAACGTGTGAAAGAGGGAAAAGTGCGCGAAATTATTTTAGCCACGAATCCTAATACCGAAGGCGAAACCACGGCCCTTTATATTTCTAAAATACTCAAACCCTTTCATGTGAAAATTACCCGCATCGCGCGCGGCATTCCGGTGGGAAGCAATATCGAATTTATCGATCAGGCCACGCTTTCGCGCTCCCTCGAGGGGCGGCTTCCTGCCTGAAGTTCTATCACAAGCTATCAGGATATAGCCTGTCCCTTGACACTATGGGAATCGTCTGTTATGTTTTGCCGATATTTTCCTGCCTTGAGGTTACGGCAAATTCTAAATGTTCGAAGGAGATAAGTTTTGAGAAAAGGATTCTCACTTCCATTTTTTATCGTCCTCGCCTGTCTTTCGAATACTCCTTTATTCGCTTTGACCATTCCTTCCCAGTGGGGACAAATCCAAGAACAAACGCAGGGTAAAAACGGAAAAACCATTGTGCTTATTCAGGAAGCCCATGTGGATTACGGTGCCCAAAAAGCTATTGCCGAAATTTTGAAATACCTTATTGAAAATGATTCTCTGCGCCTAATTCTTGTGGAGGGCGGGTGGGAGGACGTAAGCCTTTCTTATATGCGTTCCTACGCTGGCCCCAAGGGCCGGCTGGAAGTGGCAGAGCGTTACCTTAAAGAGGGAAAAATTTCGGGGGAGGAATACCTTAATATTATTTCTGATTTTGATATAGAGCTTTGGGGCGTAGAAGACCCTAAGCTTTACGAAGAAAACATCCAGGCATTTTTGGGCCTTGAAAATAAAAAAGAACAACTTACCGCGGAACTTTCGAAGCTTGATGCTGCCTTGGGCAAGGTCAAGGCAGAAATTTATTCCCCTCAATTTCTCGACTTTGACAAAAAACGCCGGGCCTTCGCGGAAGGCGGTTTTTCCTTGGCCGCATACCTTCCTTTTCTTGCCCAAATGGATTCCGGCATCATGCAAAACTTTCCGGTCTTAAAAAATTTCCTTTCGCTTTTGGGGGAAAACGGTACTTTTGACCCTGAAAAAGTGGCCTGGGAAAAGCAGAGCCTAATCCACCATTTGTCCAAAACCATGACTAAGCCCGAATTCGAAATTTTAGAGCCGCTTGTGAACGCGAAAACAAGCCGCGAGGAATTGGAACTGATTCAAACGCTTTTAAGGCTTTCTTCCGGGCCGGTTTTAAAAACAGTCCCCAATCTCAAGGCTTACGGCAAAGCGCTTGCCGGAATAACGCGGGAAAATTCTACGAATCTTTTTACCGAACTTCGCCAGGCAGAGACCCATCTGGCTGAAAAACTCGCGGTGAGCAAAGAAGAAAAAGACCTTTTGGGGATCGACAGCGCTCTTTGGCTTGTCAAAAAACTCTTTGAATTAAAACTTACCCCGGAGGAATTTGAATCTCTCGAAAAGGCCCCGGAACTTTACAAGCCGCTTTCTTATCAAAAATATTTTGAAACTAAAATTGCCGGCCCAATGCTGCCGGACTTTAAATTTTTAGAATCCGCTCTTCCGGAAGCCAAACGTTTTTATCTTTCGGCCCTTAGCCGTGAGAAGGCCATGACCGGCAACGCGGTCCAAAAATTGAAAACGCAAAAGGACCCAATCAGCGCTTTTATTATCGGAGGCTTTCACGCTCAGGAAATGAGCCAGGAGCTTATCCGAGCGGGATATTCTGTCATGCTGGTCACGCCGAAATTCGCTCCCGCCGGAGATAGAATAGAACAGCATAAGCATTATTTAAAAATCTTGAAAGAAAAATGGGGCCGGGGCCTGTCGCAAAACGAATGGACCCCTCAAGCGGCGCCTGTTTTTAAAACGACTTAATCCCTAGGAGGATTTTCCCATGAATTTTAAAAAATATTTTGAAACGGTAAAAAAAATCGCGGCCGCATCTTTTGCCCTGGCCCTCGCGCTGCCTTCGCCGGCTTATAGCGCGCGCCAATTGGCGACGGCCAAAAGCGAAACGCGTGCACCATTATCCGCTGAACTTATTAGTGCCGGGGTTGATGAAAGAACCGCGCTATGGGGGTCCGATTATGCTAAATACAATAGACCGGTTACCCTCGGGGCCATAGATACAACAGGTTTGGATGATTATGACAGTGACGGAACTAATCCTACGCAAGACTACCAGCGATATCTTGCCGTTCGCCAAACCATAGCGGGAATTGCGGAAGTTGTTAACCATTTCGCGGCGCTTCCTGAGGATTCGTCAAATTATCGAACGGTCAGACAATCCGTTGCGGGGGCCCTTATTATTTCGTATCACGAGTTTCGTTTTTTGGTTGGAGAGAAAACAAAACTTAAAAAACTTAGAACAGCCATGCGGGCATTCATTGTTAATTCTTCACCCACCACAGCCAAGGAAGCCGGCGCTGTATTTTCAAGCGTATTGACTGAAGCGGCCGAAATTCTTAATCAAAAACGCTCTGAAACAAGAAATATGCAGGCCTTTCGCGAATTACTTGAAAGGGAAAATCTGCAAACGGAAGTTAATCTTCGAGGTTCTCAAAACGTCTGGGTCAAAGCAACCGGAGATAACGTTATTACCCAGTCTATTGTGGATGCAATTCTTGCATTAGATTTAGGTTTGGAAGTAGCACCCGGCCAAAAACCTGGCGAGTCTTCCATTCGTTTTTATGACAGTGGAGATACGGTTTATAGGATTCTAGCAGCCCAGTTGCCTGACGAGAATGATGACGCGCTAGCAGGTCAAAGACCGCAAATTCCTGCAAACCTTGAAGTGCGCTCCGAAACGCGGTCGCTGGCTACTGCACAACCTTTCAAAAGCGTGGGGCTTCCTCCGACCAGTTACGTTATAAAACTTCTGGGCCAATATGCCAAGTCCGAAGCGCGGGCTGTTCCAAATGTTGAATACGCTTATAGAATTACGATTAACGATTATCAAGTTGCTACCCGGCTGCTGGATGCGGTAAGGGATGTCACACGAAAAAAGACTGTTCTCTCGAAGGATGAACTTAATAGAATCGTCGACCCCTTAGTCAACGATTTTGATCCAGAAGGAAAGGTTGTCGTTGATAAGCTTAATTTTGGGGGGCTATTGAAGGTTTTGTTAACTAAAGTAAATCAATTTGTCTTGGATCCGGCTCCTCTCAGTAAAAATTCGATTTTATCAACACTAGATCGTTTCAATCAGACTTTGACCAATTATGAGCTTCGGTTATTTGATTTTTCCGGAAAAGCAGCAACTCTTTACGGCGGCGTATCATCGAGCATAATTCATCGCTCCGAAGCGCGGCGTTCATTTAGAGATCTCGCCGGTTTAAAAGGCCCGGAAAAATGGCAGGCGATGGAGCGGGAACGCCGCGCGCTTTTGAGGCAGGTTTACGGGCAAAATGGTTTGTCACCGGTTGTGGTGATTCCTTTTGATCATGACAATGCCGCAACACATTATTTTCATCCTGAGCTGAATGTGACGGAAATCATGCTGATGCTTGCCAGGGTGTATTCGAAATTTGCGGACGGAATTCTTATTCATCCCGGATTTCTCACCGGCCGTTACCGTACCGACACGGGGCAATTTGTGAGCCTTCGCGATATTGCCAGCGATCCGCGGTACAGAAATAATAAACCGGCCGTTCAAGCGGATTTCGGGCCCATTCAACCTCATCCGGATCTTCCCCAAAACATATCCCTTTGGTTGAAATGGGAAGGCAACAAAACTCCCAACGGAGATACAACTAAAGGCCCGCGAAACGCTATTGGCAACCGCCCGACCAATCAGGGAGAAGAGCTTGAGGTTTCTCCTGAAGAATTTGCTTCGGCCGAACAAGTGGTGGGATTTAAATACAATACTTACATCGATTCCTCTCTTCTGAATTCTTTCAACACCATCATGCCGGAAATCAGAAATCAGTCCATCGCTGTTCATCAAGCGGGATTTCTTTTTGCGGTTGAAAATTTGCCTGCCAAAACTCGAAATGGCGTTCCGGCTGACCAAGCTTTTGAAACTCCCGCTGATAGATTTGAATGGGAATCAAGCATGAACACTATTCTTTCTGCAGAAGCTTTGAATTCTTTTGAAGTGGATTTTGATGTTTTTAAATTTGTTTATCCTGGCGAATCCTTTCTTAAAAGACTTAATGAGCTCACCACCGGCCATCTTCTGCAAATGCTAAGCGGCGGAGACGTTGATAATCTTGTTCCCAATGCCCGTCAGTCTGCGGAAAAGCTCGATGGTTTTCGCGGAGCTTTCCCAGGCCGGGCCATATGGCAACCGTCTTTTAAAAATGTTCCTTCGAATCCAATCCCGGAAGCTAAGACTACGACCATGGCGGCAATCGAACATGATTTGGAAACTAACGCGAAAGCGCGCTACGAGGCCTTGAAGAACGTCCCGCTTAAAAAACAAGTTTGGGAATCTCTGGGCTTAACTCGAGAAGAGTTTGAAGTAGAGCCGGAGTTTCGTATTGATGAAAAGCGTTCAGAAACTCGATACCAGCAAGCGGCCGCTGCGGATATTTATCGAAGTCTCACGCTGCCTGTGGTTCCTGAGTCAACGGCACGTTCGGTCCGCAGCAGCAAAAGCAGCTCTCTCGGGCCCGCGATTCTGGCTATTGATGGGCCGGAGGACCTCGAGCTCCTTGGCCTCATCGGAACACTTTTCCAAGCCAAAGTTAATGGCGTCGTATCTTCGCGCTCTGAGGTGCGTACTCAAGCCGCGGCCTATGCTGAACGTTTCGGTTTGACCATTGTGGCTGGCAGTACTGCGACCGAAGTCAAAAAAGAAATTCAAAGAGCAATGCTTGAACTCACCGGCAGGCCTCTTCCGGATTCTCAAGTATGGGGTTACGCTTCTGAAAATGCGGAGGCTAAACTCTGGGCGGAGCTTATCCGTACGTTAAAATCTCAAGTTGCCCGGATTTATAGCTGGGACCTCAGACGCTGGGAAGGACAGCTTGGGATCGGGTCCGTTATGGACGGCCTGCGCAAAATCGCCAAACTGTTCTCAAGCGCCGCCTAACCCTGGCTTTCTCCACGCTGGTTTCGTTCCTCTTGACAGGGGGATTTTTTTGGTGTATCCATTGTATATCCAATGAGTCACCTTATAAGGAGGTCCTAGATGATTAAGCATTTAACTTCTCACGGAAACAGTTCGGCCCTCATCATCGAAAAAGCCATTCTCGAGCTTTTAAAAATTGATCTAAAAACACCGCTAGAAGTTACCACCGACGGCCAAAACCTGATTGTTTCGCCTGTTAAAGGTTCTTCTCGGGAGAAAAAACTCAAAGCCGCTTTGGTTAAAATCAACAAAAGACATGCCAAAACGCTAAAAGCTTTGGCCCAATAAAACATCGCTCGTATATTTTATGAAAGACCCTCTCTTCCTTAATCTGGCAGAAATAATCCAGATTCACTCCAATCAAATTCAACTCTACGGCGGATCTGAAGGCGTTAGGGATATGCATTTGTTACAGTCAGCCTTGGCTCAGCCCGAAGCCAGTTTCGGAGGAGTGTGGCTGCATCAGGATTTATATGAAATGGCCTCTGCCTATGCTTTTCATATTTGCCAAAACCATCCGTTTATTGATGGCAATAAACGGTCAGCTCTTGCGGTAGCACTTGTTTTTCTTGAAATCAATGGAATTTCACTTCGGGATCCGAAAGGGTACCTTCTCGATGGGGTGTTAAAATTAGCAAGCGGTCAAATGAATAAAAAAGAATTTTCCAAAATCCTACGGAAGCTTCCCAAAGGATGAAAATTAAGCACCGTTAATCTTTAACGAGCGGAGAAACTTATGCCCGAACGCCAAATCCTGATTTTGGACAGGCCCGAAAGTCCCCGGGTCAATTTTCTCGAAGAATTTTTTGAAGACACCTCTGCCGCTGTTCATACCTTTCACGATTTATCGGCCGCGAGCGCTTATTTGAACGGCGGCGGCAAATATGACCTTGCCTTCATCAATTCCGAAATCATGACGCCGGCGTTTGTTCAAAAAATCAAGGTGCTGAGCAAAACCTTCCCGCATTCCCGCCTGTTCGAAATCGGGTCCGAACCTGCCAAGAGGCGGACCGATGTTGCCTTTGACGATGTCTTCGCCAGCGATCTTTCGGGCACGGATTTTCAAAAACAGCTTGTGACTCATTTGCCGCTTCCGCCGGTCATTCATGTGCTGATCGCCGACGATGAAATGGAAATCGGCAATATGGTGTGTGAATTTTTAGAAAGGCGCGTCCAGCCTTCCTTTGAAGTCGAGCATGTGGAAAACGGCGTTAAGGCGATTCAGGCCCTTCAAAAAAAACTTCCTGATATTTTAGTGCTGGACATTAAAATGCCTTTTAAAGACGGCCGTGAAGTTTACCGGGAAATCCACAAAAAAAAATGGAATGTGCCGGTCATTATTTTTTTTGACTCCGTCTCGGGGGATGAAATGGCGGAAATCCATCAGTACGGCAGGCCCGCGGTGGTGGAAAAAGGCGCCCGGCAAAGCGCTCTTCCCGAAATGATGGCCCTTATTAAAAAAATGGTTTATTTCGGTTAATCTTTAGGTATGCAGCGTTATAAAAAGTGCCTGGCACTTCTTGTTCTCGTGCCTCTGTTTATCTCCTCCGGTTGTGTTGCCTGGAAACCGCTGGCTTCCCGTCCCGCTGTTTCACTGCCTGAATCTTATCAAGGTTATTATGATTATCCGCCGCTTGAAGCCGGGCAGTTAAAAGCCGAAATTATCGGCGAAAAAGTCACGGGCAGTTATGTTCTGCGCACGGTGGAATTTTCCCTTAAACTTCCGGCGGAACTGGAGGTCAAAAATCTTCCCGGTTTCAAAAATCATGTGGAAGAACTGGCCAAAACCGATCAAAAAACCGCCAAGGACTTGAAGCTGCAATACACCAACCGCATTGATTACTATTTACCGAAAAATTTAAAACCGGGCCAAAAACGTCCGGTGATTCTCATTTCTCCGATTCTCGGCGGCAATATGGTGGTGGACCACTTTGCGGCTTATTATGCGGGACGCGGTTACATTGCCGCTCTGGTTTATCGCAAGCGGACATTTTGGGACGACGAGCAGGGCATTGAACAGGTAGAAAATTATCTCCGGTCTTCCGTCATCCGGCTTCGCCAGGCCGTGGATTGGGTCACGGTCCAGCCCGAAGTAGACCCC
>JACPXK010000076.1 GCA_016196565.1 Candidatus Omnitrophota bacterium | reverse complement strand
TTCGGGCCCGAACATTTTAGGAAGAAACTCCCCCCAATTTTGTCCGTCGCCATGTTCCCCGGAAAGCGAGCCGCCGTATTGGATCACAAGGTCCGAAGCCTCCTCCAGAAATTCTCGGTAAGTTTTAATGCCGCCGGCGGTGCGGAAATCAAAACTAATGCGGCTGTGAATGCAGCCGTCCCCGAAATGGCCGTAAGTGATCGAAGTATAATCGTATTTGCGGTAAATCTTTTCCAAATCACGCAGGTATTGGCCTAATTTTTCCGGAGCCACGGAAGAATCTTCAAAACCGCTGTAGGTGTCTTTTTCTTGCGGAACAAAAACCGAAGCCCCAAAAGTCGATTCGCGAACCGACCACACCCTCTTTTGTTCCGCCGGACCGGTAAATAATTTCATTTCCGTCCGGCCGGGACGGCTTTGCCAAGCACTCATCATTTCTTGGGCAAACTCTTTGGCTTCATCCGGGGTTTGGCCGCCAAACTCGGTCAAAAGCCATCCTGCCCCTCTGGGCAGCATCGCGATTTCCGGAAGATGCATTCCCTTTTTTTTCATATTGCGGATAAAATGTTCGTCCAAACCTTCCAGGCCGATGGGCCTGAACTGGAGAATATTAGGAACATCGTCGGCGGCCGCATAAATATCGGAGTAACCCAGCACCGCTAAGACGCGGTAAGGCGGCATCGGAATCAATTTCACAGTGGCTTCAAGAATAGTAACGCAAGTTCCCTCGCTGCCGACTAAGGCGCGGGCCACATTAAATCCATTTTCCGGCAGAAGTTCGTCCAAATTGTAGCCGGAAACCCGGCGCGGGATTTTGGGATACCGGGCGCGGATCAAATCGGCATATTCCTTTTGCAAATCTTTTAAGGCCCGGTAAATTCCGGCCTTTCGTCCTCCTTCGCGAAGGATTTGCTCCAAATCTTCATCGCTGGTTTTACCCAACTTCATACGAAGGCCGTCGTAAGTTAAAATTTCAAGCGATTCTAAATTATCCACGGTTTTTCCGGCTATGACGGAATGAACGCCGCAAGCATTATTGCCAATCATTCCTCCGAGCGTGCAGCGGTTGTGAGTGGCGGGATCGGGTCCGAAGGTAAGGCCGTATTTTTGGGCTTCAGCGCGCAAAGTATCGAGCACAAGACCGGGCTCGATTCTCGCCCTGGTTTTTTCCGGCTGGATTTCGAGAATACGATTCATCCAGCGGGACATATCCAGAACCACCGCCACATTGCAGCATTGTCCGGCGATGCTTGTCCCCGCTCCGCGCGGAAGTATGGGCGCGCCCGCCTCGCGGCAAATTTCAAACGTCTTGACAATGTCTTCACTGTCGCGCGGCAAAACCACGCCGATCGGAATCTGCCGGTAATTGGAGGCATCCGTGGCGTAAAGCGCGCGGCTGCCGTCGTCAAAGCGGACTTCGCCCTTTAAAGAGGCGCGCAATTTATTTTCTAGGGATTGCTTCATAGGGACAGTCCCCAGGGGGGACAGGTCAAACTCTCCAATTACACGAAATTATCGTCTTTGGAGCCTTCGAGGTAAAGACAAAAGGAGCCTGGCACCAAGGGGCCTGGCCCCTTTTGGGGTCACATCATGTTGAGGGCGCGGCGAAGAGCCGGATTCATCATGCTGGGATTCCAGGGAGGATCAAAAGTCACTTCCACATTCACTTCTTTAATGCCGGGGACAACTTGCAGTTTGTTTTTAATATCCTGCCGGAGCCAATCTCCCATACCGCAACCGGGAGCCGTTAGGCTCATGCGAATATCGACTTTTTGGCCTTCGCGCCCTTCTTCTTCAACCGGCGTAATTTTGCATTCATAAATCAAACCCAAATCCACAATATTATGAGGAATTTCCGGATCGTAACAGGTGCGAAGCTGGGCCATCACCAAATCTTCGGTAGAAGCCTCCGGCATGGTATCCATGGGCGAGTTGATAACCTCTTTACCAATGGCATCCGCATCTTTGCCCGCAATGCTGGCAAGCACGCCTTGGTCGGTCATCACCGTATAAGTCCCGCCAAGCGCCTGGGTAATCGTCACGTGAGTGTCCTTAAACAAAGTCATTTTTGTCCCGCTGGGGATTTGTGTGGCTTCGAGGTCCCGGATTAAAACTGCCGATTCATTCATTTGCATGGTAGCCGTATTATACTGCCCCTTTTACATCAAATCCTTGAAATTTAATTTGGGAATAATTTGGGCAAGCTCGGGATCACCACGTAACGCCAGAAGTTTGGGGTGATTCATGATCGCGGCAGGATTGTTGGATTTCATGGCAGCCTGAATTTCAGGGTCTTTGAAAAGTTCCTGAACCTTGGGATGGCCGATAAAAGCACGGAAATTTTCATCTTTCATCAGGCGCTGCATAAGCTTGAACTGTTCCATCATGGAACCCATTTTTCCGAACATATATCTCCCTAAGGCTGAAGGCGTTTTTTTCTCCAACGTCCGCGGCTTTTGGTATAAAGGATACGGTCGTTCAAGCGATTTTTCCGGCCTTGCCAAAATTCCAAGGTTTCGGGTTTGAGCTCGTAGCCTCCCCAATAAGGCGGAAGCGGGATTTCTCGGTTTTCATAAAATGCCGCAACACGGTTAAATCTCTTTTCCAACTCCCGGCGATTTTTGATTTCTTCTCCTTGACGCGAAACCCAGGCGGCGAGGCGGGAATCGCGCGGGCGTAACTGAAAATATTTTCCGGATTCTTTCCGGGAAATCCTTTCGACACGGCCCCGGACAATCACCTGACGTTCGACCTCCGGCCAATAAAAAACAAGCGTGCCGAAAGGATTTTCATCAATGTCTTTTCCCTTACGGCTTTGATAATTGGTAAAAAAAACAAACCCCTTCTTATCAAATCCTTTGAGGAGAACCGTTCGCGCGGAGGGTTTGCCGTTTTTGCCCGCGGTAGCAAGCGTCATGACATTGGGACGGCGCACTTTAGATCTCAGCGCCGCTTGAAACCATTTACGGAATTGAACGACCGGGTCGGAAACAAGATCGCGTTCTTCCAATTTTCCGGAAGTATATTGGAGGCGAAGCTGAGGGAATGCCTGATCTAAATCTTTAAACGAGTTCATCCACAGTTTTGCGGCGGGTGTACATATGCGTCGAATGACCGTAAAAAACCTCGGCGGCTTCCATCAATGTTTCCGAAAGGGTTGGGTGAGGATGCACACATTCGGCTAAATCCTGCACGGTAGCCCCCATTTCGACGGCCAAAACGCCTTCGCTGATTAATTCGCCCGCGCCATGACCCACCATACCGACTCCCAAAATACGCTCGGTAGCAGGATCAATAATCAATTTGGTAGAACCGTCCGTCCGGTCAAGGGTCAGCGCACGGCCGGAAGCCCCCCAAGGAAAACGCACGACTTTGACATCCATATTTTTCTGCTTGGCTTCCATCTCCGTAAGGCCGCACCACGCCACTTCCGGATCGGTAAAGACCACAGCGGGAATAATAATATTCTCGAAAGCACTGTCTTCGCCGGTAATAACTTCCACGGCAATGCGGGCTTCTTTGGCGGCTTTATGCGCGAGTAAGGCGCCTCCCGCCACATCTCCAATGGCATAAATATGCGGATCGTTGGTCTGTTGACCGGAATTGACCTTAATGAAACCCTTGTCATCCTTTTGAACTTTGGTATTTCCAAGACCCAAATCTTCGGTATTGGGAACACGGCCTACCGAAACAAGCACCCGGTCGTAATACTCGTCGACTTTATTTCCGCCGTCACCTTCAAAGGTCACTTTAATTTGCTTTCCGCTTGTAGACATTTTTACCACTTTGGCGCCAAGGCGCACTTCTTTAAAATTTTCCTGGGCATATTTGGCCACCGGGCGAACCAAATCCGGATCGGCTCCCATCAAAATGGATTTCATGGCTTCCACCATTACGACTTTGCTGCCCAGAACCGAATAAACCGTTCCGAGTTCCATCCCGATATAACCGCCGCCGACCACAAGAAGATTTTCCGGAATGTCTTCGAGTTCCAGCGCTTCGGTGGAAGTCATGATGCGGGGATTTCCAAGGTCGAAGGCGGAGGGAAGCGCGGGCTTTGACCCTACGGCAATAATGGCCTGATCGTAATGAATGAATTGCTGTCCCTGAGAAGTCTCAACCCGCAAGGTCGTAGAATCTTCGAAATAACCGCGGCCGTTCAATACTTCTACGCCACGTGAAGCGGCACCGCCTTTGATGCCCTGTCCTAATTTTTCCAGAATGGATTCTTTCCAGGCACGCATTTTATCCAGATGAATGGTCGGCGCTTGAAAAGTAACGCCGCGGAAGCTGGATTCTTTGGCTTCTTTAATAAGCTGGGTAACATGAAGGAGGGCTTTGGAAGGAATACATCCCTTATTAAGGCAAACCCCGCCGAGGCGTTTTTCTCTTTCTACCAAAATGACTTTTTTGCCTTTGTCAGCTGCATAAAAGGCAGCCGCCGTACCTCCGGGTCCGGATCCTACCACCACAATGTCTGTCTTGATTGGCTTCATGCTTTCTCCGAATTACTTTTTCTTAAGTTTCTTTTCATCAAAATTTTCAATGGCACCAACTAAATCCGTAATAAAGCGGGCGGCATTGGCGCCGTCAACAACACGGTGATCATAAGAAAGAGCGAGCGGAAGCATCATTCTCACTTCCACCTTATCATTTTTAACCGCGGGTTTTTTCTTGCCCTGGCCAAGGCCCAAAATGGCCACATCCGGTTTATTGACAATCGGTGTAAAATGCGCCCCGCCAATCCCCCCTTGATTCGAAATGGTAAAGGTGCTTCCCTGCAATTCTTCCAGAGAAATTTTTCTTTGCCGGGTTTTTTCGGCCAAATCACTGAGTGACTTGGAAAGTTCAGTCATATCCTTTTTGTCGAAATCCTTTAATACGGGAACAATCAATCCCTGCTCCGTATCGACGGCAACGCCAAGGTTATAATATTTTTTGAAAACGATTTCTTCGGTTGTCTCATCCAAGCTGGAATTAAAAATTGGATGC